>JANMMD010000302.1:0-9695 GCA_031372905.1 Betaproteobacteria bacterium
GTCTTCGGGCAGGGCCAGCACGGCGTCCACCATCTGCGCCACGCTCTGCGCCTGCAGCGCCAGGCCGTGGTCGGGGCAGTAGGGCGTGCCGGCGCGGGCATAGAGCAGGCGCAGGTAGTCGTGGATCTCGGTGATGGTGCCGACCGTGCTGCGCGGGTTGTGGCTCGTGGCCTTCTGCTCGATGCTGATGGCCGGGCTCAGGCCCTCGATGACATCGACATCGGGCTTGTCCATCAGCTGCAGGAACTGCCGCGCGTAGGCCGAGAGGCTCTCGACATAACGCCGCTGGCCTTCGGCATACAGCGTGTCGAAGGCGAGGCTGCTCTTGCCGCTGCCCGACAAACCCGTGATCACCACCAGCGCGTGCTTGGGGATGTCGAGGTCGATGTTCTTCAGGTTGTGGGTGCGGGCGCCGCGCACACGCAAGGCGTGGCTTTCCTGCGGGGCCCGTCGCGCCTGTACAGGGGCAGGCGCGGGCTCAAGCCGGGTGGGGTTTTCATCGAAAGGCTGGGGCATGGTGACGGCGAAAGGCAACCGGTCATCATAACGACGGCGCTTGCGCCGGTCGGTGCCTCAGCCGCCGAGCACGCGCAGGATCTCGGCGCCGTAGGCTTCCAGCTTCTTCGCGCCCACGCCGCTGATGCCGGCCAGCTCGCCCAGCGTGGCGGGTTGTTCGCGCGCCATCTCGGCCAGCGTCGCATCGTGGAAGACGACGTAGGCCGGCAGGTTGTGTTCACGCGCGACCTCGGCGCGCCAGGCTTTCAGCGCCACGAAACGTTCGGTGGCTTCGTCGTCCAGCGGCAGCGGCAGCGGTTTGCCCGCGGCAGAGCCCGCCCCGCGCACGGCCTTGTCGCGGCCGTTGCGCGCCGTCTTGCCACGCGGTTTGGTCTCGGCCGGCACCCGCAGGCGCACCGGCACATCGCCGCGCAGCACCTCGCGGGCGCTGTCGGCCAGCGCCAACGTGTTGTAGTCGCCCTCGGCCTGCACGTGGCCCAGCGCGATGAGCTGGCGCAGCACCAGGCGCCATTGCGCCTCGCTCACGCCGGCGCCAATGCCAAAGGTCGACAGACGCTCGTGGCTGTGCTGCGCCACCTTCTCGGTGGTCTTGCCGCGCAGCACGTCGATGAGGTGGCCGGCCCCATAACGTTGCCCGCCGGCCTGGCGGAAGCGGTAGATGCCACTGAGCGCCATGCGCGCGGCTTCGGTGGCGTCCCAGGTTTCGGGCGCGGCGATGCAGTTGTCGCAGTTGCCGCAGGGCGCGCTGTCCTGCCCGAAGTAGGTCAAGAGCCGCATGCGCCGGCAGTCGTGGGTTTCACACAGGGCAAGCAGCGCATCGAGCTTGCCGCGCTGCAGGCGCTTGAACTCTTCGCCGGCGTCGCTCTCGTCGATCATGCGGCGCTGGTTCACCACGTCCGCCAGGCCGTAGGTCATCCAGGCGTCGGCGGGCAGGCCGTCGCGGCCGGCGCGGCCGGTTTCCTGGTAGTAGGCTTCGATGTTCTTGGGCAGGTCCAGGTGCGCGACGAAACGGACATCGGGCTTGTCGATGCCCATGCCGAAGGCGATGGTGGCCACCACCACCACGCCGTCTTCACGCAGGAAGCGGTCTTGATGGCGGCGCCGCACCTCGGCATCCAGCCCCGCGTGGTAAGGCAGCGCGTTGATGCCTTCGGCCTGCAGCCAGGCCGCGGTTTCTTCCACCTTCTTGCGGCTCTGGCAGTAGACGACACCGGCGTCGCCTTCGTGTTCATCACGCACGAAGCGCAGCAGCTGCTTCTTCGGCTCGTCCTTCTCGACGATGGTGTAGCGGATGTTGGGCCGGTCGAAGCTGGCCACGAAGAGCCGCGCGTCCTCGAGCTGCAGCCGCTGGGTGATGTCGGCCCGCGTGTGGTTGTCGGCCGTGGCCGTCAGCGCCAGCCGCGGCACGCCCGGGAACTGCTCGTGCAGCGCACTCAGGCCCAGATACTCCTCGCGGAAATCGTGCCCCCACTGGCTGACGCAATGCGCTTCGTCGATGGCAAAGAGGCTGAGCTTTCCGCGCTCGTGCAGGCTTTGCAGCATGGCCAGGAAACGCGGCGTGAGGATGCGCTCGGGCGCCGCGTACAGCAGCACCAGCTTGCCGCTCATGAGGTCGCGCTCGACGCGCCGGGCTTCGTCGCCTTCCAGCGATGAATTCAGGAAGGCCGCGGCCACGCCGGCCTCGTGCAAAGCGCCGACCTGGTCGTGCATCAGCGCGATCAACGGGCTCACCACGATGGCCACGCCCTGGCCGGCGCGGTGGCGCACGATGGCCAGCACCTGGTAGCACAGGCTCTTGCCGCCGCCGGTGGGCATCAGCACCAGGGCATCGCCGCCAGCCACGGCGTGCTCGATGATTTCCTGCTGCGCGCCACGGAACGCGGCGTAGCCGAACACTTCTTGCAGCACGCGCAGTGCGGGGTCGGAGGACAGGGAGATGGCGTTCATCGGCGCGCGGATCGTAAGCCAGCGCACCTTGCTGTTGCCGCATCGGGTGCCGCGACGGGTGCTGCGACGGGTGCCGAGATCGATGCTGTGATGGGGGCTGCGACCGCAGACCGCCGCCCTGCCTCGGGGCCGCAGACTTACCGGGCGCCGACCGCGGTCACGGCAGGTGGGGCCAGGCGGGTCAGGCGCCCCTGGGCCACCTCGGCCAGGAAGACGCGGTGGCTGCCCTCGTGGTTGCTCGACGAGAACTGCAGCGCGAAGTCGCCCATGTCCAGCGCCACCGCGTTGTCCAGCGCGGCCATCAGGCGCGCGCGGTTGGGTGCCGGGCCGGCGCGCTGCAGGGCTTCGACCACCAACCGCGCGGTGATGCAGCCCTCCAGATTGGCATGGTCCAGCGCCACCTGGGCATGTCGTTGCAGCAGCGCCCTGCACTCGCGCGTGACGGTGGACCCGTCATCCAGCTGGAAAGGCATGACCTGAGAAATCAGCACGCCGTCGGCCTGCCCCCGCAACTTGCTCACGAGCATGCCGCTGTCGGCGAAGGAGAGCGTCGCCATGCGCCAGGGCACCTGGTTTGTACGCGCGCGCTCGATGAACGCGGCCACGGGCGCCGTGGGCCCGGCTGTGATGACGACTTCGGGCTCCTGGTCGGTCATGTGCGCCAGCGCCGAGCGGATGGCCACGGTATTGCGCTGAAACGGCGCGCTGGCGTACAGCGTCAGGCCGCTCTGGGCCAGCTCTTCGCGCACCGCGGCCAGCACTTCGAGACCGAAGCTGTCGTTCTGGTAGACCACGCCAAAACGGCGCAGGCCCTGGCCGCGCAGGTGGGTCACCAGGGCCGCCACTTCCTCGGCGTAACTCGCGCGCAGGTGGAAGACCTGCGGCGTCACCGGCTGGCGCAGGCTGGCCGCGCCGGACACCACGCCCACCAGGGGCACGTTCATCTCGCCGAGCATCGGCACCACGGCCTTGGCGTTGGCCGTGCCGACAAAGCCCAGCAGCGCCAGCACGCCGTCGCCCTGCAGCAGCTGCAGCGTGTGCATCGCCGTCTGTTCGGCGTCGTAGCCGTCATCGGCGAGTTCCAGATCGATGTGACGGCCGTGCACGCCACCCCGCGAGTTGAGCTCGGCAAACACCGCCTGCGCTCCCAGGCGCATGCCCCGGCCCAGGCCTGCGGCCGGCCCCGACTGGTCGTTCACCATGCCCAGCCTGAGGGCCCGTGGCGTGACGCCTTCGGCGCCCAAGGCAGTGGTGCTGGCCAGCGCCAAGGCGGCAAGCGCTGCCAGTGCCCACATGGGCGCGCACCAAAGCCGACACACAGCGAGGTGCCGCAGCAGCGTTGGGGAGCCGTGGGCCAGACTTCGCCACGTCGTTTGCGCGGAGGGCATGGGCGTTCCTGATACGTGGTGATTTCCTGAGTTATCGGATGCGCCGCGTGCCGACTTGAACCGGGCTGCGCTCTGCTTCATGCCTCAAGTTGCGCAGCCGGCGGTCGTTATGGGGGGATGCCGAAGCTCCCCGTCTTGATGTTTTCCGGTTCAACGGCTGCCCGCGCCGAGCCGGCCGCGCACTGGGCCTCGTGCGCGGCCACGCGCGGGCTGTTGCGCCAGGCATCGCGTCGTGCCATGCGCGCCCTCACGGCCCTGGCCACCAGCGCGGCCGTGCTCTTCGGTCCAGGCGCCGCTGCCGCCAGCCCCGCGGCGGCGGCTGAGCCCGACTCGTTGCAACGCATCGCCAAGAGCGGCCGCATCGTGCTGGGTGCGCGCGACCATTCGCACCCCATTTCCTACAGCGACGGCGCTGGCGCCCACTTGGGCTACCACATGGAGATCTGCCTGCGCGTCGTCGCGGCCCTGCGCCAGCGCTTCGACCTGCCGCCATTGAAGGTGGTGACGGTGCCCACCACGGCGGCGACGCGGTTCTCGCTCTTGAACAACCGCACGGTGGACATCGAGTGCGGCTACAACGCTGTCACCCCGACCGCACAGCAGCAGGCGCTGGTGTCGCACGCGACGATCGTGTCGGAGATCCGTGTGATGGTGCGTGAGGCGCAGAAGGGCCTCGCCTTGCCCGACCTGGCCGGGCGCTCGGTGGGCGTGGTGGTGGGCAGCACGGCAATTCCGAGCCTGCGCCTGCTGATGCGCAGTTCGACTTTGAAGATCACGGAGGTGGCGGCGCGGCATTCGGCAGACGTGTTTGCCATGCTCGACCAGGGCCGGGTCGACGCGATCAGCCTGCCACAGGCCTATCTGCTGGCGCAGCGCGCGCAGGCCGCCGAGCCCGGGCGCTTCTTTGTGCTCGACGCGGCGCTGCGCAGCGAGCCGGTGGCGGTGATGTTCAGGCTCGAAGACGAGCGCATGCACGCGGTGGCCAACGAGGTCATCGCGGGCTTGATGCGCTCGGGCGAGATGGCGCTGCTGTATGCCAAGTGGTTCCAGCAGCCGATCCCGGGCTTGCCGACGGCGCTGGGCCTGCCGCCATCGCCGGCAACGCTGCGCATCTTCGCCAAACCTGGTGATGAAACGGGCGATCTGTGACCGATTGCCATCATTCAGGGTCAGGCCGGGTCAAGCCGCACGCGTTAGTGCCGAAACGAACAGACGGGAAGCCTGACATGGCCCCGACAACCTCGGACACACCCATGCTTGACCCCCAGTTCACACCCCGCTCCAGCGCGCGCGAATACGGCGCGCCGGCAGAGCAACGCCAGCGGCCGATGCTCTGGGCCGTAGCCGGCCTGCTGATGCTCCTGGCCACCGGCCAGGTTCGAGCCGCCACCGCGACGACCACCTTCAACGTCAGTGCCACCGTGCAGACCTCGTGCTCGGTGTCGGCCTCCGACCTGGCCTTCGGCATCTACGACGCTGCGTCCGCCACCGACACCACGGCCACGTCCACCATCGCGGTGACGTGCTCGCTGGCCACGGCCTACACCATCAGCCTGAACAACGGCAATTTCTACTCGTCGACACGGCGCATGGGCACGGGCGCTGCGCGCCTGGCCTACGACATCTATCGCGACGTCGGCATGACCGGGATCTTTGGCCTGGCCGCATCGGCACTGGGCGTTTCCGGCATCGGTACCGGTCTGGCGGTCAACACCACCATCTACGGCAAGATTCCGAAGAATCAGGCCGTGGCGCCGGGCAGCTACAGCGACCAGATCACCGTCACGGTGGAGTACTGAGGTGACACGGCAGCGCGTACCAGCGCGCGCGGCGATGCCGCGGCGCACAGGCCTGCGCGCCGTGCTCGCGTGGCCGTGTGCGCGGGTTTGCGCGTGGGTGTGCGCGTGGTTCTTGGCGCTGGGTGCCACACCGGCTGCCGCCGGCAGCTTCTCGGTGCTGCCGACCAAGGTGCAGTTGGCCAGCGACCGCGGTGTGCAGTCGGTGCTGCTGACCAACACCAGCAGCACGACGATGACGGTGGAGTCGCAGGTGGTGGTGTGGCCGGAGGATGCAGCGGGCCAGCAGCCCAGCGACGTGGTCGTCACGCCGGCCGTCGTGACCCTGCCGCCGGGACAGCGCATGCGCGTGCGCATCGGACTGCTGCGTCCCAGCGCCGGCGGTGTGGAGCGCGCCTATCGCCTGTACTTCACCGAACTGGCCTCGCCGGCCCCTATCCAGGGTGCTGCCATCGGCGTGCGTCTGCGCGTCGGCATCCCCGTCTTCGTCGCCCCTGAGCAGGACAAGCCGCAGGCCCTGCGTTTCAAGGCCTTGCGCCTGCCCGAGGCCGAAACCGATGCCGGCGCCGGCTGGGCCATCGAGGCCTACAACCCCGGCAACGTCCACGCCCGCCTGGCCGCACCCGTGTTGGCCAACGGTGCTCAGCAGTGGCCGCTGCAGGCCATGGGCCTGCATGTTCTGGCCGGCCGCACGCTGCGCCTGAACCTGCCGCCGGGCACCGAGCCATCGCCTGGCATGCGCGTGCGCTGGAAGGACGGCGACGATGCGCTCGATGGCCTGGTGGCACCGCATTGAGGTGAGCGTCGTGCTGCTCGTGCTGGCAGCCGGTCCGGAGGGCGCTTTGGCTGTCGAAGGGCCCGCCGGGCCATCCGTGCAAGCACCGCCTGGCTCGCTTGCGGCGCCCGTCAAGAACTCCGGCACGCCAGGCGTGGGCCCCGACGCGCTGGAACCCCTGGTGGTGGGCCTGGTGCTGAACGGCAGCATCGTGGCCGACGCGCAGATGCTGTACCGCGACGACATCACCGGCGCGCCGTCAGCCACCGCGCGGCGTTTCTGGCTGCCTCTGAGCGGTGCCGAAGGCTGGCGCGTGCAAACGGCAGGGCGCGCGCAGCGCAGCATCCAGGGATCGCCCTTCATCGCGATGTGCACCGGCGATGACCGCTGCATCTACGACGAGGACAGCGCCGTGCTGACGATGACGCTGCGCAGCGCCGACCTTCTGCCGCTGCGCATCGGGCCGGCCGAGCCGCAGGCGTCGCGCGTGACCGACGCGCAGGCCAGCGGCGTCTACCTGAACTACGACGCCGCGCTCTTGCTGGCGGGCCGTCCCGGCCTGGTCACGGCGCTCGATGCGCGCGTCTACACGCCCAGCGGTCACGGGCAGTGCGTGCTGGATGCGGTTGCCGCGCGCGGGCGCAGCGGCTACACCCGCTTGGCCGGGCTGTGGCAGGTGGACCGTCCGCAGGAGGGCGTGTCGCTGCAGGCCGGCAACATCACCGTTCCCGACACCACGTTTGGAGCCGGCCTGCCGGTGTTCGGCCTGCGCGTGGGCAGCAACGCCCGGCTGCAGCCGAACGCACAACGCTCGCTGCGGCCGCAGGTGCTGGCCCTGGCCGGTGAACGCGCGTTGCGCACCGACGTCTTCGTCGACGGCCAGTTCCGCCAGACCGCCGAGGTGCCCTACGGCCCGTACAGCGTGGAGGTGGCGCCTTCCTATCCCGGCCGCGGCCAACTCGACATCGTCACCACCGACGCCAGCGGGCTGCAGCAGCGCGTGAGCCTGCCCTACTACCTGGCGCCGCAATTGCTGAAGCCCGGTGTGCGCGACTGGTCGGTGGACACTGGCTTGCTGGTAGGCCGGCGTGGCAACGTGAGCCGGCACGGCCTGCGGGTGGTGAGCGCGTCGCTGCGCCAGGGCCTGGACCTGGGCACCACGGCGCAGCTGGCGGTGCTGCTGGCGCCGCGCGTGCAGCGCGTGGCCTTGGCCACCGACACTGCAGACGCCACCGTCGGCCTCACGTCGTTCAGCGCCGTGCTGCAGCGCACGCCGAGAAACGAGCGCACGGCCAGCTGGCTGGGCGTGGGGCACGAGGTGCTGTCGCGCCGCGGCAGCTTCAGCGTGCGTGGCGAGCATGCGATGCAGCGCTGCAACGACGTGGAGCCTGCGGGCGCGATGATGGCCCTGGCGCCGGTGGTCGACCGCCTGCAACGGCCGTGCTGGCGCTTCACCGCCAGCGCCGGCGTGGAGCTCGGCGCACGCTGGTCGCTGTCGGGCGCACTGAGCGCGCAGCGCGATGCGCCCGGCACCCGCCGTGTCGATGGCGACGGCCGCGGCGCGGTCGGATTTCTCGGTCTGCGTTTCCAGGCTGCGGCCCGGCAACAACTGGCGCTGAACCTGCAGCATGTCAAGGTGGGCGGCAACCGCCAGCGCAGCATGCTGCTGAGCTGGTCGCAGCCGTTCGGGCCCGACACCGCTGCTCAGGTCGGCGCGCAGCACCGTGAGGGCCGGTCAACCACGCTGCAGTGGGCGGCGCAGTCGGTGCCGTTGCCGCAAAGCCTGCCCGGGCCGGCGGCGCGACGCTGGCAGGTGCAGGGCAGTGCCGGCCCCGGGGCCGAGGTCAGCGCGCGCCTTGCGGAGCGCGGCCCGCAGGCCGAATGGCGTGCCGAGGGTTACGCCGATGCGCGCGGCGGCCGCGGCGCAATCGGCGTGGCGGGTGCGGTGGGCGCGGTCGAGGGTCGCGTCTTCACGTCGCGCCGCATCGACGACGCCTTCGTGCTCGTCGATGTCGGCCTGCCCGGCCTGCCCGTGCTGCTGGACAACCGCGAGGTCGCGCGCACCAACGCCGCGGGCTGGGCCGTGGTGACCGAGGCGCGCGCACACCAGGCCAATGTGGTGGGCGTGGACACCTCGACCCTGCCCATCGAGTATTCGATGCCACGCGACCAGTTCAGCGTGGTGCCCGCCAGCGCGGCCGGCGCGCTGGCACGCTTCGACCTCAGCGATGGCGGGGTGGCGGTGAGCGTCACCGACGAGGCGGGCGCGCGCCTGCCGGCCGGTGCTGCCGTGCAGGTGTCCACGCAGTCGCTGCCCACGGCCGTGACTTCCCGCGGCGAGATCTTCATCGACCGCAGCAACCGCGAAGCCGAGGTGCGCGTCACCTGGCCCCAGAACGAATGTCGCTTCCGCTACCTGCCCGCCTCGGCGCGCCCGGTTTACACATGCGCCGCGCCTTGAAGCACCTCATGGCGCGCTCGACGCTAGCGATCGCCACCGCGATGGCCATCGCCATGACGGGCCCGGCACACGCGCTCACCGTGTGTACCGTGGCGACCAGCGCGATGGCCTTCGGTATCTACGACACCGTCAGCAACAGCCCCAACGACACCACGGGCACCGTCTCGGTGAGCTGCACACCCACAGGTTTGAGCCCCTTGACCACGCCCTACACCATCACCATCGAGGGCACCGGCAGCGGCGGTGACACGGTGCGCTCGGTGTCCGCGGGCGGCTACCGGCTGTACTACCAGGTCCATGCCGATGCCGTGCGCGCCACGGTGTGGGGCAACGGCAGCACTTCGGGTGCCGGGGTCTCCAGCAGCGTCACGTCTGCGGCCAGCGGGCTGGTGGCCCTCAAGAGCCACACCGCCTACGGGCGCATGGCGGCACGTCAAATCGTTGGGCCGGGTGTTTACCTCGGCAGCTTGACGGTGACCGTCGAGTATTGAGCCGACAGCCGCGCACCGCGCTGCCCTGAACCCTCCGACAGGGGAAGGTCGGGTGCCCCCGAGGGGTGGGCGAGCCGGGCGCCCCGGCGGGTGGTGGTGCCTGCCGGGGCCCTGGCTATGATGGCCGGACACACCGACCAGTTCACCGGCCCCGCAGCAACCTGCCCACAAGGAGAGCCCCCATGGCCTCAGTCAACAAAGTCATCATCATCGGCAACCTCGGCAAAGACCCCGAGGTGCGTTACCTGCCCAGCGGCTCGGCCATCTGCAACATCGCCGTGGCCACCAGCCGGCAGTGGAAGGACAAGACCAGCGGCGACA
>JANMMD010000304.1:0-2115 GCA_031372905.1 Betaproteobacteria bacterium
ACGCGCTGCGCGAGGCCGGCTTTGCCGTGCTGGCGGTGGACTACCGCGGCTGGGGCGACAGCGCGGCCATCGTGCCCTCGGAAGCCACCATCGCGGCCGATGCGGCGGTGGCCTGGGCCGAGCTCGTGCAACGCCAGCCGCGGCCGGGCCGGCGCGTGGTCTTCGGGCATTCGATGGGCGGCGCCGTGGCCGTCACGCTGGCCAGCGGGCTGCATGTGGGGCGCGACTACGGCGCGCTGGTGCTTGAATCCACCTTCACGCGCCTGCCCGACGTGGCCGCCGCTGCCGGCTTCTGGGGCCGCGTTGCCGGCGCGCTGACGACGCTGCGTTTCGACGCACTGTCGCGCATCGGGCGCGTCGACGCGCCGCTGCTCATGCTGCACGGTGACGCCGACCGCACCGTGCCGGTGGCCCTGGGCCGGCGCCTGCGCGATGCCGCGCCGCCGGGCGTGCGCTGGGTCGAGGTGGCCGGCGGTTCGCACAGCCAGCTGCATGCCGAGGCGCCGGAGGTTTATCAGCAAGCCCTGCGTGCGCTCATTCAGTCATTGAACGGCCCGACATCGGGTGCATCGCCATGACCGCTTTCGTCGACTTCCGCAATGTCTGGCTCGCCTACAACGACGAGCTGGAACAGGCCGGGCAGTACGCCGTCGAAGACATCACGCTGCAGGTGACGGAGGGCGAGTTCATCGCCATCGTTGGCCCCAGCGGCTGCGGCAAGAGCACCTTCATGAAGCTGGCCACGGGCCTGCGCCGGCCGAGCAAGGGCACGGTCATCATCGACGGCCGTGAAGTGACCGGGCCGCTGAAGATCACCGGCATGGCCTTCCAGGCGTCGAGCCTGCTTCCCTGGCGCACCACGGTGCAAAACGTGATGCTGCCGCTGGAAATCGTCGAGCCCTACCGCAGCCAGTTCAAGGCGAAGAAGAAGGAATTCGAGGCCAAGGCGCGTGAGCTGCTGAAAAGCGTGGGCCTGGCCGGCTATGAAGACAAGTTTCCGTGGCAGCTGAGCGGTGGCATGCAGCAGCGTGCCAGCATCTGCCGGGCCCTCGTGCACGAGCCCAAGATGCTGTTGCTCGACGAGCCCTTCGGCGCGCTCGACGCCTTCACCCGTGAAGAGCTGTGGTGCACGCTGCGCGACCTGCACGCAGCGCAGAAGTTCAACGTCATCCTCGTCACGCACGACCTGCGCGAGAGCGTGTTCCTGGCCGACACCGTGTATTGCATGAGCCGCAGCCCGGGCCGCTTCGTCGTCAAGCGCGAGATCGAGCTGCCGCGCCCGCGCGACCTGGAAGTGACCTACACGCCAGAGTTCACCGACATCGTGCACGAGCTGCGCGGCCACATCGGGGCATCGCGTCAGAAGATCGGCCACACCGGCGTGGAGATGCCGCGATGAAAGTCTCCAAGCGCACCGAACGCTGGTCGCCGCTCGTCCTGCTGGCGGCCTGCCTGCTGCTGTGGCAGGGGGTGGTGACGGGCTTTGCCATTCCCGAATTCATCTTCCCGAGCCCGGTGCAGATCGCGCGCCAGTTCGGCGAATTCGGCGGCCCGCTGATGGAGGCGGCGTGGAAGACCTTCTGGGTCACGATGCTGGGCTTTGCCATCGCCATCGTGGTGGGCGTGCTGCTGGGTTTTCTCATCGGCAGCAGCCGGCTGGCCTACACCGCCATCTACCCGCTGATGGTGGCCTTCAACGCCGTGCCGAAAGCGGCCGTGGTGCCCATCCTCGTGGTGTGGTTCGGCATCGGCCTGGGGCCGGGCATCCTCACCGCCTTCCTCATCAGCTTCTTCCCGATCACGGTGAACATCGCCACCGGCCTGGCGACGCTGGAACCCGAGCTCGAAGACGTGCTGCGCGTGCTGGGCGCCAAGCGCTGGGACGTGCTGGTGAAGGTGGGCCTGCCGCGCTCGATGCCCTACTTCTACGGCTCACTCAAGATCGCCATCACGCTGGCCTTTGTCGGCACCGTGCTGGCCGAGATGACGGCCGGCGATTCGGGCATCGGCTACCTGATGCAGACCGCCGGCAGCCAGCAGCGCATGGCGCTGGCTTTCGCTGGGCTCGTGACCATCGGCGCGATGGCGATGTTGATGTACGAGCTCTTCAGCTGG
>JANMMD010000320.1:0-3696 GCA_031372905.1 Betaproteobacteria bacterium
GTGCCGAGGGCGCGTGACATAACGCTCCACCAGCACGTGGGCATTGCCGAAGCTGGCCTGCGCTTCGCGCTGGCAGCTGGCCAGGGCAGCCTCGAAGTCTTCGGCGCGGTCCACCCGCCGCATGCCCTTGCCGCCGCCGCCCGCGCTGGCCTTGATGAGCACCGGGTAGCCGATGCGCACCGCCTGTTCAGCGAGGAAGGCGGGCTCGTTGTTGTCGCCGTGGTAGCCGGGCACCAGCGGCACGCCGGCCTTTTCCATCAGCGCCTTGGCTGCGCTCTTGCTGCCCATGGCCGCGATGGCGCTGGCTGGCGGGCCGATGAAGACCAGCCCCGCGGCGGCGCAGGCGTGCGCGAAATCCTGGTTCTCGCTCAGGAAGCCGTAGCCAGGGTGGATGGCCTGTGCGCCGGTGGCCAGGGCCGCGTCGATGATGCGCTGCCACTGCAGGTAGCTCTCGCGCGGCGCGTTGCCACCCACGTGCACGGCTTCGTCGCAGGCGTGCACATGGCGCGCATCGGCATCGGCATCGCTGTAGACCGCGACGGTGCGCACGCCCAGGCGTTGCGCCGTGGCCGCAACGCGGCACGCGATTTCGCCACGGTTGGCGATGAGGATCTTCTTGAACATGGAAAGGCTCTCTTCAGGCCGCAGCCCGGGGCGCGGGAACAAAGCGCCGCAGCAGCGCACGCAGGAACTTGAACAGCACGACCGTCACCACCACGGCCAGCACGAGGGCCACCGCCAATGCGGCAAAGGCCCACAGCGGGTGCTCCCAGGCCAGCCACAGCAGCGCCGGCACGGCCGCATCGCCCAAGAGCGACAGGCCGATGTTCGAGAAGGGCTCGGGGCTGGTGTTCACCGCCGCGCGCGCGGTGGCCTTGGCGGTGTGCGCGGTGGCCGCCAGCGTGCCGCCGGCCAGTGCCGCCACCAGTGCCCAGGCGCTGTTCCACTCGGGCCCCAGGCCGCCAAAGACAGCAGCGGCCAGCGCCGCGCCGGCGGGGATGCGGATGAAGGTGTGCAGCGCGTCCCACAGGGTGTCGACACCCGGCACCTTGTCGGCGACGAACTCCACCGTCACCATCACCGCGCTGGCGATCAAGACCAGCGGGTGCTGAAGCAACTGCAGGCCCGGCGGCAGCGCCACCCAGCCGAGAAACCCCGCCGCCCCGGTGAGAAAAACCACGGCATACAGCCGCATGCCGCTGGCCCAGCCCAAGGCCGCAGCCAGGGCCGCGAGATGCGTGAGGTCCAGGGCAGCGGTGTTCATGGGCGCGTCGTTGCGAAGCCGGCGCCGCGTCAGCGCCAGGCCGGGTCGCGTTTGTGGAGGAAGGCCTGCACGCCTTCGCGGCCTTCGGCGCTGGCGCGGATGTCGGCGATGCGGCGCGCGGTCTCGTCGCGCAGCGTGGCGTCGATGGGCCGCCCGGTCACGTCCTTCACCAGCTGCTTGCAGGCGCGCACCGCGGCCGGGCCATTGGCCACCAGCGCGGCCACGGTGTCGGCCACCAATGCGTCCAGGCCATCGGCGGGTGCCACTTCATGCACGAAGCCCAACGCCATCGCGCGCGTGGCGCTGAAGCGTTCGGCGGTGGTGAAGTAGCGCCGCGAGGCCTGCTCACCCAGTGCCTTGACGACATACGGGGCGATGGTCGCCGGCAGCAGGCCGAGCTTGGCCTCGCTGAGGCAGAAGTGCACACCCTCGGCCGCCAGCAGCACGTCACACACCGCGGCCAGGCCCACGCCGCCGGCGTAGCAGTCGCCCTGGATGCGGCCCACCACGGGCACCGGGCAGCTGTAGATCGTCCACAGCATGTCCGCCAGCCCACGGGCGTCGGCGTGGTTCTGCGCCCAGGTGTAGTCAGCCATCGCGCGCATCCACGAGAGGTCGGCGCCGGCGCAGAAGGCCTTGCCATGGCCGCCCAGCACGATGGCACGCAAGTCGCCATCAGCGCCCAGGGTGCGAAAGGCGGCGGTCAGCTCGGCAATGACGCTGTCGTTGAACGCATTGCGCACCTCGGGCCGGTTCAGCCACACCTCGGCGACCTGCGGCGACGGCCGACGGATGTCGAGCGTCGCGTTCGTGGGTGTACCCGTGGCTGCATTCATGTGCGTGCCTCTTCCTGCAGCATGCGCACCATGTCCAGCTCGGGCGCAGGCCGGCCCAGCGCGGTGAGCGCGGCGCTGATCTGCCCGCGGTGGTGCGTGCCGTGGTTGAAGACATGCATCAGCGTCGGCGTGAAGGGCAGGCTCACGGCCTCGCCGTTCATGCGCTGGTAGCTCAGCATGCCTTTGAGGCGCTCCACGGGCCACACCTCCAGCATCGGCAGCCAGGACAAGGCCCCGTTCAACACGTGTTCACGCAGCCGCACACGGTCAGGCTCGACCTCGGCGTCCAGCGCCACCACCGGCGAGATGTCCTCGGTAAAACGGCGGAACCACAGCAGGTGCTCGGCCACGAGCCAATGGTTCAAGGTGCCGTGCACGCTCTTGAACGCGAGGCCAGCATCGCGCCGGTAGTCGGCCTCGGGCAGCGCGTCCACCGCGTTCAGCAGGCGCCGCGTGGCCCAGAGGTTGTAGCGCGCCAGGCACTGCAGCTGTTCCCGCAGCAGCGAGCGCTCCAGCGCCTTCTGCATCACCACGCTGCGGTAGGTCTTGCCGTCCCACTGCACCTGGCCGACATCGGCATAGCCCATGCGCGCGTACATCGTGCGCAGCGCCGTGGCCGGCAATGCCGTGTCCAGCGCCATGCGCTTGTAGCCTTGGCGGCGTGCCCAGCGTTCGATGGTTTCCAGCAGCAGGCGGCCCACGCCACGGCCCTGCAGCGCGGGGTCGACGGCGAACTGGTGGAAGTGCGCGGTATCCGGCTCGCGGAACCAGGGCACATCGGTGGTCCAGGGCGCGGTCTCGACGTCGTAGGGGCCGCACACCGTCACCGTGCCCACCGGGGCGCCGCCGGCTTCAGCGATGAAACACTGGCCCTCGGCGGCCCGCTGGCGCGTGAGCTCGGCGCTCTGCGTGGCCGCGGTGAAGTTCATGCCTTGGGCGGCCAGCGGCGCGTAGGCACGGTGCAGCAGCGCGGTCAGCGCCTCGAAGGAATCTCGCGCCGCCAGCGGGCGCACTTGCACATCAGGGCTGTTCAACATGGCCTCACATGCGGAAGACACCGAAGCGCGGCGCTTCGGGGATGGGCGCGTTCAGGCTCGCGCTCAGGCCCAAGGCCAGCACGCGGCGCGTGTCGGCGGGGTCGATGACGCCGTCGTCCCACAGGCGTGCGCTGGCGTAGTACGGGTGCGCCTGGTGTTCGAACTGCTTCAGGATGGGCGCCTTGAACGCGGCTTCATCGTCCGCGCTCCACTGCCCGCCCTTGCCTTCGATGCCATCGCGCTTCACGGTGGCCAGCACGCTGGCGGCCTGCTCGCCGCCCATCACGCTGATGCGCGCGTTCGGCCACATCCACAGGAAGCGCGGCGAATACGCGCGGCCGCACATGCCGTAGTTGCCGGCGCCGAAGCTGCCGCCGATGATGACCGTGAACTTCGGCACCGTCGCCGTGGCCACCGCCGTCACCATCTTCGCGCCGTGCTTGGCGATGCCGTCGTTCTCGGCCTTGCGCCCGACCATGAAGCCGGTGATGTTCTGTAAAAAGACGAGCGGAATCTTGCGCTGGCAGCACAGCTCGATGAAGTGCGCGCCCTTCATGGC
>JANMMD010000362.1:0-24892 GCA_031372905.1 Betaproteobacteria bacterium
TGGGCCTGGCGGTGAAGCCCGGCGGCGCCAGCATCCCGGCCGAACTCTTCGATCTCTTCCCCATCCTCAAGCAGTTCATCCACCGCCGCGGTGGCGACCTCTCAGGTGGCCAGCAGCAGCAGTTGGCCATCGCACGCGCGCTGGCGGCGGGCCCCAAGCTGCTGATGCTGGACGAGCCCACCGAAGGCATCCAGCCCAGCATCATCAAGGACATCGGCCGCGTCATCCGCATGCTGGCCGATCGCAAGACCATGGCCATCGTGCTGGTGGAGCAGTACTACGACTTCGCAGCCGTTCTCGCCGACCAGTATCTGGTGATGGAACGAGGCGAGATCGTGCAGCGCGGGCGCGGCGCCGACATGGAAGCCGAGGGCGTGCGGCAGAAGATGTCGATCTGATTCAAGGCCGATAATCGAAGCGTGAAGTCAGCCAGACCGCCGCTGGTGCGATCAGGGAAACCTGGCACTGGAGGAAGGTCCGGACTGCGCAGGGCGGCGTAGCAGCTAACGGCTGTCCACCGCGAGGTGAGGATCAGAGCAACAGAGACGAGCCGATTCAGTTCGGGTGAAACGGGCAATCTCTACGCGCAGCAATACCAAGTAGGCACACGTTGACCTGGCCCGGGGAGTGTGCGGGTAGGTAGCACCGAGCCGGAGGGTGACCTCCGGCCCAGAGGAATGGCGGTCACGGTCGGGCTTCGCAAGAAGCGCGGCCGCACAGAATCCGGCCTATCGGCTGACTTCACACTTATTCAGAACGTCCTGCATCAGGCCGTTCGGCGCGCCACCCAGTACGTGGCGCCTTCGGGGCCGTAGCGCTCGTCATGCGGCATGCCGCGCGCCAGCGTGAAGGTGTCGCCGGGGCGCAGGTGCTGCACCGCGCCGTCCACGCCCAGCCACATCTCGCCCTGTGTCACCAGCGCGTCGGCATCGAAGTCGTGGCTGTGCGTGGGCAGCACGGTGCCCGCCGCCCAGCGGCGCTCCAGCGCTTCGTCGAAGCCGGCGGCCAGCGCACGGCGCTCGAAGGTGGCGAAATCCAGTTCCGTCATCGCAGCGCTCCTCAGAGTGGGTCGTCAAGAATCCGGTTCAGGCCGGCACCACCAGCGTGTGCCTCGCCATCCAGCGCAGGCCGTTGTCTGGCGCTGCCGTCTGCAGCTGCAACTCCAGCCCCTGGCGGTCGGCGGCTGGCAGGGCGCGCCAGAGGAAGTCACGCGCATTGCCCGGGTCGCCGGCCACGAAAAGCTGTGAGGTCAGCGTGCCGAAGCTGGCGTGGCGCAGCGCGACGTGGATGTGCGGCGTGCGCCCGGGGTAGGCCACGGGCTTGATGGTGCGCAGCCGCGCCTGGCCTTGCGCGCCGCTGCGCGTGGCGCCATAGCCCTGGAAGCCGGGGTCGTAGGCGCCGCTGCGCGCCGGCACGCTGGGGTGGCGGTACTGTGCCATCGCGTCGCACTGCCAGATCTCGATCTCGGCGCCATCAAGGAGGCGGCCGTTCGTGTCGGCCAGCACCAGGTCCAGCCCCAGGTGTTCACCCTGGGCGCTGAGCACTTCGCCGCCGCGGCGCACGCGTGAAAGGTCGCCGTCCTGGTCGGGCCAGCTCTCCCGCCAGGCGCGCGGCGGGTAGAACGGCCCTTCGGTCATCGCAGGCAGCGCGCGGCGCTGTGCGGCGAGCCCTGGCAGCGCCAGGCCTGCCGCAACTCCGATCATCAACAGCCTTCGCGTGTTTGCCATGGCAGCCATTGAAGCACCGTTCACGGTGCGCCACTAAACTGCCCGGTTTGACCCTGACACCATGAATCCCGACGCCAAGCTGCTGTGGCCCGGGCCGCGCTGGACACTCGCGCTGCTGCTGGCCTGCCTGGGCATGATCGGGCCCTTCTCGATCGACACCTATCTGCCGGCGTTCTCGGGCATCGCCACGTCGCTGGGCGCCACGCCGGTGCAGATGCAGCAGACGCTGTCCAGCTACCTGCTGGGCTTTGCGGTGATGAACCTGTTTCACGGCGCGCTCTCCGACAGCCTGGGCCGCCGCCCGGTGGTGCTGGCCGGCGTGGCGCTGTTCACCTTGGCCTCGGTGGGCTGCGCGCTCAGCCAGACCATCGCGCAGCTGGTGTTCTTTCGCGCGCTCCAGGGCATGTCGGCGGGGGCCGGCATGGTGGTCTCGCGCGCCATCATCCGCGACATGTTTCCGCCTGCCGATGCGCAGCGCGTGATGTCGCAGGTGACCATCTACTTCGGCATCGCGCCGGCGGTGGCGCCGCTGATCGGCGGCTTTCTCTACGCCCATGCCGACTGGCATTCGATCTTCTGGCTGCTGGTGGTGCTGGGCGGCGCGCTGTGGTTCAGCATGTGGCGCTACCTGCCCGAGACGCTGCCACGGCAAGGGCGCCAGCCCTTCGAGGCGCGCCACCTGCTGCGCGGCTACTGGCAGATGGCCAGGAGCCCGCGTTTCATGGCGCTGGTGCTGGCCAGCGGCATTCCCTTCAACGGCAAGTTTCTCTACGTGCTGGCCGCGCCCGTTTTTCTGGGTGAACACCTGCGGCTCGGGCCGACGCAGTTCTTCTGGTTCTTCGTGCTCACCATCAGCGGCATCATGGGTGGCGCGTGGCTCTCGGGGCGCCTGGCCGGGCGCATCAAGCCGCGGCACCAGATCCGTCATGGCTTCGTCATCATGCTCGTGGTGGCGGTGCTGAACGTGGTGTTGAACCTGCTGTTCGAGCCGCACTGGGCCTGGGCCATGCTGCCGGTGGCGGTGTTCTCCTTCGGCTGGTCGCTGATGGTGCCGGTGGTGACGCTGATGACGCTCGACCAGGTGCCAGAACGCCGCGGCATGGCCTCGTCGGTGCAGTCGTGCATCGGCAGCCTGGCGAACGCCGCGGTGGCCGGCATCGTGGTGCCGCTGGTGATGCACTCGCCGCTGGCCCTGGCGCTGACCTCACTGGGCTTCTTGGCCGTCGGTGTGGTGGCCTGGGTGTGGGTGAAGCCGCGGCTCGTTCACGTCGACGCCTGAGAGCGAGGACCGGCTGCCGAAGGACCACAAAAAACCCGGCACCAGGGCCGGGTTCGATGGTGCGGGGGGAAGCCGCAGGAAGTGGGAGACCTCAGGCCGTCAGCCGACGCCGGGCCAGGCCAGCCACCCCCGCCAACCCCAGGCCGAACATCAGCCAGGTGCTCGGCTCGGGCACCACAGTCACCGCGCCGCCGGTGAAGGTGGGCGCGACTTCCAGCAGCTCTGAATCGAGCAGCAGCACATCGCGCAATCCCAGCGTGCTGGTGCCCAGTGCCGCGGCATTGAAGCTCAGCGTCGCCAGTGTGCCGCTGCCGCTGACGCCAGGCAGCGTGCCGAGCAAGGTGCCGATGGTGAAGTTCACCGTGCCCAGCGTGTTGTTCACCGTGCCCGGCACGTAGAAGGTGCTGCCGCCTGCGGGCAGGAAGCTGCCTTCGGTGCTGGTGGTGGCCTGCAGCACGGCGGGGTTGAAGAGCAGCGAGAACTGGTAGGCGTAGATGTCGACGGCGCCGCTGATGTTGACGTTCACCAGCACCGTGTTGCCCACGGCTGCCGGGCTGGGGCTGACATTCAGTGAAATCGTCGGCACCGCCTGCGCTGCGCCCATGGTCAGCGCGCTGAAAACCGCCGCTGCGAGAACCTGCTTGCAAACCTGCCCGTGCTTCATCGTGAATCGCTCCATCAGGGGTTGAGTGCGGCAAAGGCAAGCCGGGCCACCTCAATGGCCGTGATGGTGTCATCTCCGGGCGCTGCTGCGGTCTGTTGTGCGCCTGCACCCCCGCGTTCAGGGGAGAGGCCTAACGCGCATCCGGCACGAAGACCAGCCGCGCCTGCAGCGCGGTGATGGCGGCTTCCAGGCTCTGCAGCGCCGCCGGGCCGGCATCTTCGCGGCGAAAGACCTGGTGCGCGGCGCCGTGGCGCACCACGGTCAGCGTCGCCCAACTGCCGTCCTGCTCGCCGGGTGTTTCATAGATCTCGGCCATCTCGAAAAAGCCGCCCGACAAGAGCTGGCGCGCCAGGGCGTCGAACTCGGCAGCAGACAGCGAAGCGCGCGAGACGCGGTCGGCCGTGCCCAGCCGCGCCTTGCCTGTGCTCGTGGCCACGGCCTGGCCGTTGCGCTGCAGTTCCAGCCGCGTGCCGGTGGGGCAGCCGTTGCAGTCGCGTTCCAGCGTGATCGTGCTGATGCTGGCGATGTTGCTGGCGGTGCTGCTGACCGTGGTGCTGGCGTTGGCTGCGGCAGGGGCTGGCGTCATGGCGTGTGCCTTCGATGCGGGGAGTGCCTGGCCGCCTGGCAAGGTGCGGGGCGAGGCGGCCGGTTGTGCACAGGCCGCGAGCATCGTGCACGCGAACCCTGCCGCGGCGATGGGCCGCAAAACGCGGGCTGCGCGGCACTCGAATGAGGGGGTGAAAACAGGCATGCCGTGCTCCAAAGTCAGGCCTCGTTCCTAGCAGAACCCCCACAATTTGCCGGGCAGGTGGGGCCTGTGTCTACAGCATTACCCTGATAGGTGACGGGCCGTGCTGCAGCGCATGATTCTTGCCTACGTCATGCCTACGCTCGGCCCCCGGCCGCTCAATCACCGTTCCACCCGCTCCGCCCGCCCCGGCCTCCCGCCGACGGCAACAGGCCGGGCCTCGCAGAGGATGCTCGATGAAGAAGTCCCGTATGTCCGCCATGCCTGCCATGTCGTATGGCGCACTGGCCTCCGCCGCATTGCTGGCGCTCGGTGCGGCGTTGCCGGCAGTGGCTTCGGCGCAGGCGCGTGGTGCTGCCAGCACCGCTGATGCGCGTGTGGCCCCTGCGGCTGCCGCACACCCTTCACGCGCCTTCTGGCTGGACGCCCGCGGCACGCCGGCCGCGGTGTCTTCCGGCGGTGCGCGCGCCGCCGTGAACGCCGCACGCGTGCGCGCAGTCATCCTCGACAAGGCCAGCCTGGCCGGCCTGCTACAGGCCGCGCCCGCCGAGCGCAGCGCCGCTGCGCGCCAGAGCCCGCTGGTGATGGTGCTGCCTGATCCGGCCGGTGGCTACCAGCGCTTCGCGGTGGTCGACTCACCGGTGATGGAAGCCGGCCTCGCCGCGCGCCACCCCGAGATCAAGACCTACGCCGGCCGCGGCATCGACGACCCCAGCGCCACCCTGCGCATGAGCATCACGCCGCTGGGCGTGCAGGCCTCGGTCCGTTCGACCAAAGGCGCCTGGTATGTCGAGCCCTATTACGAGAAGGACCAGAGCCTCTACGCCAGCTACTACCGCGCGGACATGCAGCGCCGTGTCAGCAACTTCAGCGAAGGTTTGATGCGCCAGGCGCAGGTGACGCTGTCGCGCGGCCGCTACCACGCCGGCAACGACGTGAAGGTCGAGGGCCTGGGCTTTGTGCCCAATGGCACCGTCACCATCACCGTGCGGCAGGCTGGCGAGGCCGTCGCACGCCAGACCGTCTACGCCACCGCCAGCGAAGACGGCACGCTCGCCGCCAGCTTCAAGGCCGACCCCTACCGCGCGCTGGGCAGCTTCGAAGTCACGGTCAGCGACGGCCGCAGCAGCAGCACCTCGGTCTACGAAGTGGTGGCCGACAGCTCGCCGCTGCTGGCCTCGGTGGGTACGCAGCTGCGCACCTACCGCCTGGCACTGCTCACTGACCCGGCCTACGCCAACTTCTTCGGCGCTGCCAACGTCACGGCCGCCAAGGCGGCGCTGGTGAACCGCGTCAACCAGGTCTATGAAGACGACCTCTCGGTGCGCATGGTGCTGGTGGCCAACAACGATGTGCTGAACCTGAACTCGGCGGCCCAGTTCTCCGGGGCCAACGGGCCTTGTGGCGGCACGGCCTGCTATTCCACCGCCTCGGTCAGCTGCTCCAGCGCCACGCTGACGCGCACGCGCACCGTCATCGGCTTGCTGGTGGGCGCCAGCAACTTCGACATCGGCCACATCGCGGTGGGCGCTGGCGGTGGTGGCATCGCCAGCCTGGGCGTGGTGGGCCAGGCCGCCAAGGCGCAGGGCTGCACCGGCTTGCCCAGCCTCAGCGGCGACGCCTTCGCCATCGACTACGTGGCGCACGAAATCGGCCACCAGTTCGCCGGCAACCACACCTTCAACGGCGTCACGGGCAGCTGCTCGGGCGGCAACCGCAGCGCGGCCAACTCGGTCGAACCCGGCAGCGGCACCTCGGTGATGGCCTACGCCGGCATCTGCGGCAGCGACGACACGCAAAGCAACAGCGACCCGTATTTCTCGATGCGCAGCTTCGACGAAATCACCACCTACATCGGCGCTGCCGAGAACAACCTCACCGAGGTGCAGCAAGCCGCGCTGACCGCCTTCTCCGCCGATGGCCAGCAGTTCCTGCTGCGCTACAACGGTGCCGATTCGACCCCCATCGTGCGTGGCATCAACTTCACCACCGCAGGCATCCAGGCTGCCATCCAGGGCATCGCCGGCTGGCCGGCGGGCGCCACGGCCACCATCAGCGGCCTCACCGACACCGGTTTCACCATCGGTTTTGGCGGCACGCTGGCGGGCGTCGACGCGGGCAACCTCCAGCTGCTCGGCTGCACCGGCTGCACCGGGTTCGTGGGCGAAATCACCAAGGGCGGCATCACGGCCCGCGGCGGCACGGTCACGCCCACCGGCAATGCGGTGCCGGTGGTCACTGCGCCGGCGGCATTCACGATTCCCTTGCGCACGCCTTTCGCGCTGACAGGCAGCGCCACCGACGCCGACGGCGACGTCGTCACCTACATGTGGGAGCAAACCGACCGTGGCGGCACCACCGGCACGGCGCTGCCCAGCAACGTGAAGACCAACGGCCCGCTGTTCCGCCAGTTCGGCACCCGCGCGGTGACCAATGCCTCGATCTACAGCCCGCCAGGGCAGAACCAGACCACCACCAACCCGACGCGGGTCTTCCCCGACCTGCCGCAGGTGCTGGTGAACAACACCAACGCCGAGACGGGCTTGTGCCCCACGACAGGGACGCCGCTGGACTGCTTCTCCGAGTTCCTGCCCACGTCCGATTACGTCGGCTTTGCGGGCGTGAACGCAAGCCCGGCACGCCTGAACTTCCGCCTCACGGCGCGTGACGGCCGCGGCGGCGTGAACAGCGCCAGCACCGTGCTGACGCTGGCACCTGGCACCGGGCCCTTCCTGGTGACCTACCCGAACGCCGGCGAGTCGCTGGACGCCGGCTCGCCAGTGACGGTGACCTGGAGCGTGGCTGGCACGAACGCGGCCCCGATCAGCGCCGACAACGTGAAGATCAGCATGTCCACCGACGGCGGCCTGACCTACCCGCTGGTGATGGCCGCATCCACGCCCAACGACGGCAGCCAGAAGGTGACGGTGCCCTTGGTGAACACGACCACCGCACGCATCAAAGTCGAGGCGGTGGGCAACGTCTTCTTCGACGTCACCAACGCCAACCTCACCGTGGTGCTGCGCGCCGACCTGACCGGCGACGGCCAGGTCGACTGTGCCGACCTTGCGATCGTCAAGGCCCTGATCGGCAAGCGCGTCGGCGACCCGGGCTTCGACGCCCGCGCCGACTTCAACAACGACGGCATCATCGACGCGCGCGATCTGGCCTACGTCGCCCAGCGCGCCACCGTCGGCACGCGCTGCCCGGCCTGAGGCGAGCTCCGCAGCGCCGGCCCGCGGGCTGGCGCTGAGCTTGAGGACTGACAACGAGGTGTGAACAGGCCCCTGCCCGCAACGCGGACAGGGGCTTCCTTCATGGCGGGGCCATCGACGCCCGGGTGGTGTTTCGCGAGCGCCAGGCATCAAGTCGGGCGCGGCAGCGGCCGATATCCTGCCCAGGAGCCCGTCGCATGACCCCGTCTCATCGTTGTCCCGTTCTCGCCCCGCGCCTCGCCGCCGCGCTGCTTGCCTGTGCGGCTGCCGTGCTGTTGTGGGCCGGCCCCGCACGGGCCAGCGAGGCCGCGCCAGCGGCCAAAGCCGAGAAGTCTGCGGACAAAGCACACGCCCGGCCGTTGGCGAAGGCCGCCGCGAAGCTGGCGCCCGAAGACCTGCCCCCGCCCAAGGCCGCCGCCGCCGCCGCTCCCGCGACCGGCACCGAGGCGCCGGCTGCTGCCGACCCGCTGGAGCACTTGCGCCAGCGCCTGGCGGATCGTCTCGCCGGTGGCACGGCCACCAGCGCTGGCGGGCCCTATGACGTGCGCATCAGCACCCGCAGCACGCTGGCGCCGGCGGCGCCGGGTGTTGCCACCAAGGGCGCGGCGAAGCCCACCAGCAAGGCCACCAAGCTGGCGCACGGGCCGGGCGCAGGCGCCTTGCATTGGGGCTATCAAGGCGATGCCGGTCCGGCGGCCTGGGGCGGCCTGAAGTCCGAGTACTCGCTGTGCAAGAGCGGCGAACGCCAGAGCCCCATCGACATCCGCGGCGGTCTGGCCGTCAACCTCGACCCCGTGCGTTTCGACTACCAGGCCAGCAAGTTCGCGGTACAGGACAACGGCCACACCGTGCAGGTGAAGCCCGCGCCGGGCAACAGCATCGACATCGCCGGGCGCCGCTTCGAGCTGCAGCAGTTCCACTTCCACCGTCCGTCCGAGGAGCGCATCGACGGGCGCCAGTTCGAGATGTCGCTGCACCTCGTGCACAAGGACGAACAAGGCCGGCTGGCCGTGGTGGCGCTGCTGTTCGACCAGGGCCTGCCCAACGCGGTGGTGCAAAGCGTCTGGAACAACCTGCCGCTGGAGCGCGGCGAGGCCATGCCCGCCCGCGAAGCACTCGAGCTGGCTGCACTGCTGCCCAACGACCGCCGCTACTACACCTACATGGGCTCGCTCACCACGCCGCCTTGCTCGGAAGGCGTGCAGTGGATCGTGATGCGCGCGCCGCAGTCGCTGACGGCCGAGCAGATCGCCATCTTCTCGCGCATCTATCCGATGAACGCGCGCCCGGTGCAGTCGGCTGCGGGCCGCCGCATCCTGCAGTCGGACTAGTTCGGGCCCGACCCAGACCCGCTGCGCCGCAGCAAGAGCAGCGGCCACAGCCACAGGCTGGCAAACCACAGCCCCACGCGAGCCGGCGACAGCGGCCGTGTTTCGTGCTGCGCCACCTTCGTGAACAGCACCCCGGCGCCCGCCACCACGTAGAGCAGCAGCGCGCTGTAGACCGCCACGCGCGCGCCATAGGTGCCGGCGATGACATCGCCCAAGGCACTGCCCAGCAGCGCGGCCACCAGCACGGCCAGCACGAGTGCCAGGGCCACGCCAGCCAGGGCATGGCGAAGTTTCCACAACGGGTCTTGGTAGGACATGGTGGGCGATTGTTCGCCAGCCGGTCGTGCCCCCGTGTCACATCCGGACGCCTCGTTTTCGCGTACAACCTCGCACCCGACCGATGCAGCCCTTGGAATCCGCGATGCGCCCAGCGCCCTCTCACCATCTTTCCCGCGTGGCCTTCGCCGCCAGCGCCCTGCTCGGCCTGCCCGCCTGGGCCAACCATGGCGGCCCGGTGACGGGCGCACCCCAGGTCATCATCATTCAGGGCGGGAATTACGACAACGCCGTGGGCACGCAAGACGCCGCCTCGGCGGGCACGATACGCCGCGACTTGCTGCAGAGCCGCCCGGCGCAGCGGCCCGGCGAGGTGCTGGAGTTCGTGCCTGGCGTCATCGTCACGCAGCACTCGGGCGACGGCAAGGCCAACCAGTACTTCCTGCGCGGCTTCAACCTCGACCACGGCACCGATTTCGCCACCCGCATCAACGGCATGCCGGTGAACATGCCCACGCACGGCCACGGCCAGGGCTACAGCGACATGAACTTCCTGCTGCCCGAGCTGGTGGACCGCATCGAGTACCGCAAGGGCCCCTACTTCGCGACGGTGGGCGATTTCGCCGCGGCAGGCTCGGCCGATATCCAGTACGTCAACAGCGTGGCCGCGCCCTTCGCGCAGCTGACACTCGGCGAAAACGGCTACCGCCGTGGCGTGGCCGGAGGTTCGGGCCTGGTGGCGCCGGGCGTCACCGCCCTGGGCGCGCTGGAAGTGATGAACACCGACGGCCCCTGGACCGTGCCCGAGCGCGTGCGCAAGCTCAACGGCGTGTTCACGCTCAGCGGCGGCACGCGCGCCCAGGGCTGGCATGTCTCGGCCTTGGCTTACCGTTCGCGCTGGACGGCCACTGACCAGGTGCCGCAGCGCCTCCTTGACGCCGGCAGCTACAACGGTCGGCCTTTCGGCCGCTTCGACAGCCTGGACCCCACGACAGGCGGCGAAAGCCACCGCACCAGCCTGTCCGGCGACTGGCACATCGACAGCGCGGCCGGCCGCACCCAGGTCTCGGCCTACGCGCTGCGCTACGACCTCGACCTCAATTCGAACTTCACCTATGCGCTGGAGCGCCCGGCCGACGGCGACCAGTTCAAGCAGACCGACAAGCGCACGGTCTACGGCATGGATGCCGAGCACACCGTCAGCCACGACCTCGGCCCCATCCCCGCGCGCACCGTGGCCGGCGTGCAGTTGCGCCAGGACCGCATCCGCGTCGGCCTTTTCGACAGCGTGGCGCGCCGCGTCACCAACACTGTGCGCGAAGACGCCGTGCGCCAGACGCAGCTGGGCGTGTTCGCGCAGACCTCTCTGGAATTCACGCCGGAGCTGCGCGCGGTGCTGGGCCTGCGCGCCGACCGCCTGCAAGCCCGCGTGAACGCGCTGACGCTGCCGGCCAATGGGGGCAGCGCGAACGACACACAGCTCTCGCCCAAGCTCACGGTGGTGTGGTCGGTCACGCCCAAGACCGAGCTCTTCCTCAACACGGGCCGCGGCTTCCACAGCAACGACGCGCGCGGCATGACGGCGCGCTTCGACCCCAAGACCGGTGACGCCGTCGACTCCGTGCCGGCGCTGGTGCCCCTGACCGGCGCCGAGATCGGACTGCGAACCGAGGCCATCGCCGGCTTGCAGAGTTCGGTCTCGATCTGGGGCCTGCGTTCGGCCAGCGAGCTGGTCTACGTCGGCGACGCTGGCGCCACCGAGGCGAGCCTGGGCAGCCGCCGGCGCGGCGTCGAGTTCAGCAACCGCTGGCAGCCCGTGCCCTGGTTTTTGTTCGACGCCGACCTGGCCTTCAGCCATGCGCGCTTGAAGGACGGCAGCCGTGTCCCCAATGCCATCGACCGCGTGGGCAGCGTCGCTGGCACACTGAAGAATCTGAACGGCTGGACGGCCAGCCTGCAGTGGCGCTACCTCGGCGCCGGCGCATTGACCGAAGACAACAGCGTGCGCTCGTATCCCTCGTCCACCTTCAACCTGCGCGCCACCAAGGCGCTGGGCAAGGTGCTGGGCGCGCAGGCCAGCGTGACGCTGGACGTGTTCAATCTCTTCGACCGCAAGGTGAACGACATTCAGTACTACTACGAGTCCCGCGTTGCGGGTGAGCCAGGACCGGTCGCCGACCGCCACGTGCACCCGGCCGAGCCGCGCAACCTGCGCCTCACCCTGCAGGCGAGCTTCTGATGCGCGCCGCACTGCTGACAGCTTCGCTGACGGTGCTGGCGGCGTTGGCCCAGCCTGCCGCCGCCCATGACAGCTGGTTCGCGCCACTGGCGCGCACCGACCGCGGCGAGGCGGTGTTCGCTTTTGGCACGGGCAACCAGTTCCCGGTACAAGACGTGACGATTCCGCTCACGCAGCTGGCCACCTCGGGCTGCCAGGTGAACGGGGACGGGGCCGGCCAGCGCGCCGCGCCCATGCGCTGGGTGGCCGACCGGCCCATCGCGCTGGTGCTGCGCTCGGCCCGCCCGGTGCCCGCCACCGCGGCGCTGACCTGCTGGGCGCAGCTGCACCCCATCGACATCAGCATCGACGACGCCATCGTCGAGATCTACCTCAAGGAAGTGGGTGCCTTGCCGGCCGTGCGCGAACGCTGGGAAGCCCTGCGCGCGCGTGGCGTGCGCTGGCAGGAGAGCTACACCAAGCACGCGCGCATCGAGGTCGCGCCGCTGAGCGAGCCGGATGCGCCCTCTTCGGTTCCCGCCGCGCTGCCTGCGCCCATCCCCGGCCTGGGTCTCGACCTGCGCCTGGAAACCCCGGGTCCGCTGCGCGTGGGCGATACGCTGCGCGCGCAATTGCTGCGCGATGGCCAGCCGCTGGCCGGCCAGCCGCTGGAGTTGCGCAGCAACCTGAGCCCCATCGGCATCTGGCGTCAGACCGACGCCGAAGGCCGCATCAGCGTGCCGGTGCCACTGGCTGCGCGCTGGCTCTTGCGCGGCGTTGAGCTTCGTGCCTCGGAGACCCGCGCCGACGCCTGGGACAGCCGCTTCATCACGCTGGCTTTCGAGGTCCTGCCCAAGCGCTGAGGGCAGGCCGGGCCGCCATCGGGCCCGCGGCGTCCTTGTCGCCCCTGCCGGGTTTGCCGGCGGTGGCGCTCGTGTTGCTGCTGCCGCTGTAGCTGCGCAGCCCGGGCAGATCGAGCACGCTGACGCCACCGAACTCGATGCGCAGCAGACCGTCGCGCTCCAGCGCCTTCAAGGCCTCGTTGGCGCGCTGGCGCGACACCGCCGAGAGCAAGCCGATCTCTTCCTGGCTCAGCGCGACAAAGCTGCTGGCCTGCGGGTAGAGATCGGGGTCGAAGAGACTGGCCAGGCAGCGCGCCACGCGCGCGTCGGGGCCGAGCAGGCGGTCGAATTCCACCAAGCCGACGAAGAGGCTCAGGCGCGCGTTCAGCTGTGACAGCAGGAAACGGTTGAAAGGCAGGCTGGTGGCGACCAGGCGTTCGAAGACGTGGCGCGGTATGCAGGCCAGGCGCGTGTCGCGCACGGCCACGCCGTCGTAGCGCCAGACGCCAGGTTTCAGCAGCGAACCTTCACCGGCCCAGCCGCCCGCAGTGACGCCGGTGAAGGTGGACAGGCGGCCGTCCGGTAGCGACACCGACATCTTCACCAGCCCTTCGATGACACCGATCCACAACTCGGTGGGCTCGCCGCGGCGCATGGCATAGCCACCTGCCGGCACGCGTTTCTCGAAGGCCTCGCGCAGCACCTCGTCGATCTCGTGGCGGGTCAGCGTCGGCGCCCACAGGCAGGTGCGCAGCATGGTCTCCAGCGTGGGCGTGGGGTCGGGCAGCGGCATGGTTTTGTCTCCAGATGTTGCAGCCGCTCTCTGCGGAGCGGCGGCCCCTTTCTACGCGCGCGCGAGCGAACTGGATGCACCGGGAAAACACCGGCCACGGATGTCGTCGCGACGACAACGCCAACACCGCAGCCGGCACAGCATCGCGCCGCCGGGCACTGAGCCCGAGCCCACCAGGAGACACCCGATGAGCGACCCTGAATCCACACCCGCAAAGCCCGAGCCCGCCCATCTCAGCCGCCGCGGCGTGCTGGCCCTCGCGGCCTCGGCGCCCGTTATCGGCGCTGCCGGCGCGGCCGGCCTGGCCGTGGCGCCGACCAGCGCCCACGCCCTGCCGCTGCCGCTGACGCCGCCCGATACCGTCGATCTGTACGACATCGGCGACTCGATCGTGCAGACAAGCGCACCCACCATGCCGCTGGTGAAGCTGGACCTCGGCACCGACGGCGTCTACACCTTCCAGATGCCGCGCCTGGAGGCCGGCACCGGCATCATGACGGCGCTGGCGATGATGATTGCCGAGGAAGCCGGCGTGCCGCTGAGCAAGGTGCGCGTGCTCTCGGCCGACGCCCAGCCCGAGCTGGTGTTCAACCAGCTCACCGGCGGCTCCTCGACGCTCCGCAGCTTCGAGCCTTTCATCAAGCTGCTGGTGACGCAGGCGCGCCTGAAGGCCGGGCTGCCGCCGCAGGCCGGCGCGCCCAGCGACCCGGCGCAGTACCGCGTCGTGGGCAAGGCCACGCGCAAGCTGGATGCGCTGGACATCGTCACCGGCCGCAAGAAGTTCACGATGGACATCGCGGTGCCGGGCGCTGTGCCCACGATGTGCCGCATGCCTTCGCAGATCCGCGGCCGCGTGGTCAGCGTCAACAACCGCACCGCGGTGATGGCCATGCCCGGCATCATCGACGTGGTGGTCATCCCCGGCGGCGGCACGGTGGTGGGCATCCCGCCGGGCGTGGCGGTGATGGCACAGACCTTCGGCGAAGCCTGGGACGCCTGCCGCGCGCTCGACATCACCTGGGGCGACGGGCCGAACAAGGGTCTCTCCGACGCCAGCATCCAGGCTGCGCTGAAGGCCGCCGTGCTGCCGCTGCTGCCGGCGCCGCTGGGCACCGTGGCCATCGACGCCGAGTTCGAGTTCCCCGCCGCCTCGCACTGCCCGCTGGAGGTGGAGTGCGCCATCGTCGACGTCAAGCCCGGCAGCTGCGAGATCTGGGCCGGCATGCAGACGCCCATCGTCGCGCTGCAAGCCATCGCCGCCGATCTCGGCCTGCCGCAGACGGCGGTGAAGGCGCATGTGATCTCCAGCGGCGGCAGCTTCGGCCGCCGCCTGTTCTGGGACCCGGTGCAGGTGGCCGCGCAGGTCAGCAAGCTGAGCGGCCTGCCTTGCAAGCTGATGTACCACCGCAGCGACGACGTGCGCCACACGCGCAGCCGGCCGCCGCAGTACCACAAGGTGCGCGCCACGCTGCTGCCGCCGACGCTGCTGACCGCGGGCAATGTGCTGAGCTACCAGCAGAACATCGGCCTCGTGCGGCTGGACGCACGCCACGGCTATGGCGAGATCGGCACTGCGCTGGGTGGCTCGTTGCCGCTGGGTGTGCAGCAGACCGTCGGCAACCTGGGCTATGAGGAGTTCTTCTTCAAGACCATGGTCTCGTCGCCGTACAACTTCGGCGTCAGCAGCAAGCAGATCTTCCCGGTGACGATCGACCTGCCGACGGTGTCCTACCGCTCGGTGCACATCATGCCGGCGCGCACGGTGGAAGAGATCATCGTCGACGAGATCGCCAAGGCGCTGGGCAAGGACCCGGTGGCCTTCCGCATGGAGTTCCTGCGCCTGCCACGCGCCAAGGCCGTGCTGCAGCGCGTGGCCGGGGCCGCGCAGTGGGGCAAGGTCATGCCGGCCGGTTTCGCGCAAGGCGTGGGCGTGCACATGGAGTCGCGCGCCTTCACCGCGTGCATCGTCGAGCTCGACGGCCGCGACCCGAACAACTGCAAGGTCACGCGCGCCACCATTGCCATCGACGTCGGCAAGCCCATCAACCCCTCGGGTATCGCGCAGCAGGCGCACGGCGGCCTGGCCGAGGCCATCTCGCTGATCCTCAACGCCGGCCTGACGATCAAGGACGGCCTCATCCAGGAGGGCAGCTACAACCAGTACCGCTTCGCGAAGATGCGCGACTTCCCCAAGCAGGTGGAAGTCATCGTCATGCCCAACGTGGGCGAGCCCATCGCCGGCATGGGCGAGGTGGGCATGTCGGCACCCTCCGGTGCCATCGCCAACGCCTATGCCCGGGCCACCGGCCGCAAGCCACGCAAGTTCCCGCTCAACGCCCAGCCCGCCTACATCCCCACGGCGCCCGGCCAGCTGCCGGCACCCGTCTTCGTCTGAGGAGCCACTGCCATGCCCATCTACAACCTCAACGTCAACAACCAGAACCTCAGCGTTGACGCCCCCGCCGACATGGCGCTCTTGTGGGTGCTGCGCGACAAGCTCGGCATCACCGGCCCGAAATATGGCTGCGGCGTGAATGTGTGCAAGGCCTGTACCTGCCTCGTCAACGGCCAGGCAGTGACGACTTGCGCCACCAAGATCAAGGACCTCGGCAGCAAGAAGGTCATCACCATCGAAGGCCTGGCGGGCGGGCCCAACGGCGACATCCTGCACCCCGTGCAGCAGGCCTGGCTCGACCGCGACGTGCCGCAGTGCGGCTTCTGCCAGCCTGGGCAGATCATGGCCGCGGTGGATCTTCTGAACAAGAAGCGCAACCCCACCGACGCCGAGATCGACGCCATCGAGAACATGTGTCGCTGCGGCACCTACGGCCGCATCCGCGAGGCCATCAAGGCCGCCGCGGCGATGATGCCCTGAGGCGCGAACCAGCCGGGCCGCGCGGCCCTGCGTCCCCGGCGCCCCGCGACCATTGGTTCGCGGGGTTCGCCAGGGCGGTTCGGGCCTGCAGAATGAAGTGGCGTAGAGCATGTCGTCTTCGTGAAGAACCTCGCTGCGGACTCCATGTGTGGCGAAGTTCAAGGCAAGCAGGCATCGGCTTGGGCAGACCCCAAGCGCATTCCACTTAACCTCGTTTCCAGGACCCAACGATGAACTTTCTATCTCTTGGCCAGACTCCGTTGCGCGCAGCGATGTTCGCCGGCGCCATCCTCGCCACCGTGGCACCTGCCGCGCAGGCGGTGGTTGTGGTGGTGACCCCGGCGACGCCGATCAGCGTCACCAACACCATCGACGGCATCTACCTGAACGTCGTCACCGGCGCTTTCGGCACCACCGCACCGGCCGGCTGGGACATCAACCCCTACAACAACGGCACCGGCCTGACCTTCTTCACCAACGGCGCCAACAGCGCCTATGTCGGTACCGGCGCCGCGGTGTCCGCGCTGACTGTGGGCACGACGATCAGTGGCACCAGCACGTTCGCCAGCAGCGGCCAAGACTCTGGTCTGGCTTTCCAGACCGCCGGCCAGCGCTACTTCGGTTTCCGGTTCCTGAATGAGTCCACCGGCGCCGTCAACTACGGCTACGCGCTGCTGAGCACCAGCAACGGCACGGCCGGTGTCGACGGCGGCTTCCCCGCTTCCATCGTCAGCTACGCCTACGAGAACGCCGGTGCCGCCATCACCATCCCGGTGCCTGAACCCGGCACCTACGCGCTGATGGCCCTGGGCCTCGTGGCCGTGGGTGGCATCGCCGCCAAGCGCCGCAAGGCTGCCTGACCCTCGGCAGACCGGTTCAACGGCACCCAGGCTGAAAAGCCTGGGTGCCGTTGTCATTTCGGGGCTGCGATGCGCTTGCACGCGCCATGCCTGCCACCTCACGAACCACTTTCAATGACTCTGCCAAGTCATTCATTCACAACGAGTTTTTCTGCACTCTCAGCTGCAAAGTCGAATGTAAGTGCTTGATTTGATTGATTTTTCGGCCGTGCGCCATTGACCCCACCCGAGGGCTCCGTTAAAGTGGGAGATCGTGGGGTTTAGTGGGGCGAAGTGTCAGTCATGGTCTTTCGTGGTGGTCCGGTACTGACGTTGGATGGGAAGGGGCGCATCACCGTGCCCGCCCGCTGGCGTGACGTGCTCGTGGCCACTGTGCAGGGCCAGATGATCGTGGCCAAGAACCCCGACGGCTGCCTGTCGCTGTATCCGCTGCCGGTGTGGGAGGCCTTCGAGAACAGCGTGCTCTCGCTGGCCACGGAAAACGACGCCTGGCGCCGCTTCTTCATCGGCAGCGCCACCGAGGTCGAGCTCGACGGCGCGGCGCGCGTGCTTATCCCGCCGGAGTTGCGCGACTGGGCGGGGCTGGTCGAGAAGGTGAAGTTCATGGGCGTGGGCTCGCATTTTGAGCTCTGGGACAGCGCCCGCCACGAGGCCCGCGAAGCCGAGGCGCTGGCGCTGGGCCGCCCTGAAGCGCTGCGCAACCTGGTCATTCGGTGAACACCGCCCCTGCATGGCGCCACACCACCGTGTTGCTGAACGAGGCCGTCGAAGCCTTGGTGACGCAGCCGGACGGCATCTACGTGGACGGCACCTTCGGCCGCGGCGGGCACAGCCGCGCCGTGCTGGCGCTGCTGTCGCCGGCCGGGCGCCTGGTGGCCTTCGACAAGGACCCGGAAGCGATTGCCGCAGCGGCCGAGATCAGCGACCCGCGCTTCGAGATCTGCCACGAGAGCTTCGACGCCATGGCCGATGCCTTGGCCGAGCGCGGCATCACACAGGTGGCCGGTGTGCTGCTCGACCTGGGCATCAGCTCGCCGCAGATCGACAACGGCGCGCGCGGCTTCAGTTTTCGTTTCGATGCCCCGCTGGACATGCGCATGGACACCACGCGTGGCGAGACGGCGGCTGAGTTCCTGGCACGTGCCGACGTGCGTGAAATCGCGGAGGTGATACGTGACTATGGCGAAGAACGGTTTGCTGCTCAGATTGCAAAGGCGCTTGTCGCTAGCCGCGAAAGCGGCCATCCCGTCTTGCGCACCGGCGAGCTTTCCGCGCTCGTGGCTCGCACCGTCAAGACCCGCGAGCAAGGCCAGGACCCTGCAACGCGCACGTTTCAGGCTCTACGGATTCACGTCAACGCCGAGCTTGAAGCGCTGCAACAAGGCCTGAAGGCCGCGCTGCAGCTGCTGGCACCTCAAGGCCGCCTGGTCGTGATCAGCTTTCATTCGCTGGAAGACCGCATCGTGAAGACCTTCATCGCCGCCGAGAGCCGGGAGGTCGTGGACCGCCGCGTGCCCTTCGCGCCGCCCAAGGCCATGCGCCTGGATGCGGTGGCGCGCGTGAAGCCCTCGGCCGACGAGATCAAGGCCAACCCGCGCGCGCGCTCGGCCGTGATGCGCGTGGCCGAACGCACGCTGGCGGCCTGAGTCTGAGAACCCATGAGGCTCAACCTGCTGCTGAATTCCGCGCTGGTGGCGGCGCTGCTGGGCAGCTGCCTGCTGCTGGTGAAGACCAGCTACGAATCGCGCCAGCTCTTCGCCGCGCTGGATTCGGCGCGCGCCGAACAGCGCCAGCTCGACGCCGAGTACAAGCGGCTGGATTCGGAGGCGCAGGCCCAGAGCACGCACTTGCGCGTGGAGCGCACGGCGCGTGAGCGCCTGAAGATGCGCACCGCCACCCCGGGTGTCACGGCCTATGTGGTCGATCCGGTCGCGCCGGCGACGGTTGCGCCAGCGTCGGGTGCCGCGGCCGCCGCACGCGGCTTGGCCAGCGGAGTGGTGCAATGAGTGCGCCCAACAGCGTGCGCAGCGTCAACTACGCCACCAGCCCGCTGCTGGCGAGCAAGACGCCGCCCTGGCGTTCACGCTTCGTCGTGCTGCTGGTGGGCGTGGCCTTCCTCGTGCTGCTCGGCCGTGCTGTGCACCTGCAGATCGTCGCCACAGATTTCTACCAGGCGCAGGGCGAAAAGCGCTTCGTCTACAAGCAACCGCTGCCGGCCAGCCGCGGCCGCATCCTCGACCGCAACGGTCTCGTGCTGGCCACCAGCGTGGCATTGCCGTCCGTGCAGGTCGACGCCAAGACCTTCAGCGCCGATGTCGCGCAGCGCAAGCAGCTCGCGCGTTTGCTGGACTTGCCCGCTGCCGAGCTGAACGAGCGTTTGCAGGGCAATACCGGCGCCGTGGTGCTGCGCCGGCACATGGAAGAAGCCGACTGGCAGGAAGTGAAGGCGCTCGGCATCAAGGGCGTGCAGGAAGTCCGCGAGTACAAGCGCCGTTACCCCGAGGGCGAAGCCGCCGCGCACGTGGTGGGTTTCACCAACATCGACGACAAGGGCCAGGAAGGCATCGAGCTCGGCTTCCAGAACGAGCTCATCGGCCAGGCCGGCCAGCGCAAGGTGGTGCGCGACCGCCTGGGCCGCGTGGTGGAGGACATCGGCGACCAGGCCAACCCGGTGAACGGCCGCGACATCACGCTGTCCATCGACAGCAAGGTGCAGTTCTTCGCCTACCAGCGTGTGCGCGACGCGGTGCTGGAGCACAAGGCCAAGGCCGGCAGCGTGGTGGTGCTGGATGTGCTGACGGGCGAAGTTCTTGCCCTGGCCAACTACCCGAGCTACGACCCCGCGAACCGCAAGAACCTGAGCGGTGCGCAGTTGCGCAACCGAGCGCTCACCGACATCTTCGAGCCCGGCTCGACGATGAAGCCGTTCGTGATTGCGCTGGCGCTGGAAACGGGCCGCGTGACGCCGGCCACGCCCATCAACACCGCGCCGGGCCGCATCACCATCACCGGCAGCACCATCAACGACAGCCACCCGCACGGCATGTTGTCGGTGGCCGAGGTGATCCAGAAAAGCAGCAACGTCGGCACGGTGAAGATCGCGCTCGCCATGCCCGCGCGCGAGCTGTGGGAGACCTACACCGCCATCGGCCTGGGCCAGAAACCGCGCATCGACTTCCCCGGTGCAGTGACCGGCCGCCTGCGCCCCTACAAGACCTGGCGGCCCATCGAGCACGCGACGATGAGCTACGGCTACGGCCTCTCGGCCAGCCTCTTCCAGCTGGCACGTGCCTACACGGTGTTTGCGCGCGATGGCGAACTCATCCCCGTCACCATCCAGCACAGCGACGTTCCTGAAGGCGCCGCGGCCACCGCGGTGGCCGGCCAGCGCGTGATGAGCGCCAAGACCGCGCAACAGGTGCGCCAGATGCTGCAGATGGCCGCCGGGCCTGGCGGCACGGGCCCGAAGGCGCAGGCCATCGGTTATTCGGTCGGCGGCAAGAGCGGCACCGCGCGCAAACAGGAAGGCAAGGGTTACGGCACCAAGTACCGCGCCTGGTTCGTCGGCCTGGCCCCCGTGGCCCACCCGCGCATCGTGGTGGCGGTGATGGTGGACGAGCCCGGCAAGGGCGTCTACTTCGGCGGCGAGGTGGCGGCCCCGGTGTTCAGCCAGGTGGTGCAGCAGACGCTGCGCATGATGAACGTGGCGCCGGACATCGACGTGAAGGCGCAGATCAGCGCCAAGCCCGTGGCGGCTGAAACGGAAAGCTTCTGAGCGCGCTTGCGGCCATGACCACGACCCTGGCAAACCCCCAAGACGCTGCCGCCTGGTTGGCCGCGCGCCTGGCCTTGCGCGACGGCGCACGGCTGCGCTGCGACAGCCGGCTGCTGCAGCCGGGTGACGGCTTCATCGCCTGGCCCGGCCACGCCAGCGACGGCCGTGCCTACGTCGACGTGGCCCTGGCCTCCGGCGCTGCTGCCTGCCTGGTGGAAGCCGAGGGCCTGGAGGCCTATGGCTTCAACGACGAACGCATCGCTGCCTTGGCGGGCTTGAAGGCCGCCACCGGTGAGATTGCCGATCTCTGCCTGGCCCAGCCCAGCGCGGTGCTGGACGTCGTGGCCACCACCGGCACCAACGGCAAGACCAGCACCGCCTGGTGGACGGCGCAGGCCTTGACGCGCCTGGGCCGGCGCTGCGGTGTCATCGGTACCCTGGGCGTGGGTGAGCCTGACCAGGTCGAGAGCACCGGCCTGACGACGCCCGACCCCGTCACGCTGCACCAGGCCTTCCGCGGCTTCGTGGACCTCGGATTTTCGGCCTGCGCGCTGGAGGCCTCCAGCATCGGCATCGTCGAGCAGCGGCTGAACGCCGCGCGCATCGACGTGGCGCTGTTCACCAACCTCACGCGCGACCACCTCGACTACCACGGCAGCATGGCCGAGTACGGCGCCGCCAAGCGCCGCCTGTTTGCGTGGCCGGGGCTGCGTGCGGCAGTGATCAACATCGACGACGAGTTCGGCGCGCAGCTCGCCGCCGACCTGCAAGGCAGCACGCTGGAGGTCTGGACGGTGTCCTTGCACCGCCCGGCGCGCTTGCAGGGGCAGGGCCTGCACTACGAAGGCCAGGGCCTGGCCTTCACGCTGCACGAGGGCGATGCGAAGGCAGAGGTCCGCAGCAGCCTGGTCGGCGAGTTCAATGCCAGCAACCTGATGGTGGTGCTGGGCGGGCTGCGCGCCTTGGGTGTGAGCCTGGCCGATGCCGCCGCGGTGGCGGCCCAGCTGAGCTCGGTGCCCGGGCGCCTGCAACGTGTGGGCGGTGACCACACGGTGGAGGTGGTGGTGGACTACGCCCACACCCCTGACGCCTTGGCCCAGGTGCTGCGCGCGCTGCGCCCGCTGGCCACCGCGCGCGGCGGCCGGCTGTGGTGCGTGTTCGGCTGCGGCGGCAACCGCGACGCCACCAAGCGCCCGCTGATGGGTGCCATCGCGGCCGCAGCGGCCGACCGGGTGGTGGTGACCAGCGACAACCCGCGCGACGAAGAGCCGCAAACCATCCTGGCGGAAATCGTCGCCGGCATCGGCGGCATGGCGGTGCCGGGTGATTCGGCGGTCATCGAAGACCGCCGCGCCGCCATTCGCCACGCCGTGCACAGCGCGCTGCCGGGCGATGTGGTCCTGCTGGCCGGCAAGGGCCATGAGGACTACCAGGAAATGGCCGGCGTGAAGCGCCCGTTCTCCGACCTCGTCGAAGCGCAGGCCGCCTTGATGTCGCGTGACCAGCAGGTGGCGGCATGAGTTCGTCGGTGCCGCTGATGAGCCTGGCCCAGGCCCACGCGCTGCTGCCCGGCAGCGTGCGGGTGGGTGATGGCGGCATTGCAATCCATCGCGTGCACAGCGACACCCGCAGCACCCGGCCCGGCGACTTCTTCGTCGCGCTGCGCGGTGAGCGCTTCGACGGCCACGACCACCTCGCCGCGGCGCGCGCCGCAGGCGCCGTGGCGGCGCTGGCCGAACACGGCCTCGATGCCGCCACGCTGCCCGGCCTGCAAGTGAGCGACACGCTGGCTGCGCTGCAGCAGCTGGCGCGCGGCTGGCGTGCGCTGCACACCCTGCCGCTGGTGGCGGTGACCGGCAGCAACGGCAAGACCACGGTCACGCAGATGGTGGCGGCCATGCTGCGCGCCGCGCACGGGGATGCCGCGCTGGCCACCGCCGGCAACCTGAACAACCACATCGGCGTTCCGCTGACGCTGCTGCGCCTGCATGCCGGCCATCGCGCCGCCGTGGTGGAACTGGGCATGAACCACGCGGGCGAGATCGCACTCCTCGCCGGCTTGGCGCAGCCCACGGTGGTGCTGGTCAACAACGCGCAGCGTGAACACCTGGAATTCATGGCCACGGTGGAAGCCGTGGCGCGGGAGAACGGCAGCGTCATCAGCGCGCTGCCAGCCGATGGCACAGCCGTGATTCCCTTCGACGACGCCTACACGCCGCTGTGGCGGCAGATGGCCGAAGAACGGGGCGTGCGCCGCGTCTGGACCTTCGGCCTGCAGCCCGCGCCCGACACTTCAAGCCACGTCTGGGCCCGTGCTGTCTGGCAAGGCGAGGGCGACGAAACTCCGCATTGGCATCTGCAGCTGCACACGCCCGTGGGCGGTGCCGACACCACACTGGCGCTGGCCGGCCGCCACAACGTCGCCAACGCCGCCGCGGCTGCAGCCTGCGCGCTGGCGGCTGGCCTGCCGCTGGCCGCCGTGGCGCGCGGGCTGGCGGGCTTTCAGGCCGTGAACGGGCGCTCGCAGGCGCTGCGCCTGCAGCTGGATGGCCGCACCGTCACGCTGATCAACGACAGCTACAACGCCAACCCCGATTCGGTGCTGGCCGCCATCCGCGTGCTGGCCGAGCTGCCGGGCCCGCGCTGGCTGGTGCTGGGCGACATGGGCGAGGTGGGCGACGAAGGCCCGCGCTTCCACGCCGAGGTGGGTGCCGCGGCGCGCGCCGCCGGCATCGAGCATTTCTGGGCTGCCGGTGTGGCTTGCGCGCACGCCGGGGCTGATCGTCATTTCGGCACGGTGGCCGAATTGCTGAGCGCGTTGTCGGCAGCCCGCCCGACAGCTGCCACCGTGCTGATCAAAGGTTCGCGGTTCATGAAGATGGAGCAGGTGGTACGGGCCCTGGAGCAGATGTCGTTGCCTGCGGCGCCGGGAAAGGAATCGACATGCTCCTGAGCCTCAGCCAATGGTTGATGCAGGCGTCGCCCGAGCACCTCGGCTTCCTGCGCGTCTTCCAGTACCTCACCTTCCGCGCGGTGCTGGCGGCGATGACCTCGCTGCTCATCGGCCTGGCCTTCGGGCCCTGGGTGATACGCCGCCTGACCGAGATGAAGATCGGCCAGCCCATCCGCGAGTACGGGGTGCAGGCGCACCTGGGCAAGAAGGGCACGCCGACGATGGGCGGCGTGCTGGTGCTCATCGGCATCGGCATCAGCACGCTGCTGTGGTTCGACTGGAGCAACCGCTTCGTCTGGGTGGTGATGCTGGTCACCTTCGGCTTCGGCGCCATCGGCTGGGTGGACGACTACCGCAAGGTCGTCAACAAAGACCCCGAGGGCATGCGCAGCCGCGAGAAGTTCTTCTGGCAGACGCTGATCGGTGTCGTCGCGGCGCTCTACCTGGCCTTCAGCGTCAGCGAAACGAGTGCGCTGCGCACGCTGGAGCTCTTCATCCGCTGGGTCACGAGTGGCTTCTCGAACGAGCTGCCGCCACGGGCCGACCTGATGGTGCCGTTCTTCAAGTCGGTGAGCTACCCGCTGGGCGTCTTCGGCTTCATCTTCTTGACGTGGTTCGTCATCGTCGGCGCGTCCAACGCGGTGAACTTCACCGACGGCCTGGACGGCCTGGCCATCATGCCGGTGGTGATGGTGGGCAGCGCCCTGGGCGTGTTCGCCTACGTCGTGGGCAATGCCAACTTCAGCAAGTACCTGCTCTTCCCCTACATCCCCGGCGCCGGTGAACTGCTGATCTTCTGCGCCGCGCTGGCCGGTGCGGGCCTGGCCTTCCTGTGGTTCAACACCAGCCCGGCCCAGGTCTTCATGGGCGACGTGGGCGCGCTGTCGCTGGGCGGTGCGCTCGGGACGATCGCCGTCATCACGCGCCAGGAGATCGTGCTCGGCATCATGGGCGGCATCTTCGTGGCCGAGGCACTCAGCGTGATGCTGCAGGTGGGCTGGTTCAAGTACACGAAGAAGAAGTACGGCCAGGGCCGGCGCATCTTCCTGATGGCGCCGCTGCACCACCACTTCGAGAAGAAGGGCTGGGCCGAGACGCAGGTCGTCGTGCGCTTCTGGATCATCACCATGCTGCTGTGCCTCATCGGCCTGGCCAGCTTGAAGCTTCGGTGAGCCGGCGATGTACTTCCTGAAAAACCTCCCCGTGCTGGTGCTGGGCCTGGGCGACAGCGGCCTGGCGATGGCGCGCTGGTGCGCGCGCTGCGGCGCGCAGGTGACGGTGTGGGATTCGCGGCCGCAGACGGCCGGCGACGCGCTGCTGGCCGCCGAGTGGCCGG
>JANMMD010000346.1:0-4244 GCA_031372905.1 Betaproteobacteria bacterium
GTGCAGTTCTCGGTGAACCCGCAGAACGGGCGGCTCATCGTCATCGAGATGAACCCGCGCGTGTCGCGTTCGTCGGCGCTGGCGTCCAAGGCCACAGGCTTCCCCATCGCCAAGGTGGCGGCCAAGCTGGCCGTGGGCTACACGCTCGACGAACTGCGCAACGACATCACCGGCGGCGCCACGCCGGCGAGTTTCGAGCCCAGCATCGACTATGTCGTCACCAAGATCCCGCGCTTTGCGTTCGAGAAGTTCCCGGCGGCCGACTCGCACCTGACGACGCAGATGAAGAGCGTGGGCGAGGTGATGGCCATCGGCCGCACCTTCCAGGAGAGCTTTCAGAAGGCGCTGCGCGGCCTGGAGACGGGCATCGACGGCCTCACTGAACGCAGCACGGATCGCGACGAGATCCTCGATGAGATCGGCAACGCCGGCCCCGAGCGCATCCTCTTTCTGGCCGACGCCTTCCGCATCGGCATGAGCCTAGAAGAAGTCTTCGAAGAGACCGCCGTCGACCCGTGGTTCCTGGCGCAGATCGAGGAGTTGATCCGGATCGAGCAGCAGCTGAAGCAGCGCGCGCTCGACAGCCTGAGTGAGGCAGAGCTGCGCCACATCAAGCGCAAGGGTTTCAGCGACCGCCGCTTGGCCAAGCTGATGGGCACCCACCAGCACGCAGTGCGCGAGCGTCGCCATGCCCACGGCGTCCGCCCCGTCTACAAGCGGGTGGACACCTGCGCGGCCGAATTCGCGACCCAGACGGCCTACATGTACTCGACCTACGACGAAGAGTGCGAGGCCGAGCCGACCACACGCAAGAAGATCATGGTGCTGGGCGGTGGGCCCAACCGCATTGGCCAGGGCATCGAGTTCGACTACTGCTGCGTTCACGCGGCGCTCGCAATGCGTGAAGACGGCTACGAGACCATCATGGTCAACTGCAACCCGGAGACCGTCTCCACCGACTACGACACCAGCGACCGCCTCTACTTCGAGCCGGTGACGCTGGAAGACGTGCTGGAGATCGTCGCCAAAGAGCAGCCGCTGGGCGTCATCGTGCAGTACGGCGGCCAGACGCCGCTGAAGCTGGCGCTCGACCTCGAGCGTGCCGGCGTGCCCATCATCGGCACCAGCCCCGACAGCATCGACATCGCCGAAGACCGCGAGCGTTTCCAGAAGCTGCTGCATGAACTCGGCCTGAAGCAGCCGCCGAATCGCACCGCGCGCACCGAAGAACAAGCGCTGGTGCTGGCGCAAGAGATCGGCTATCCGCTGGTCGTGCGCCCAAGTTATGTACTGGGCGGCCGCGCGATGGAAATCGTGCACGGCGACAAGGACCTGAACCGCTACATGCGCGAGGCCGTGCAGGTCAGCGAAAAGAGTCCGGTGCTGCTGGACCGCTTTCTCGACGATGCCATCGAGGTGGACGTCAACTGCATCAGCGACGGCACCGAGGTGATGATCGGCGGCATCATGGAACACGTGGAGGCCGCCGGCATCCACAGCGGCGATTCGGCATGCTCTTTGCCGCCCTACACGCTGAGCAAGAAGCTGCAGGACGAGATGCGCCGCCAGGCGACGGTGATGGCCAAGGCGCTGAAGGTCGTCGGCCTGATGAACACGCAGTTTGCGGTTCAAGGCGAGGGCGATGACGCCGTGGTCTACGTGCTGGAAGTGAACCCGCGCGCCAGCCGCACGGTGCCGTATGTCAGCAAGGCCACGGGCCAGGCGCTGGCGAAGATCGCCGCGCGCTGCATGGCTGGCCAGAGCCTGGCCTCGCAGCGCAGCGACGACGGCCGGCCGCCGCGCGAAGTGGTGCCGCCTTACTTCAGCATCAAGGAAGCGGTGTTCCCGTTCAACAAGTTCCCGGGTGTCGACCCCATTCTCGGGCCCGAGATGCGCAGCACCGGCGAGGTCATGGGCGTGGGCAAGAGCTTCGGCGAGGCCATGCTGAAGAGCCAGCTGGGCGCCGGTTCGCGCCTGCCCGAGAAGGGCACCGTCGTCATCACCGTGAAGAACAGCGACAAGGCGCGCGCCATCGTCGTGGCGCGTGACCTGGTGGCGCTGGGCTACCAGGTGGTGGCCACCAAGGGCACCGCGGCGGCCTTCACCGAGGCGGGCATCCCGGTGCGCGTGGTGAACAAGGTGAAGGACGGCCGGCCGCACATTGCGGACATGGTGAAGGCCGGCGAGATCCAGCTCGTCTACACCACGGTGGATGAAACGCGCACGGCCATCGCCGATTCACGCTACATCCGCACCGCGGCGCTGGCCCACCGCGTCACTTACTACACGACGATGGCCGGTGCCGAGGCGGCCACGGAAGCCCTGAAACACCAGGACAGCCTGAGCGTGGTGTCGCTGCAGGAACTGCACACGCAGTTGCAGGCCGAACTGCACTAAACTCGGGTTTCGCATCCGCCGCAGGCTGCCTCCACCCGGGGCCCCTGCGGCGGATTCACTTTCGCCTCACTGCAAGTGCTTCCTATGGTCACCATCCCCCTCACGCGTCGCGGCGCCGAACTGCTGAAGAGCGAACTGCACCGGCTGAAGTCGGTGGAACGGCATGCCGTGATCCAGGCCATCAGCGAGGCGCGCGCGCAGGGCGACTTGTCGGAGAACGCCGAATACGACGCCGCCAAGGACAAGCAGGGCTTCATCGAGGGCCGCATCAAGGAGCTCGAATCCAAGCTCGCCGCGGCGCAGATCATCGAACCCGGCACGCTGGACGCCGGCGGCAAGGTGGTCTTCGGCACCACGGTCGAACTGGAAGACGAAGACAGCGGCGCCAAGGTCACCTACCAAATCGTCGGTGACGACGAGGCCGACCTCAAGCAGGGCCTGGTCTCCATCAGCAGCCCCATCGCCCGCGCGCTCATCGGCAAGGAAGCCGGCGATGTTGCCGAGGTGCAGGCCCCGGGCGGTGTACGCCGCTGGGAAATCGTGGACGTGCGTTACGTCTGATGCCAGTGTTGCTGGAACGCGCACGGCGCCTGTTGCCCGGTTTGTGGGCGGGGTGGTTGTTGTGCGTGGCCCTGCTGGCCACGCCGGCAGTGTTTGCCCAGCTCAGCGGCGCAGAGGCCGGCCGTCTGGTCGGCCGCATGCTGGCGCAGGAGGCCTACACCAGTCTGGTTCTGGGTGTGCTGCTGCTGGCGCTTGAACGCCTGGCTTCGCGGCGCGCGGCGGAGTCTGGCAGCGGGCCGCAGTTCAGCGCTGGCGTTTTGCTGGCGCTGGGTGCCTTGTTCTGCACGGTGGCCGGCTACTTCGGTATCCAACCGCTGATGCCCGCAGCGCTCGCTGGGCAGGGCGTCTTCACCTTCGGCCAGCTGCACGCAGCCAGCGCGGTGTTCTATGTGATCAAGGGCCTGCTCGTGCTGGCCCTGGCTTGGCAGGCGGCCAAACCATCCGTGGCGGCCAAGGTCACTGCGACTGCGCCTTCTTCTTGACGCTGGTGACGCGCTTCTTCACGCGCTTGATGCTGCCACCGGCGGTGACACGCTCGTTGCCGAAGACCTTCACCTTCTTCACCGTGGCGCGGTGATTGCCGCTCTTCGAGAAGCTCACGAGCTTCACCGTGCGCGGGCCGGGTTGGCGGTCTTCGCGCGGTGCGCTCTCTTTGGGCGGAATGGGCCGCCACAGCACGAGCAGCTTGCCGATGTGCTGGATGGGCGCGGCGCTCAGCTTCTCGGCCAGCTCGGCGAGCATGGCTTCGCGGGCAGGGCGGTCGTCGGAAAGCACACGCACCTTGATCAGCCCGTGGGCGTTCAGTGCGGCGTTGATTTCCTTTTCGACGCCTGGCGTGAGCCCGTCGCCGCCGATCATGACGACCGGGTCCAGGTGATGGGCTTCGGAGCGGTGCTCCTTGCGTTGGGCGGGAGAAAGTTGAATGGCGGTCATCCCCGTATTATCGAACGCGAATGAAGATCGACAGCAAGAGCAAGAAGATCAACAAGGCGTGGCTGCACGACCACGTCAACGACACCTATGTCAAGTTGGCCGCGCGCGAGGGCTACCGCGCACGCGCTGCCTACAAGTTGAAGGAAATCGACGAGGCATTGCGCCTCATCCGCCCCGGGCAGGTGGTGGTCGATCTGGGTGCTGCGCCCGGCGCCTGGAGCCAGTACCTGCGGCGGCGCTTCGCGCCCGAGGGCGCGGCTGCCGGAGAACTGCGCGGCACCATCATCGCGCTGGACCTGCTGGAGTTCGAGCCCATCGAAGGCGTGCATTTCATCCAGGGCGATTTCCGTGAA
>JANMMD010000366.1:0-4861 GCA_031372905.1 Betaproteobacteria bacterium
GGGCGTGCTGCGTGGCGCCAGCTTAGCCACCCGTGCGCGCTGGCGCCACCCCAAGGCGCGGCGCTTTGCCGCGCCGCATCGCGACGACATGTACTGCGGCTTTCGAAGCAGCGCGCCGTAGCCCTGCTGCCATCCCCGCCGCCGGGGCGGCGGCCACGGGCCGCCGCGTTCGCGGGCATCATTCGGGGGCCGCCACCTGTGTCTACCCCCGAACCCATGCCTACCGTGAACGTCAATGGCCAGCCCACCGCGCCGGCACCGCAAACCAACGTCTTGCTCGTGCACTGGTTGCGCGACACGCTGGGCCTCACCGGCACCCATGTCGGCTGCGACACCGCGCAATGCGGCGCCTGCACCGTGCTGCTGGACGGCCAGGCCGTGAAGAGCTGCAGCGTGCTGGCGGTGCAGGCCAGCGGCCGCAGCGTCACCACCGTCGAAGGGCTGGCGCGGGCCGATGGCTCGCTGCACCCCGTGCAGGACGCCTTCATCGCCTGCCACGGCCTGCAATGCGGCTTCTGCACGCCCGGCATGGTGATGAGCGCCACCGCGCTGCTGGCGCAGAACCCGCGGCCCAGCGAGGCCGAGGTGGTGCACGCGCTGGAAGGCAACCTCTGCCGCTGCACCGGCTACGTCAACATCGTGGCCGCTGTCCAGCAGGCCGCCACCACGCTGCAGCAGGAGACCGCATGAACGCCCCTGACAAGTTTCTCGAAGCCGGCCGCTACGGCAGTGGCCAGGCCGTGCGCCGCATCGAAGACCCGGCGCTGGTGCAGGGCCAGGGCCGTTACACCGACGACGTGATGCCCGTCGGCCAGGTCTTCGTGCGCTTCGTGCGCAGCAGCTTTGCGCACGGCCGCATCAACAGCATCGACACCGCGCAGGCCCAGGCCATGCCCGGCGTGCTGGCGGTTTACACGGGTGCCGATCTGCAGGCCGCGGGCGTCAAGCCCCTGGCCCCGGCCGGTGGCTTCAAGCAGCCGGATGGCAGCGCGATGAGCCCGCCGCCCAAAAACGCGCTGGCCATCGGCACGGTGCGCCATGTCGGCGAATGCGTGGCCGCGGTGGTGGCTGAAAGCCGTGAAGCTGCGCAGGCTGCGGCTGACGCGGTGGGGGTGGACATCGAGCCGCTGCCCGCCGTGGCCAGTGCCGTGGCCGCGCTGGCCGATGGCGCGCCGCTGGTGTGGGAAGGCGCCCCCGGCAACGTGCTGGCCGAGATGCAGCATGGCGACGCCGCGGCCACCGCCGCCGCGTTTGCTGCCGCCACGCACCGCATCAGCCTGCCCATCGTCAACCAGCGCCTGGCGCCGGCGCCGCTGGAGCCGCGCTCGGTGCTGGCCTACATGGACGAAGGCCGGCTCACGGTGCGCCTGTCCAGCCAGATGCCGACCGGCGTGCGCGGTGGGCTCGTGCACTGCCTGGGCGATGTTGGCGGCACGGGCCAGGGCCGCAACACCGACAACGTGCGCGTGCTGGTGGGTGATGTCGGCGGCGGCTTCGGCATGAAGACCGCGCTCTACCCCGAAGACGTGGTCACCGCCTTTGCCGCGCTGCAGCTGCAGCGGCCGGTGAAGTGGCAGGCCGAGCGCGTGGAAGAGTTCCTCACCGCCGTGCATGGCCGCGACCTGCTCAGCCGCGCCGAGATGGCGCTGGACGCGCAAGGCAAGGTGCTGGCGCTGCGCATCCGTTCATGGGCCAACGTCGGCGCCCTGCCCACGGGCGCGGGCGTTGCCATCCAGCTGCTGATCGGGCCCTGGGTCACGACCAGCATCTACGACATCCAGACCGTGCAACTGCAGATCAGCGCCGTGCTCACGCACACCGCAGCCACCGGGGCTTATCGCGGCGCCGGCCGGCCCGAGGCCATCTACACGCTGGAGCGCCTGTTCGATGCGGCCGCGCGTGAGCTGCAGCTGGACCCGGCCGAGCTGCGCCGCCGCAACATGATCCGGCCCGCGCAGCTGCCCTACAAGAACCCGATGGGCCAGACCTACGACAGCGGCCACTTCGAACAGGTGCTCGACCAGGCCCTGGCATTGGCCGACTGGCAAGGCTTTGCCGCACGCCGCGCCGACAGCGAAAAGCGCGGCCTGCTCCGGGGCCGTGGCATTGCGACTTTCCTCGAATGGACGGGCGGCAACGCGCTGGAAGAAAACGTGCAGGTGCGCGTCACTGCCGACGGCCACATCGAGCTGACCAGCGCCACCATGGCCATGGGGCAGGGCATCGCCACGAGCTACGCGCAGCTGGCGGTGGATGTCTTTGGCGTCTCCATCGATCGCATCCGCATCCTGCAGGGCGACACCGCGCGCGCCAACGGCTTTGGCAGTGCCGGCAGCCGCAGCCTGTTCACCGGCGGTGCGGCGGCGTTCGTTGCGTCGCAGCGTGCCGTGGAGGCCGGCAAGCCGCTGGCGGCCGAGGCTTTGGAAGCCGGCGTCGGCGACATCGAATACGCCGCAGGCCGCTACAGCGTGGCCGGCACCGACCTCGGCATCGGCCTCTTCGAGCTGGCGCAGCGCCAGAGCGGTGGTGTGATCCTGGCCGAAGGCGGTGCCAAGGCCAGCGCGCCCACCTGGCCCAACGGCTGCCATGTCTGCGAGGTGGAAATCGACCCCGCCACGGGCCACACCTCGGTGGTGGCCTACGCCAGCGTGAACGACATCGGCCGCATCGTCAGCCCCACCATCGTGCGCGGGCAGATCGAAGGCGGTGCGGTGCAGGGCATCGGCCAGGCGCTGTGCGAAAACCTGGTCTACGACGCCGAAGGCCAGCTGCTCAGCGCCAGCTTCATGGACTACGCGCTGCCGAATGTCGACGGCTTCCTCGGCTTCAAGACCGCCTTCGACGAGCGCATGCCCTGCCTGACCAACAGCTTGGGTGCCAAGGGCGTGGGCGAGCTGGGCACCATCGGCGCCACGCCGGCGGTGGTGAATGCCGTGGTGGATGCGCTGGCACATGGCCTGGCGGGCACCGGCCAGGGCCGCGCCGCTGAAGCCGTGCAGATGCCGCTGACGGCCGAAGCGGTGTGGTGCGGCTGGCGCGGGCAGTACCCGCAGGCGGTGCTGCCGGCCTGAACCCAGGCCTGAACCCAGGCTCGGCCTCAGGCCGGCGCGGCGGAGCGGCCGCGCTGGCGTCTCTGCAGCACCTCGAACAAGCCCATGCCGGCCAGCATGGCCGCGACGAACACCACGGCCTTGATCTGCCCCATGCCCAGCGCCACCAGCGCCGGGCCGGGGCAGAAGCCGGCCACGCCCCAGCCGATGCCGAAGAGCAGGCTGCCGCCCACGAGGCGCCGGTCGATCTGCCGCGCCGTTGGCAGCTTCATCTGGGCGCCCAGCAGCGACTGCGTGCGGCCTTTCGCAGCGCCAAAGGCGAGCAGCCCCACCGCAATGGCGCCGGCCATCACGAATGCCAGCGAGGGGTCCCAGGCGCCGGCGAGGTCGAGAAAGCCCAGCACCTTGGCCGGGTTGGCCATGCCGGAGACGATGAGACCCAGCCCGAAGACCAGGCCCGCGAGCAACGAAGCGATGTTGAGCATGGCGGGCCTTTCAGGCGGCGATGAGGTGACGAAGCACGAACACGGTGGCGAAGCCCGCGGCCATGAAGGCCAGCGTCGCCGCCAGGGAGCGCGGCGACAGGCGCGACAGGCCGCAAACGCCGTGACCGCTGGTGCAGCCGCCCCCGTAGCGGGTGCCCACGCCCACCAGCAGGCCGGCCGCGATGAGCGCGGGCCAAGAAGCGTCGATCTGCGTGGCCGGCCAGGCCGCGACGGCCAGGTACACCACCGGCGCCAGCACGAGGCCGGCGATGAAGGCCACGCGCCAGGCGATGTCGCCGCGCGTCGGCACGAGCAGGCCGCCGAGCACGCCGCTGATGCCGGCGATGCGCCCGTTCAGCAGCAGGAACAGCGCGGCGGCCAGCCCGATGAGGGCACCGCCGGCCAGCGCGGACCAGGGCGTGAAGGAATTCCAGTCGATATGCATGCGTCAGCTCACTCCGGTTGGCAGTAGAGGCGGTAGAGCACCGCCAGGATGTCCAGCAGCTCGTGCCGCGCGATGCTGTAGTGGATGTTCTTGCCCTCGCGGCGCGTGGCCACCACACCCTCGTTGCGCAGCACCGCCAGCTGCTGCGACAGCGTGGGCTGGCGGATGTCGAGTTCGGCTTCCAGATCGCTGACGCAGCGTTCGCCCTGCGACAGCTGGCACAGCAGGAGAAGCCGGTCTTCGTTGGCCAGCAGCTTGAGGTCGGCCACGGCTGTGGCCGCAGCGCCGCGCAGCAGCTGGGGGTTGAGACTGGGTCTGCGGGGCATCCGTGTCCTTGATCCATCACTTGACATCAATATATAAAACTATATATTGTCTGTCAATAGATTGATGACCTCGACAAAGGCGCACATGAACACCGGCAGCACCGTTCAGGCTTTCTTCGATCCAGCCACCTGGACCGTTTCCTACGTGCTGTGGTGCCACGCCACGCGCCGCGCCGCCATCATCGACCCGGTGCTCGATTTCGACATGAAGTCGGGCCGCACCGGCACCGGCTCGGCCGATGCGCTGCAAGCCTATGTGCGGGCCGAAGGTCTGCACGTGGACTGGATCCTCGAGACCCACGCGCATGCCGACCACCTGTCGGCCGCCCACCACCTGCGCGAACGGCTGGGCGGGCGCATCGCCATCGGCAGCCAGATCCGCGCGGTGCAGGCGGTGTTCAAGAAGATCTACAACCTGGAGCGTGGTTTCCTGGCCGACGGCAGCCAGTTCGACCATCTGTTCGACGACGGCGAGGTCTTCCACATCGGTGAACTGCAGGCCACCGCCCTGTGGGTGCCCGGCCACACGCCGGCCGACATGGCCTACGCCGTGGA
>JANMMD010000190.1:0-2789 GCA_031372905.1 Betaproteobacteria bacterium
GCCGGCATCTACAGCGTGCCGATGTACGCGCTGATCCAGCTGCGCAGCCAACCCACGCACCGCGCCCGCATCATCGCGGCCAACAACATCCTGAACGCGCTGTTCATGATCGTCAGCAGCCTGGGCGTGGGCGCGCTGCTCTCGGCCGGTTTCACCATCCCCGAGGTCTTTCTCGTGGTGGGCCTGCTCAACGCGGTGGTGGCGGCCTACATCTTCCTGCTGGTGCCCGAGTACCTGCTGCGCTTCGTCGCCTTCATCCTCACGCGCTGCATCTACCGCTTCAAGGTGCGCGGCGACGAGCACATCCCGGCCACCGGTGCGGCCATCCTGGTGTGCAACCACGTCAGCTTCATCGACGCCATGGTGCTGATGGCGGCCAGCCCGCGGCCCATCCGCTTCATCATGGACCACCGCATCTTCGCCACACCCGTGCTGGGCTGGCTGTTCAAGCTGGGCAAGGCCATCCCCATCGCGCCGCAAAAAGAAGACCCCGCGGCCTACGAACGCGCCTTCGCGCAGGCGCGGCAAGTTCTGGCCGAGGGCGACCTGCTGGCCATCTTCCCGGAGGGCGGCATCACGCGCGACGGCAGCCTGGGCGAGTTCAAGGGCGGCGTGATGAAGATCCTGCAGACGCACCCGGTGCCCGTGGTGCCGCTGGCGCTGCAGAACCTGTGGGGCAGCTTCTTCAGCCGCATCGAGGGTGGCACGGCGATGGTCAAGCCTTTCCGTCGCGGCGTCTTCAGCCCGGTGGGTTTGGTGGCCGGGCCGGCTGTGCCGCCGGCCGAGGTGACACCGGCGCTTTTGCGTGAACGTGTCGCGGCGCTGCTGTCCATCTGACGGGCGGCGTAGCGCCTGCTTGCAGGCCCGTGCGCGCGCTGCGCTACGATCCATCGGCCGCTTTTCTTGAAGGACGGAGTTCCATGACGCCACAAACCTTACGCGCAGCTTCCCTGTTGTCCCCGGCTGCCCGCCTGACAGCCTTGGCCTTGATGGTGGGTGCTTTTGCGCTGCCGGCCGGTGCCGCCAGCTCAGCGTCGTCGGCTTCGTCCGACAGCGCGTCCACATCGGTGGGCAGCAGCTCCACCTCGATCCAGAACTCCAGCCAAAGCTCCAGCGGTGACAACAAGGTCGCCGACGGCGACTACCGCGTCATCGAAGTCGCAGAAGCTCCGGCCCGCGCCGGCACCGTGCGCCTGAAGCTGCACGCCGTGGCAAGCGACGCCCAGCAGGGCGAGTTCTTCCTCTACATGCCCCAGGAAGCCTACGACCAGAGCCGCCTGGGTCAGGGCAGCGTGATCACCGCGCGTGGCCGGGCTTATGGCCTGGAGTTCGCCCAATTCAACGCCGAGACCAAGGCCGCCAAGCCCTTCTTCCTGGTGCTGGCCGACGAGTGGTTCCGCGAGCTGCAGACCAAGATCGTCCGGCTCTGATTGCCGCGTTCTGGGGCACCGGCTGGCGCGGCGCGCTGGCCGGGCTGGCCGCTCTGGCCAGCCTGTGTGGCACGGCAGCGCAAGCCACCTCGCTGCGCGCCTGTGACCCGCCTGACACGCTGACCGCGGCGCAGAAGGACAAGATTTTCAGCTTCGGCGCGGTCATCAAGGCCGAGCTGGAGAAATCGGGCCAGCGCCTGGCGTTGATCTCGCGCGCCGGCCTCGACCTCGGGCGTTTCGGCGTGCGTTATTCGCACGCCGGCTTCAGCCTGAAGCACAGCCCCGACACGCCCTGGGCCATCCGCCAGCTGTACTACGCCTGCGACGAAAAGCAGCCGCACATCTTCGACCAGGGCCTGCTGGGCTTCCTGCTCGGCATGAACGAGCCCGGTCTGGGCTACGTCTCGGTGGTGTTCCTGCCCGAGGCCGATGCCGCCGCGCTGGAGCGTGCCGCGCTCGACAAGCAGCAGGCGCTGCAGCTGCTGGGCGCCACCTACAGCGCCAACGCCTACCCGTTCAGCCTGCAGTATCAGAACTGCAACCAGTGGGTGATTGAAGTGATGGCGGCGGCTCGGGGTGGCTTGCTCGAAGGCCAGGGCGGCACGCCAAAGCTGCGCGAACGCGCCCAGGGCTGGCTCCAGGCGCAGGGCTACACCCCCAGCGTCATCGACGTCGGCTGGCGCCCGCTGATGTGGGCCACCGCCTTCGTGCCCTGGCTGCACAACGACGACCACCCGGCCGGCGACCAGGCGCAAGCGATCTACCGCGTCAGCATGCCGGCGGCGATAGAGAACTTCGTGCGCACGCAGGTGCCCGGCGCGCAGCGTTTGGAGTTCTGCCACACCGAGCGCCACGTGGTGGTGCGCCGCGGCTGGGCGCCCATCGCCGAAGGCTGCGTGCCCGAGGCGGATGACACGGTGATCGCCATCGATTGAAGACCGGGAGCTTGCCGGGAATACTGGATGGACGTACAGTATTCTGGTGGATGTCTCCCCTGGTTTTTCTCAAGTGCCCTTGTTCCACACGCCAAGCCGCGTGGTGGGAGAGCGGCCGCTTGGGCGGTTTTACGCCCCACCCCAGAGCATCGCCACGCCGTCGTTGGCGTTTTCGCCTTCACCTTCGCCAGAGAGCCTGCACCCCGCACTGTGGCGCGCCCATCAGCTGGGCCGCCCGGCGGGCGCCGGCCTGCCCAGCGGCTTTGACGAGCTCGACGCCCAGCTGCCCGGCGGTGGCTGGCCGCAGGGTGCGCTGACCGAACTGTTGCTGCCGCACGAAGGCGTGGGTGAGCTGCGCCTGCTGGCCCCGGTGCTGGCCGGCGTGATGGCGCAGCAGCGCTGCGTGATGTGGTTCGACCCGCCA
>JANMMD010000383.1:0-2638 GCA_031372905.1 Betaproteobacteria bacterium
GCGGGGTCGGGCAGCTTCGCGCGGCGGATGGCGCAGATCCAGTCGAAGATGGTTTGCGCCTCGGGTGCGTGGTTGCCGGTCTCGGCCATCTTGCGTTCCAGGTCGAGATAGCCCAGCACAGGCTGCCAGGGTTTGGGCAGGTGAAAGCGCACGCGCGTGATGACACTCTTGCCCGCCAGGCCGCCGAAGCCCGTGTGTTTGAAGACGCTGTCGCGATAGCCGAAGCGGCACTCCGCCGGGCCCAGCGTCACCGTGCGGCCGGTGACGAGATCCACGGCGTCCAGGCTGTGGAAGCGGTCTTTCATTTCCACGCCGTAGGCGCCGATGTTCTGCACTGGCGCCGCACCCGTACTGCCGGGGATGAGGGCCAGGTTCTCGAGGCCCGGCCAGCCCTGTTGCAGCGTCCAGGCCACCACATCGTGCCAAGGCTCGCCGGCGCCGGCCTCGACGATCCAGGCGTCTGATGTTTCCTGCACCAGGCGCCGGCCCAGGATTTCGACCTTCAACACCACCTGATCGAGATCGTGCGTCAGCACCACATTGCTGCCGCCGCCGAGCACGAACTTCGGCGCCAGGCCGTATTCGGGGTGGTCCACCACGCGGCGCACATCGGCCTCGCTCTTCAGCCGCACCAGGGTGCGCGCCACGGCCGGCAGGCCGAAGGTGTTGAAAGCGCGCAGGCTGGCGCGAACCTGCACGTCGAGGGTTTGCACGTCCTGGGGCGCCGAGGGGGTCGTCATGCCACAATTTTCGTGCATATTCGCAGCGCTGCCCCGCACGCCACCCCGCCCTTTCCAGAACCTCACATGCCCAGCTTCGACGCCGTCATCGAACCCGATCTCGTGGAACTGCGCAATGCCATCGAGCAGGCGCAAAAAGAGATTGGCACGCGCTTTGATTTCAAGGGCAGCAGCGCCCAGGTCGAACTGAGTTCTCCCACGCCCAAGACACGCGAAATCACCCTCTGGGCCGACAGCGACTTTCAGCTGGAACAGGTGAAGGACGTGCTGATCACCAAGCTCAGCAAGCGCGGTGTCGACGTGCGCCTGCTCGACTTCACGGCCACGCCGCAGAAGATGAGCCACGACAAGCTGAAGCTGGCCGTGCCGGTGAAGAGCGGCGTCGACGCCGAAACCGCCAAGAAGATGCAGGCCGCTCTGAAAGTCAGCAAGCTGAAGGTGCAAGGCGCCTTCCAGGGCGACGCCTTGCGCGTCACCGGCGCCAAGCGCGACGTGCTGCAGGAAGCGATTGCGCTGCTGCGCAAGGAAATGACCGAATGGCCTTTGAGCTTCAACAACTTCCGCGAGTGATGCAGTGCCTCGCCTTCGCCGTGCTGCCGGCACTGGCGGGTGCGGCGCAGGCGCAGGCGCAGATGGTGGTGCTGTCCGGCCGCATGGGTGAACGCGCGCTGCTGGTGGTGGACGGCCAGCCCTACACCGTCAGCGTGGGCCAGACCGTGGCCGGCGTGAAGCTGCTGCGCTGGGACGGTGAGGTGGCGCAGGTCGAGCGCAGCGGCCGCAGCTACCCCATGCGCGTGGGCGAAACGCCGGTGCTGCTGGGCGTGGCGCCACCGCGCAGCGCGGGCCGTGAGATCGTGCTCACGGCCGGCTCGGGCGGCCACTTCACCGCGGGCGGCAGCATCAATGGCAAGCAGGTGCGCTTCATGGTCGACACCGGCGCCACGCTGGTGAGCCTGGGCAAGGACGATGCCGACCGCCTGGGGGTGGACCTGAGCAACGCGCGCCGCGGCAGCACACAAACCGCCAACGGCCCGGTGCCGGTGTGGCTCGTCACGCTCAACAGCGTGCGCATCGGCGAGGTGGAACTCAGCAACGTCGGCGCCGCCGTGCTGCCCCAGGCGATGCCCATGGTGCTGCTGGGCAACAGCTTTCTCTCACGCATGAACATGAAGCGCGAGAACGACGTGATGCGGCTGGAGCTGCGCTAGCCAGCTACCGAGCCAGCCAGGGCCGGCGCCGGGCTTTGTCCCAGCCGGGACAAACGTTTTGCGAACGGTCGTGCTAAAACCAGCGACGCGTAATCTGACGAGCGTCGTGAACCCAGGAGTGCCGTGGCCATGGATCTGAACTTCACCCCCGAAGAACTCGCCTTCCGGCACGAGATACGTGCCTGGGTGGCGGAAAGCCTGCCCGCCGACATCGCCCACAAGGTGCGTCACTCCTTGCGCCTGAGCCGAGACGACCACCAGCGCTGGGCCCAGATCCTGGGCAAAAAGGGCTGGCTGGGCTGGGGCTGGCCCAAGCAGTTCGGCGGCCCGGGCTGGAACGCGATCCAGAAGCACCTGTTCGAAGAAGAACTGGCGCTGGCCTGCGCGCCGCGCGTCATCCCCTTCGGCCCGGTCATGGTGGCGCCGGTGATCATGGCCTTCGGCAACGCCGAGCAGCAGGCGCGTTTCCTGCCCGGCATCGCCAGCGGCGAGGTGTGGTGGAGCCAGGGCTACAGCGAGCCGGGCGCCGGTTCCGACCTGGCCAGCCTCAAATGCAAGGCTGAACGTAAATCCACAAGTTCGGGCGACAAGTACATCGTCAACGGCCAGAAGACCTGGACCACGCTGGGCCAGTACGGCGAGTGGATCTTCTGCCTCGTGCGCACCAGCAGCGAAGGCAAGCCGCAGACG
>JANMMD010000203.1:0-21651 GCA_031372905.1 Betaproteobacteria bacterium
GATGCGCGCCGCGTTGCGTTCGCTCTGCAGCACCGGGCCGGTATGGTCGAGCAGCTGGCCGAGTTCTTCGACACTGTTGCAGACGTCGGCGCGCAGCATGTTTTCGCCGAAGAACTGGTGAAACATCTGGCCGACCGGGCTCTTCAGGAAGGCCACGCCGCCTGAATGCCCGGGGCAGTGCCACGAGTAGCTGCCGTCCTGCGCATAGTCCATCAGCGCCTTGAAGAACGGCGGCGCCAGGCCGTCGAGGTAGCTGCGCGCCTCGCGGATGATGTGGCGCGCCACGAACTCCGGCGTGTCCTCGAACATGTGGATGAAGCCGTGCAGTTCGCGCAGCACATCGTTGGGGATGTGCTGGCTGGTGCGCGTTTCGCCGTAGATGTAGATCGGGATGTCGGCGTTCTTGAAGCGGATCTCCTCGATGAACTTGCGCAGGTTCAGCACCGCCGGGTCGAGCTCGGGGCCGGGCGTGAACTCTTCGTCGTCGATCGAGAGAATGAAGGCACTCGCGCGGCTTTGCTGCTGCGCGAACTGGCTCAGGTCGCCATAGCTGGTGGCGCCGAGGATCTCGAAGCCCTCTTTCTCGATGGCCTGGGCGAGCGCGCGGATGCCGAAGCCCGAGGTGTTTTCCGAGCGGAAGTCTTCGTCGATGATGACGATGGGGAAGCGGAAGCGAAGCATGGCGCGGCCTTGGGGCTGAAGGGTCGGGACGGGACAGAGAGCGCGAAGTGTAGGGGCGTGCAAAGACGGAAGTCTGCGTGGCTACACTGCCCGACAACGATGCGCCGGCGAGGCTGCCCCAGCGCGCCCGACATCGCCTCCGACAACGCCCCCAATAACCCGGCCAATAACGCCCCCAACAGAGGAGCCCCACCTTTGGACATGGACCCGCCTTCGCTGTGGTGGCTGACTGTCGGTGCCTTGGTCGCCGCCGAGCTGGCCACCGGCACTTTCTACCTGCTGATGCTTGCGCTGGGAGCGGCAGCTGGTGCCATGGCGGCGTCGGCCGGCATGGACAGCCAGTCGCAGATCACCACCGCGGCAGCCGTGGGTGGCGGTGCGGTGGTCCTGTGGTATTTCGCCCGCAAGTTGCGGCCAGCAGCGCGCCCGGCCGCCAGCAACCGCGACGTCAACCTCGACATCGGCCAGCGCATCCAGGTGCCGGCCTGGGATGAAGCCGGTGCGGCGCGTGTCAGCTACCGCGGCGCTTCCTGGGCCGTGCGCTATGCCGGCAGCGGCGCACCGGCCCCCGGTGAACACGTCATCGTGGCGCTGGATGGCAACGAGCTGCGTGTGGCCCCGGCCGCTTCCTAATCCCCCTGCCCAGACGCCCGAGAAAGCGCCCCCCATGGAAATCGCCGTCATCCTGGCCGTCATCGCCATCATCTTCATCGCTCGTTCGCTCAAGATCGTGCCGCAGCAGAACGCCTGGGTGGTCGAGCGGCTGGGCAAGTTCGACCGCACGCTGACGCCCGGCCTGAGCCTGTTGATTCCCTTCATTGATCGTGTGGCCTACAAGCATTCGCTGAAGGAAGTGCCGCTGGACGTGCCCAGCCAGGTCTGCATCACCAAGGACAACACGCAGTTGCAGGTGGACGGCATCCTCTACTTCCAGATCACCGACCCCATGCGCGCGAGCTACGGCAGCAGCGACTACATCATCGCCATCACGCAGCTGGCGCAGACCACGCTGCGCAGCGTGATCGGCAAGATGGAGCTGGACAAGACCTTCGAGGAGCGCGACCTCATCAACGCGGCCGTCGTCAACGCGCTGGATGAAGCCGCGCTGAACTGGGGCGTGAAGGTGCTGCGCTACGAGATCAAGGACCTGACGCCGCCGGCGGCCATCCTGCACGCGATGCAGGCGCAGATCACGGCCGAGCGCGAGAAGCGCGCGCTGATTGCGGCGTCCGAAGGCCGGCGCCAGGAGCAGATCAACATCGCCACCGGCGAGCGCGAGGCCTTCATCGCGCGCAGCGAAGGCGAAAAGCAGGCCGAGATCAACAACGCCATGGGCGAGGCCGCAGCCATCACCGCGGTGGCCGACGCCACGGCCGACGCCATCCGCAAGATTGCCGCGGCCATCCAGCAGCCCGGCGGTGAGCAGGCCGTGCAGCTGAAGGTGGCCGAGAAGGCGGTGGACGCCTATGCCAACCTGGCGCGCGTGAACAACACCATGATCGTGCCCGGCAACATGAGCGAGGTGGCGGCGCTGATCGGCACCGCGATGGCGCTGCTGAACAAGGGCGGCAAGGCAGCGTGAGCGCAAACACGAGGAAAAACGCGCTGAACGTGCTGGGCACGGCGCTGGTGCCTTGCGGCTATGACCCGCTGACGGGCTGGTACCGCGATGGTTGCTGCCACACCGATGCCCATGACCACGGCAGCCACGTCATCTGCGCCAAGGTGACGGTGGCCTTCCTCAACTTCCAGATGGAGCGCGGCAACGACCTCATCACGCCGCGCCCCGAACACCGTTTTCGCGGCCTCAAGCCTGGCGACCGCTGGTGCGTCTGCGCGCTGCGCTGGCGCGAGGCCTATGAACACGGCTGCGCGCCGCCGGTGGTGCTGGAATGCACCCAAGCCAAGGCGCTGGACTTCGTCGTGATGGAATGGCTGCGTGAACACGCCGCCAACCCTGCGGCCGAAAGCTAGAATGCGGGTTGTTCTGCGGACAGGTGGATGAGCGGTTTAAGTCGCACGCCTGGAAAGCGTGTGGGGGTTAACAGCCCCCCGCGGGTTCGAATCCCGCCCTGTCCGCCACACCTCAGAAGCCGCTTCTCGGCAAACCTGCCACATGCAACTCGCATTCGCGGGCTGCACGCACCAAGACATAGCTCAGGCCGGCACAGGTTCGCTAGCGCGGGCTGACGGCAGCCGGAAGGCGAACGCCGAAGCCGGTGGCCATTGCCTGGACAGTCGCGTGAGGATGGCGGCCTCTTCGGTACGACTGAAAGCGCGGCCGTAGAGCGTGCGTGCCGACGGTGTGATGCCAGCATCGCCTGTGGCTTGCTCATCGTTGGCGGCCTCTGGTGCGAATGCCGCGCATCGCTTGTCGATCCACTTTCGGACGTCGTCAGTCGCCATGGCCAGCAGAACCGCGGGTGCAGATACGCGCCGGTTCATGCGTGTCTGGGCGATCACGCAAGCACCGAGCATGCGCTGGTAGTAACGAACGTGCCTAGGGTTGACCTCCAGCAACAGCAGATCGACGCACTCGAGGTGGCGTGCCGCCAGGAAGGCCACATGGAAGAGCGCGGCAAGCACCTGGGCAGAAGCTGAATCCGTCTCCACCGCAAGCTTGGTGAACTCGCACAGACGTTCACCGCGTGCCCGCAGCGCCGTGAGTTCCTCGGGGAAGGTGTCGTCGCAGTTCAGACCGCGGTCGCTGTCGAAGTTGACCGTCAGCGTGCCTATCACCTCACCATCGCGCGTGGCGGTCAGCGGCAGGCAATGGCCCACTCCGGGCGCTGGCAGGCTCACCGCGTCGTAACCACGCCAGCTGTACCGCTGCCGCAGCAACGCGTTGGCCGCGGCGCGATGCTCGTGTGCAGCTTCGATACGGATCAGGCGCCCGGCGGACGCCGTCGCGAGAACCGCCGAAGCATCATGAAAAGACGCGAGGCCGGCGGCGTGTGCATTCGCAAACGGCTTGGCTGGTACAGCTGCCTGAATATTCATGGAATGCAAGAATTTAGGAGGGTTGACGCGGAAACCGACAGCACAGCCGTGAGTCTGCATGCTCGCGCCCCGTGCAGTTGTTAGCGGATATTTCAGTTGCCACCAAACACCCCAGCCAGAGGGTATTGATGTGGCTTTCGAATGCGAGTAAGGCCGCTAGCTGTAATCAAATGTGAGCGACGCGGTCGCTCCGCGTCACGCCGCGCTGGCTCAAGGCCTCTTCGTACAGCGCCGTGTAGCGCTGCGCCGGCCCCGCCCACGAGAGATCCTGCGCCATGCCGCGTGCCATCACGCCCGCCCAGGCGGCGGGATGCGCGCGGAGTTCCAGCGCGAGACGCACGCTGCGCTCGAAGGCCGGCGGTGTCGCTGCATCGAAGCTGAAGCCCGTGGCGCTGCCGTCCGACAGCGCGGCGGCACTGGCGTCGCGCACGGTGTCGGCCAGGCCGCCGACGCGCCGCACCACAGGCAGCGTGCCGTAGCGCAAGCCGTACATCTGCGTGAGGCCACAGGGCTCGAAGCGCGAGGGCACGGCGATGACGTCCGCGCCTGCGATGAGCCGGTGGGCGCGCGCCTCGTCATAGCCGATGTGCACGTGCACGCGTCCAGGGTGGGCCTGCTGCGCCATGCGGAAGGCGGCCTCCAGTGCCGGCTCGCCAGTGCCCTGCACCGCGAACTGCACGCCGGCGCTGACCAGTTCGGGCAGCGCGGCCAACACCAGATCCAGGCCCTTCTGCGAAGTCAGCCGGCTCACCACCGTCAGCAGCAGCGCGTTGTCGTCGGGCTGCAGGCCCAGCTCAGCCTGCAACGCACGTCGGCAGACCTGCTTGCCGGCCGGGCGCTCGGCATCAAAACATGCGGCGATGGCGCCATCGGTGGCCGGGTTCCAAAGCTCGGGGTCGATGCCGTTCAAGATGCCTACCACGTCGGTGCCGCGGCCGCGAATCACGCCGTCCAGGCCGCAGCCGAACTCGTGCGTGGCGATCTCTCGCGCGTAGTTCGGGCTCACGGTGGTGATGCGGTCGGCGCATTTCAGCCCTGCCTTCATGAAGCTGAGCTGGCCGTGGAACTCCAGCCCCGCGGGCGACATCAGGTGCGAACCCAGGCCCAGCACAGGCCAGTCGTGCATGGCAAACAAGCCCTGGAAGGCGAGGTTGTGCACGGTGAAGATGGAGGCTGCCCGCGTCGGGGTGTGTTCGGCCATGTAGGCGCAGGCCAGAGCCGCGTGCCAGTCGTGGGCGTGCACGATGTCGGGCACCCAGGCCGCGTCGGCATCGTCGGCGGCGAGGTGGGCAGCCACCCAGCCCAGCAGCGCAAAGCGCTGCAGGTTGTCGGGCCACTCTTCGCCCTGGCTGTCTTGATACGGGCTGCCACCACGGCGGTAGAGGTAGGGGGCGTCGATCACGTACACCGGCAGCTTGCTGCCCGGCATGCGCGCGAGCAACAGCCGCGCGCGCAGCGCGCCGAAGCAGGCGCCGATGTCGATGACCTTGCGCGCGCCCTGCACGGCATCCAGCACTGCGGGCAGACCCGGCAGCAGCAAGCGCACATCGGCGCCCTGCTCTGCCTGTGCCAGCGGCAAGGCCGCCACCACATCGGCAAGGCCGCCGGTCTTCACCAGCGGGAAGACCTCGGCCGCCACGTGCAGCACCTTCATCAGCACCCGGCTTTCGTTCAAGCGAACTTGCGCAGCATGTCGCGCGTGACCAGCGTGATGCCCGACTCGGTGCGGTAGAAGCGCTCGGCGTCCAGCGCGGCGTCTTCACCGATCACGAGGTTGTCGGGGATGTAGCAGTCGCGGTCCACCACCACGCGCGTCAGCCGGGCGCCGCGGCCCACCTGCACGCCGGGCAGCAGCACGCTCCAGTTCACCGCGGCATGCGAATGCACGCGCACCTGCGAGAACAGCACCGTGCGGAAGACCGAGCCGCTGACAATGCAGCCGCCCGAGACCAGGCTTTCGATGGCCATGCCGCGGCGGTCAGGCTCGTTGTGCACGAACTTCGCCGGCGGCAGCTGCGGCTGGTAGGTCCAGATCGGCCAGTTGGTGTCGTACAGGTTCAGCAGCGGGTCGGTGGCCGTGAGGTCGATGTTGGCGTCCCAGTACGCGTCTATCGTGCCCACGTCGCGCCAATACGGCGGGTGGCCGATCTTGCCGCCGACGCAGCTCAGCTCGAACGGGTGGGCCACGGCCTGGCCGGCGCGCACTATCTTGGGGATGATGTCCTTGCCGAAGTCGTGGCTGGAGTTCGGGTCGTTCATGTCGCGCTCGAGCTCACGGTAGAGATAGCGCGCGTTGAAGATGTAGATGCCCATGCTGGCCAGGGTGCGGCCTGGTTTGCCCGGGATCTCGGGCGGCTCGGGCGGCTTCTCGACGAAGTCGACGATGCGACGTTCGCTGTCGATGGCCATCACGCCGAAGGCCTTGGCCTCTTCGCTGTCCACCTCGATGCAGCCCACCGTGCACTCTCGGCCTTGCGCCACGTGGTCGGCCAGCATCAACGCATAGTTTTGCTTGTAGATGTGGTCGCCGGCCAGCACCACGACGTAGTCGGCACGGTAGGCGGCCAGGATGTCCTGGTTCTGGTAGACCGCATCGGCGGTGCCGCGGTACCAGCTGTCCTCGTCCACCCGTTGCTGCGCGGGCAGCAGGTCGACGAACTCGTTCATCTCGCTCTTCAGGAAGGCCCAGCCGCGCTGCAGGTGGCGCAACAGGCTGTGGCTCTTGTACTGCGTGATGACGCCGATGCGGCGTATGCCGCTGTTCATGCAGTTGCTGAGTGCGAAGTCGACGATGCGGAACTTGCCGCCGAAATACACCGCGGGCTTGGCGCGGCTGTCGGTCAGGTTCTTGAGCCGGCTGCCACGACCGCCGGCCAGCACCAGCGCCACGGCACGGCGCGGAAGGTCAAGGCTCTGGGCCACGTCTATGGGCTTCATCGGCTGTCCCTGGTGGGTGTAAAGCAACAAAATTACAGATTACCGGCAGGTATTCAAAGACAAACCATGCCGGCACCGACCTCAGACGAAGCTAGGAAGGAGATGAGAAGATGTTCATAAACAGTTGTCTCGAATGTATTATCTACAAAATTCTAAACCTGAAAATCCAGGACAAGCGATCGGTGGTGAACAAGCCCTGTAGTCAAACTACAGAATTCCAGACCCAGCCAAATTGACGCTGCATCAGCGTTCAAGGACACTCGCCACCATCCAACCCCACCTCGGTGTGCACCGCGCTCCGGGCGTTTGAGGAGCAAGCACCATGCCTGAATCTTCCACCAGCACCGCGCTGGCCACACCCGCCGTGAATGCGGCCGCTGCCGTGGCCCACCATCTGCTGGCCACCGTGGCCGCAGCGCCGGGCCATGCCACCGCCACAGAGATCATGCACGCGGTGGCCCAGGTGGCGCGAGAGCACTTGTCCCAACGTTGGGTCGCTGGCGACAGCGCCGACCGCGCCGCCAAGGCGCGCCGCGTCAACTACCTGTCGATGGAGTTTCTGATCGGCCGAACGCTGGGCAATGCGCTCGCCGCGCTGGACTTGAAAGGCGAGATGGGCAAGGCTGCCGTCGCCCATGCGCGCACGCTGGAAGACCTGGCCGCCACCGAGCCCGACGCCGCTTTGGGCAACGGCGGCCTGGGCCGCCTGGCGGCCTGTTTTCTCGACAGCATGGCGACACAGGAACTGCCCAGCTTCGGCTACGGCATCCGCTACGAGTTCGGCATGTTCAAGCAGGGCATCCAGGGCGGCCGCCAGGTCGAAGGGCCTGACCCGTGGGTGGAAGACGGCACGCCCTGGGAGTTCCCGCGCTTTGGCGTGCACTACCCGGTGCGCTTCGGCGGCTGGGTGGAGCCGGCCACCGACCCCGGCCATGTGCCGACCTGGCGCCACGCCGGCGAGGTCACGGCCAAGGCCTACGACATGGTCATCCCCGGCCATGGCACCGAGCGCGTGAGCACCCTGCGCCTGTGGAAAGCCGTGGCGCCGGCCCAGATCGACCTGCACGCCTTCAACACCGGCGACTACGCCCGCGCGGCCGAGTTCAAGAACCAGTACGAGAACATCAGCTGGGTGCTCTACCCGAACGACAGCACGCCCGCCGGCCGCGAACTGCGCCTGCGCCAGGAGTACTTCTTCACCAGCGCCAGCATTCAGGACATCCTGGCGCGCCACCTGGCGGAACACGGCAGCCTCACGAACCTGTCGGACAAGGTGGCCATCCACCTCAACGACACGCACCCGGCCATCGGCGTGGCCGAGCTGATGCGCCTGCTGGTCGACGAACACGGCTTCGGCTGGATGACGGCCTGGGCAGTGACGAAAAAGGTCTTCAGCTACACCAACCACACGCTGATGCCCGAGGCGCTGGAGACCTGGCCGGTGGCGCTGATGCAGCACGTCCTGCCGCGCCACCTGGAAATCATCTTCCGCATCAATGCCGAGTTCCTGGCCGAGGCTGCCGCCCACCGCCCGGGCGACAACGACTTCCTGCGCCGCCTGAGCCTGGTGGATGAAAGTGGCGAGCGGCGTGTGCGCATGGCGCACCTGTCCATCGTCGGCAGCCACAAGGTGAATGGCGTGTCCGCCCTGCACTCGGACCTGCTCGTGCAGACCATCCTTGCCGACTTCGCCAGCCTCTGGCCCGGCCGCTTCACCAACATGACCAACGGCGTGACACCGCGTCGCTGGCTGGCGCAGGCCAACCCGAGCCTCAGTTCCTTGATAGACAGCACCATCGGTAGCGGCTGGCGCCTGGATCTGACGCAGCTGGCGCGCCTGAAACCGCACGCCGAGCGCGAAGACTTCCGACTGGCCTTCATGGCCGTGAAGCACGCCAACAAGGCGCGGCTGGCGGCGCACATCCTCGCCACCACGGGCGTGGCGGTCGACCCCGCCAGCCTTTTCGACGTGCAGGTCAAGCGCATCCACGAGTACAAGCGCCAGCTGCTCAACGTGCTGCAGGTCGTGGCGCGCTATCAGGCGATGCTCGCTGATCCGAATGCCGATTGGGTGCCGCGCACCGTCATCTTCGCCGGCAAGGCGGCCAGCAGTTATGTGTCGGCCAAGAACATCATCCGGCTCATCCACGACGTCGGCCAGGTCATCAACAACGATGCGCGGCTGAACGGCAGGCTGAAGCTGGTCTTCGTGCCGAACTACGGCGTCAGCGTGGCCGAGATCATCATGCCGGGGGCCGACCTGTCCGAGCAGATCAGCACCGCCGGCACCGAGGCATCCGGCACCGGCAACATGAAGCTGGCGCTCAACGGCGCGCTCACCATCGGCACTGACGATGGCGCCAACATCGAGATCCGCGAGCAGGTGGGTGACAACAACATCTTCATCTTCGGTCTGAAGACACCCGAAGTGGCTGCCGCCAAGCAGGCTGGCTACCAGCCGCTGCGCATCTACGAAAGTCACGCCCAGATCAAGGCCGTGCTGGACGCCATTGCCGGCGGCCACTTCAGCCCCGAAGAGCCCGGCCGTTATCGCGCGCTGGTCGACTCGCTGCTGTGGGGTGGCGACCATTACATGCTGCTGGCCGATTTCGACAGCTACGTGGCCACGCAGGCGCGGGTGGACGCGCTCTACCGCGACCGCGCCGCCTGGGCGAAGAAGGCCATCGCGAACGTGGCCGGCATGGGCTTCTTCTCGTCCGACCGCACCATCGCCGAGTACGCGCGCGAGGTCTGGGGCATCGAGCCCAAGAACTGAGCGCCCTCACCCACCCGATGCCGCATCCCGACGAGATAGACGCCCTGCGCCAGGGCCGCCACGGCGACCCCTTCGCCGTGCTGGGCCCCCATCTGGGCGCTGACCGGGCCATCCACGTGCGGTGCTTTCTGCCCGGCGCCGTGGCGGTGCTGGTGGTGGCCGGCGCACGCGCATGGCCGCTGCGGCAGTTGCACGCGGAAGGCGTGTTCGGCGGCACCACTGCGCTTCCGCCGGGCAGCCACTACCAGCTGCGCGTGCGCTGGCCCGACGGCGCGGAGACCTTGCAGGAAGACCCCTACCGTTACGGTGCTGTTCTGGGCGAGATGGATGTCTGGCTGCTCGGCGAAGGCTCGCACCTGCGCCCCTACGAGATGCTGGGCGCCACGCCGCGCGTGATGGACGGCGTGGCCGGCACGGCCTTCGCCGTGTGGGCGCCGAACGCCAGCCGCGTGAGCGTGGTCGGCGACTTCAACTACTGGGACGGCCGCTGCCACCCCATGCGCCTGCGCCGCGAGTGCGGCGTGTGGGAACTGTTCCTGCCCGGCGTCGGCGTCGGCGCGCGCTACAAGTTCGAGTTGCTCAGCCGAGACGGCGCGCTGCTGCCGCAGAAGGCCGACCCCTACGCACGGCAGGCCGAACTGCGCCCAGCCACCGCCAGCGTGGTGGCCGAGATGCCGGCTTACAGCGCGCCCTCGCCCGCGCGCCAGGCCGCTAACGCGCTGGACGCGCCGATGAGCATCTACGAGGTGCATCTGGGCAGCTGGCGGCGCAAGCCCGAAGAAGGCGGGCGCTGGCTGAACTGGGACGAGCTGGCCGACACCTTGCTGCCGTATGCCGCGGACATGGGCTTCACGCACCTGGAGCTGATGCCCATCAGCGAACACCCTTTCGACGGCAGCTGGGGTTACCAGACGCTGGGCCTGTACGCCCCCACGGCGCGCTTTGGCGATGCGGCCGGCCTGCGCCGTTTCATCGCCCGCGCGCACGCGCTGGGTCTGGGCGTCTTGCTCGATTGGGTGCCCGCGCACTTTCCCAGCGACGCCCACGGCCTGGCCGAATTCGACGGCACCCATCTCTACGAATACGCCGACCGCCGCGAGGGCTTCCACAACGACTGGAACACCCTCATCTACAACTTTGGCCGCCGCGAGGTGCAGAACTTTCTCGTTGGCAACGCGCTGTATTGGCTGGAGCGCTTCGATGTCGACGGCTTGCGCGTGGACGCGGTGGCCTCGATGCTCTACCGCGACTACAGCCGCAAGCCCGGCGAATGGATCCCCAACGCCCACGGCGGCCGCGAGAACCTCGAGGCCATCGCGCTCTTGAAGCGCACCAACGAAGTGGTGGGCGGTGAACGCCCGCAGGCGGTGACGCTGGCCGAAGAAAGCACGGCGTTTCCGGGTGTCAGCCGCCCCACCTACGCCGGCGGCCTGGGCTTCCACTACAAGTGGAACATGGGCTGGATGCACGACACGCTGCAGTACATGGCCCGCGACCCCATCCACCGTGCCTACCACCACGGCGAGATGAGCTTCGGGCTGGTCTACGCCTTCACCGAGAACTTCGTGCTGCCCCTGAGCCACGACGAGGTGGTGCACGGCAAAGGCAGCCTGCTGGCGAAGATGCCGGGTGACCGCTGGCAGCAGTTCGCGAACTTGCGCGCCTACTACGGCTTCATGTGGGGCCACCCGGGCAAGAAGCTCTTGTTCATGGGCTGCGAGTTCGCGCAGCAGGCCGAGTGGAACCACGACCGCAGCCTCGATTGGCACCTGCTGGCCGACCCCGCGCACGCCGGCGTGCAAAACCTGGTGCGTGATCTGAACCAGCTCTACAAGGCCCACCCCGCCCTGCACGAACAAGACTTCAGCGGGGCCGGCTTCGAGTGGGTGGACCACGACGACAGCCGTCGCAGCGTGCTGAGCTTCCTGCGCAAGGCGCGCGATGGCGCGATGGTGCTGGTGGTGTGCAACTTCGCGCCCGTGGTGCACCACGGCTTCCGTGTCGGGGTGCCAGCCGGGGGCGAGTGGAAGGAGTGCCTCAACACCGACTCGCAGCACTACGGCGGCAGCAATGTCGGCACGCCACTGGGCGCGGCCACGGCCGAAACGGTGGCCAGCCACGGCCGCGCGATGTCCTTGCTGCTGACGCTGCCGCCGCTGGCCACCGTGTTCCTGGCATGGATCGGTTGAGGACGGACGCAGCTTCAGCCGGCGCCGATTTCGCTGCGCTGGAGCCTGGCCGCCCCTGGCCCATGGGGGCGAGCGTGGACACCGCCGGCGTCGATGGCGCAGGCGTGAACTTCGCGGTGTTCTCGGCCCACGCCACGCAAATCGACCTGTGCCTTTTCGACAACGCTGGCGCAGTGGAACTGGCGCGCTGGCCACTGCCCGCGCGCACTGGCGATGTCTGGCACGGCCGCCTGCCGGGCGCGGGGGCCGGGCTGGTTTACGGCTTTCGCGCGCACGGGCCCTGGCGGCCCGACCGCGGGCACCGCTTCAACCCGCACAAGCTGCTGCTGGACCCTTGGGCGCGGGAGATCGTGGCGCCGCCCGGCGGCTTCCAGCCCGATGGCCCGCACCAAGGCGCCGAGCGTGAACACCCGCAGCACCTCGACCAGCGCGACAACGGCAGCGCTGCCCACAAGGCGCGCGTCGTCGATGACGTCACCCACTGGCACGGCGACCGCGCGCCCGCCACGCCGCTGATCGATACCGTCATCTACGAAGTGCATGTGCGCGGCTTCACCAAGACCATGCCTGGCGTGCCCGAGGCGGAGCGCGGCACTTATGCCGGCCTGGGCAGCGACGCCGCCATCGCGCACCTGCAGCGCCTGGGCGTCACCGCGCTGAGCCTGCTGCCGGTGCTGCAGATCCTCGACGAGCCGCGCCTGGCGCAGCTGGGCCTGGTGAATTACTGGGGCTACAACACGCTGGGCTTCTTCTGCCCAGACCCCCGTTACGCCGCCACGGCAGCACCGCGCCAGGAGTTCCGCGAGATGGTGCGGCGCCTGCACGCCGCCGGCATCGAGGTGCGGCTGGATGTGGTCTTCAACCACACCCCCGAAGGCGCCGAACGCGGTGCCACGCTCAGCTGGCGTGGGCTGGACAACGCCAGCTATTACCGACTGGCCGAGCCACGGCAGCACTACGAGAACTGGAGCGGCTGCGGCAACACGCTCGACATCCGCCACCCGCGCGTGCTGCAGATGGTGATGGACAGCCTGCGTTACTGGGTGCAGGAGTTCCACGTCGACGGTTTCCGCTTCGACCTGGCGCCCGTGCTCGGCCGCGGCAGCCCCGGCTTCGAGCGTGAGGGCCCCTTTTTCAAGGCCGTGCTGCAAGACCCTGCGCTGCAGGGCATCAAGCTCATCGCCGAACCCTGGGACCTGGGCCCGGGCGGCTACCAGGTGGGCGGCTTTCCGCGTGGCTGGCTGGAGTGGAACGACCGCTTTCGCGACACCTCGCGCGCCTTCTGGCTGGGCGGCGACTGCACGCGCGGTGAATTCGCATTGCGCCTGGCCGGCAGCAGCGACATCTTCCAGGCGCGGCGCCGCAGCCCGCTCGAAAGCGTGAACTACATCGTCAGCCACGACGGCTTCACGCTGCACGACCTCGTCAGCTACGACCTGCGCCACAACCACGCCAACGGCGAAGACAACCGCGACGGCCACGGCCACAACCTGAGCTGGAACTGCGGCTGGGAAGGCCCGACCAGCGACCCGGCGGTGCTGCAACTGCGCGCGCGCCTGAAGCGTGCCTTGCTCGCCACCGTGCTGCTGGCCCAGGGTACGCCGATGCTGGCGGCTGGCGACGAACTCGGCCACACGCAAGGCGGTAACAACAACCCGTATTGCCAGGACAACGCCATCACCTGGATCAACTGGGCGGAAGCCGACCAGACGTTGATCGATTTCACCGCCTATCTGTTGGCACTGCGACGCTGCCTGATGCCACTGGCCGACCGCTGGTACACCGGCCTGACCGATGTGCAGGGCGCGGCCGATCTCGCCTGGCTGCGCCGCACTGGCGAGCCGATGGCGCCCGAGCACTGGGACAACCGCATGTCGCGCATCATGGGCGCATGGATAGGCCATGCCGGGCGCAGTGCGCAGCCGCTGCTGCTGCTGGTCAACGGGCGTGACATGGACGCCAGCTTCCAATTGCCCCCGGGCGACTGGGTGGCCGAGCTGGACACCACCGCGGCCGACGGACGCAGCGGCTGGCGCCGCGGCACGGCCACCGAACTGATGTTGAGCGCGCGCAGCGTGATGCTGCTGCGCGATAGCGGCGAAGGCGGCCGGAACGGCGAAAGCGCCGGCAACGGCGAACAGCCCCGAGGATCTTGATCATGCGTTTTCCCCGCGCCAGCGGCGTGCTGCTGCACCCCACCTCCCTGCCTGGCCCGCATGGCTCGGGCGATCTCGGGCCCGAGGCCTATCATTTCGTCGACTGGCTGGTCACGGGCGGCCAGAAGCTGTGGCAGATCCTGCCCCTGGCGGGCATCGGCCCGGGCAATTCGCCCTACATGAGCAACTCGGCCTTCGCCGGCAATGTGCTGCTCGTCGAGCTGGCCGACTTGCATCGCGAAGGCTGGCTGGCGTCCGAGGCCTTGGTGCCCGTGCCGGGGCTGGCCGACGACGCGGTGGACTTTTCGGTGATGTACCCCTACCGCATGGAGCGGCTGGCACAAGCTGCGGCCCAGTTCGCGGCCGCTGGCACACCCGCCCAGCGCGCCGACTTCGCGGCCTTCTGCGCCGAGCATCACAACTGGCTGCACGACTACGCGCTCTTCATGGCGCTTTGTGAACACCTGGGCTGGCGCGACTGGTGCGAGTGGCCGCCGGGCCTGGCGCAGCGTGATCCGCAGGCCCTGGCCGATGCACGCACCGCGCATGCCGATCGCGTGGTCTTCTGGCAGTTCTGCCAGTGGCGCTTCTACCGCCAGTGGATGAAGCTCAAGGCCTACGCCAATGGCAAGGGCCTGCAGATCATCGGCGACACGCCCATCTTCATCGCCTACCTCAGCGCCGAGGTCTGGGCGAACCAGCACCTCTTCGAACTCGACACCCACGGTCGCCCCACCGTGGTGGCCGGCGTGCCGCCGGATTTCTTCGCCGCGACGGGCCAGCGCTGGGGCAACCCGCTCTACCGCTGGGCCGAGCACGCGAAGAGCGGCTACGCCTGGTGGGTGGAACGTGTGCGCCGCAGCTTCGAGCTGGTGGACATCGTTCGCATCGACCACTTCCGCGGCTTCGCGGGTTACTGGGAGATACCGGCGGATGAACCCACCGCGGTGAAGGGCAGCTGGAAGCCGGGCCCGGGCGAGGCGCTCTTCAACGCCATCCACCAGGCCCTGGGCTCGCTGCCCATCATTGCCGAGGACCTGGGCCTGATCACGCCCGATGTCGAAGCGCTGCGCAAGCAGTTCGGCCTGCCCGGCATGCGCATCCTGCAGTTTGCATTTGCCGGCGATGCCAGCGACCGTTTCCTGCCGCACAACCACGAGCCCGACACCGTGGTCTACACCGGCACCCACGACAACGACACTGCCGCCGGCTGGTGGGCTGCGGCCAGCGACCACGAACGGCACTTTGCGCGCGGCTATCTCAACACCGACGGCCATGACATGGCCTGGGCCTTGATACGGGCCGCGATGGCCAGCGTGGCCGACACCGCCGTGCACCCGATGCAGGACGTGCTGGCCTTGCCCAGCGAGGCGCGCATGAACTTTCCGGGCCAGGATAGTGGCTGCTGGCGCTGGCGTTTCCAGTGGTCACAGGTGCAGCCCTGGCATGCCGGCCGCCTCGCAGAACTGTCGCGCCTTTACGGCAGGATGTAAGCAAGCTTGAGCGCCGTCCCTGCGACAGCGGGGCAGAGGGCACAGCGCGCATACTTCAGGCCGAAGCGGGGCTCGCCAGCCCGGGCAGGAGCGGCAATGATCTCGATGGAAGGCGTGCCTTCGTCCCTGATCCTGCGCAATGAATCGTGGGTGCGTCAACACGCCAATGCGCTGGCGCGCAGGCTGCCGTCCAACGTCGAGCGGGCCGATCTCATCCAGGCCGGCCTCATCGCCGTGGCGCAGGCGGCGCTGGGTTTCTCCTGGGAAGGCGACCGCGAGACTGAAGAGGCCAAGGCCGCCTTCGTGCGCTACGCGCGCCACCGCGTGCACGGCGCCATGCTCGACGAGCTGCGCCAGATGGACCACCTGAGCCGCAACCGCCGCCGCCAGGTGAAGCTGCTGCAGGTGGCGCGTGAACGCTGGCGCAGCACCAACGACAGCGAGCCCAGCGCCGCTGACCTGAGCCCGCTCTGCGGCCTGAGCGTGGACGAGATCTACGAGCTCGAGCACGAGGCCCTGCAGGCCCAGCCCGTGGGGTCGGGGGCTGACACCGAGGACGACAACGAGCGCCCGCAACGCGAGGCTGCGACGCCGCAGGACGAGGTCGAGGCCCGTGTCGATACCGCGATGCTGCTGCGCCGGCTCGAGAGCTTCTTCGTCAAGCTGCCCGACCGTGACCGCCAGGTCATCGACGCCTACCTGGGCGTCGGTCTCACGCCCACGCAGCTGGCCGAATCGCTGCAGGTCAGCACCTCGCGGGTCTCGCAGATGTTCAAGTCGGTGTGCAACCGCATCGAGGAGCACCTGGCCACGCAGGGCCAGCGCTCCACCGATCGGGCCACGGCAGGCCTGCCGGCGCCGCTGGAAGATCTCATCTCACGGCGCGAAGCAGAACTGGCGCAGGCCCAGGACGGCCAGGCCTGGGGTCAGCAGCTGGAGAAGGTGCTGACGCTGTCAGGCCCCGAGCTCGCCGATCACTACCCGGCCGACCAGCCCCTGATCGTCGACATCAACACGCGCTGGGGCTAGCTCAGCGCCGCGCGGGCGGCAGGTCGGTGCAGCTGCCGTGGGCCACTTCCGCGGCCATGCCGATGCTCTCGCCCAAAGTGGGATGCGGGTGGATGGTCTTGCCGATGTCCACCGCGTCTGCGCCCATCTCGATGGCCAGGGCCACCTCGCCGATCATGTCGCCGGCGTGGGTGCCGACGATGCCGCCGCCGAGGATGCGGCCGTGGCCATGCGCTTCGGGCGAGTCGTCGAAGAGCAGCTTGGTGAAGCCCTCGTCGCGGCCGTTGGCGATGGCGCGGCCGCTGGCCGTCCACGGGAACAGGCCCTTCTTGACCTTGATGCCCTGGGCCTTGGCCTCGTCTTCCGTGAGGCCCACCCAGGCCACCTCGGGGTCGGTGTAAGCCACACTGGGAATCACGCGGGCATCGAACAGCGCCTTGTCGTCGCCGCTGGCCACTTCGGCCGCCACGTGGCCTTCGTGCACTGCCTTGTGCGCGAGCATGGGCTGGCCGACGATGTCACCGATGGCGTAGATGTGCGGCACGTTGGTGCGCATCTGCTGGTTCACTGGGATGAAGCCGCGTTCACCGATGATGATTCCGGCCCTCTCGGCGCCGATCTTCTTGCCATTGGGCGTGCGGCCCACGGCCTGCAGCACGAGGTCGTACACCGCTTCGCTCTTGCTGCCATCCAGGCCCTCGAACATCACGCGGATGCCGTCCTGCGTGGCCTCGGCGCCGGTGGTCTTGGTCTTCAACATCAGCTTGTCGAAGCGGTGCGCGTTCATCTTTTGCCACACCTTGACGAGGTCGCGGTCGGCGCCCTGCATCAGGCCGTCAAGCATTTCCACCACGTCGAGCCTGGCGCCCAGCGTCGAGTAGACCGTGCCCATCTCCAGGCCGATGATGCCGCCGCCGATGACCAGCATGCGCTCGGGCTTCTGGCGCAGTTCGAGCGCGCCGGTGCTGGTGACGATGCGCGGGTCGTCCTTCGGCAGAAAGGGCAGCTTGACCGCCTCGGACCCCGCCGCGATGATGGCGTTGTTGAACTTGATGGTCTGAACCTTGCCGTCGACGCCGGTCACCTTCAGATGAAAGGGGTCGGCGAACTCGCCCTGCCCCGTCACCACCGTCACCTTGCGCATCTTGGCCATCGCAGCCAGCCCGCCGGTGAGCTTGCCCACCACCTTGTTCTTGTGCGCCAGCAGCTTGGTGAGGTCGATCTGCGGCGGGCCGAAGCTGACACCCAGATCTGCGAAATGCGCGGCTTCGTCCATCACCGCGGCCACGTGCAGCAGCGCCTTGCTGGGGATGCAGCCCACGTTCAGGCACACACCGCCCAGCACCGGGAAACGCTCGATCAGCACGGTCTTCATGCCCAGGTCGGCGGCGCGGAAGGCGGCCGAATAACCGCCCGGGCCGGCGCCCAGCACCAGCATGTCGCATTCGAGGTCCGCACCGCCGGCATGGCTGGCGGCCACGGGCGCTGGTGTTGTAGACGGCGCGGGCGCCGGCGCTGCGGCAGGCGCCGCAGCGGGCGCCGGCTCAGCCGCAGCGCCGGTCTCCAGCGACAGCAGCACGGTGCCCATCGCGACCTTGTCGCCGACCTGGACCTTCAGCTCCTTCACCACGCCACCGGCCGAGGCCGGGATCTCCATCGAGGCCTTGTCGCTCTCCACGGTGACCAGGCTCTGCTCGGCCTTGATGGTGTCGCCGGCTTGCACCAGCACCTCGATGACGGCGACTTCCTTGAAGTCGCCGATGTCCGGCACGCGGATGTCGATGAGCGCCATGTCTCGTCCTCTTCTGGTCTCAGCTCTTAGCTTTTGAGTTTGTAGGTCTGCACACGCACAGGGGCGGCAGAGCTGGTGTCGAATTCGCAGCCCGCCAGCACGCCGGCGGTGGCCACTTCGCGCGCCGTCTTGGCTTTGTCCCACACCGCATGCATGGCCCCGAGCGCAAAACGCCGGCCCGAGCCGATGGCCCAGAAACGCTCGAATTCGAAGACCTCGCGGTAACTCTCCACCCCGAACACCCCGCGCGCATTGGCCACCACGATGCTGAACTGGCTGCTCTCGTAGGGGTCGCTGTCGTGCTCTTTGGTGTTCAGGAAGAAGCGGTCCTTGAGCTTGGGGTGCAGCGCCAGGAAAGTCTCGAACAGGCCGTCGCGGCTGTCGAGCTTCAGCGTCTCGGCGGGCAAGCCGGCCAGCGCGCTTTTCAGCACGGCCAGATGCGCCACGCTGCCCACCGCACCCACCGTGCTGCCCGCCATCGAGAACATCTTTTGGTTGGCTTCATAACCCGGCGGCAAGCGTGTCTCGCCAAAGGTGACCAGGCTGTCCGACGCGATGGTCACGGTGCCGCCCCTGCGGGCGACCACCACGGTGCTCATTACAGCAAGACCCTGCGAAAGTCGCCCAGGATCTGGCCGAGGTAGGCGTTGAAGCGCGCCGCCGAGGCGCCGTCAATCACGCGGTGATCCCAGCTCAGGCTCAGCGGCAATACCAGGCGCGGCGCGAACTGCTGGCCGTCCCAGCGCGGCTCGGTGCTGCTCTTGCACACGCCCAGAATGGCCACCTCGGGCGCGTTGATGATGGGCGTGAAGTAGCGCCCGCCGATGCCGCCCAGGCTGCTGATGGAGAAGCAGCCGCCGCTCATGTCGGCCGGGCCCAGCTTGCCCTCGCGCGCCTTGCCGGCGAGTTCGCTCATTTCCTTGCTGATCTGCAGGATGCCTTTCTTGTCGGCATCCTTGATCACCGGCACCACCAAGCCGTTCGGTGTGTCGGCGGCAAAGCCGATGTGGAAGTAGTTCTTCATCACGAGTTGCTCGCCATCCAGCGATGCATTGAACTCGGGGAACTTCTTGAGCGCCGCGACGCAGGCCTTGATGAGGAAGGCCAGCATCGTGACCTTGACGCCGCTCTTCTCGTTTTCCTTGTTCAGCTGAACGCGGAAGGCTTCGAGCTCGGTGATGTCGGCATCGTCGTGGTTGGTGACGTGCGGAATCAGCACCCAGTTGCGGTGCAGGTTGGCGCCGCTGATCTTCTTGATGCGGCTGAGGTCCTTGCGCTCGACCGGGCCGAACTTCGCGAAGTCGACCTTGGGCCAGGCCAGCAGGCCCGGGAAGGCTTCACCGCCGCCCGCACCGCCTGCCTCAGCGACAGGCGCCTTGGCCTTTTGCGCCGTGGTCTGCACCTGTCCGGCCATTACGCCCTTGACGAAGCCTTGCACGTCGGTCTGGGTGATGCGGCCCTTGGGGCCGGTGCCTTTCACTTCGACCAGCGGCACGCCCAATTCGCGCGCCAGCCGGCGAATGCTGGGCGAGGCGTGCGGCAGTATGGCTTCGGGTGTGCCGGGCTGGTGGGCGGCCACAGCCACGGTCGCAGCGGGTGCTGCTGTTGCGGCCGCGGCGGGTGCTGGGCTTGCAGGTGAGGCCACCAGTGCGGGTGCAGGAACGGCCGCGCCCGCAGCCGCTGCCGGTGCGCCATGGCCCTGCATCACCACCACCGGGCTGCCCTTGGCCACCTTGTCGCCCACCTTCACGAGCAGGCGCTCCACCACGCCAGCGTGCGATGAAGGAATCTCCATCGAGGCCTTGTCGCTCTCCACCGTGATCAGGCTCTGCTCCAGCTTCACGCTGTCGCCGGGCTTCACGAAAACTTCGATGACTGTGACTTCGGCGAAATCGCCGATGTCGGGCACCAGCACCTCGATGCTGGCGCTACCTGCGGCGGCAGCGGGTACGTCGGCAGCCGGCGCGGGTGCCGCAACTGCGGTTGCGGCGATTGCTGGCGGCGCAGGGGGGGGTGCTGGTGCAGCTCCGGCCGCCTCCACCATCAGCACCAACGTGCCCTGGTTGACCTTGTCACCGAGCTTGGCCTTGATCTCCTTCACCACGCCGGCATGCGTGGACGGAATTTCCATCGACGCTTTGTCGCTCTCTACCGTCAGCAGGCTCTGGTCGACCGCGATGGTGTCGCCCGCCTTGACCAACACCTCGATGACTTCCACGTCCTTGAAGTCGCCGATGTCGGGGACCTTCACTTCGACCAACGCCATGGCCTGTCTCCTGTCGTTATTTGTTGTGCGCTCAGTTAGGCATGCAGCGGGTTGATCTTGTCGGCATCGATACCGTACTTCGCGATGGCCTCGGCCACCTTGGCCACCGGCACCGTGCCCTCGTCGGCCAGCGCGCGCAGCGCCGCCATCACGATGTAGTGGCGGTTGATCTCGAAGTGCTCACGCAGCTTGCTGCGGAAGTCGCTGCGGCCGAAGCCGTCGGTGCCCAGCACGCGGTAGGCGCGGCTCACGCCCTTGTCCTTGGGGCTGAAGGGGCGGATCTGCTCGGCATAGGCCTTCATGTAGTCGGTGGACGCCACCACCGGCCCGGCATGCGCGGCCAGCTGCTGCGTCACGAAAGGCACTCGCGCTGCCTCCAGCGGGTGCAGCATGCTCCAGCGTTCGCAGTCCTGGCCGTCGCGCGCCAGTTCGTTGAAGCTCGGGCAGCTCCAGACGTTGGCCGACACCCCCCAATCGGCTTCGAGCAGCTTCTTGGCTTCCATGCTCTCGCGCAGGATGGTGCCGCTGCCGAGCAGGTTCACGCGCGGCGTCTTCTTGGGGCCCTCTTCGAGCAGGTACATGCCCTTGATGATCTGCTCTTCGGTGCCCGCCCTGAGGCCCGGCATCGGATAGTTCTCGTTCAGCAGCGTCAGGTAATAGAAGACGTTCTCCTGCTTCTCGACCATGCGCTTCAGGCCGTGGTGCAGGATCACCGCCACCTCGTGCGCGAAGCTCGGGTCGTAGGAGATGCAGTTCGGGATGGTGCCGGCCAGGATGTGGCTGTGGCCGTCTTCGTGCTGCAGGCCCTCGCCGTTCAGCGTGGTGCGGCCCGACGTGCCGCCGAGCAGGAAACCGCGCGCCTGCATGTCGCCCGCGGCCCAGGCCAGGTCGCCGATGCGCTGGAAGCCGAACATCGAGTAGTAGATGTAGAACGGCACCATGATGCGGTTGTTCGTCGAGTACGACGTCGCGGCCGCAATCCAGCTGCTCATGCCGCCGGCCTCGTTGATGCCTTCCTGCAGGATCTGGCCGTTGACCGTTTCCTTGTAGTACATCACCTGGTCCTTATCGACCGGCGTGTACTTCTGGCCCTCGGGGTTGTAGATGCCGATCTGGCGGAACAGGCCTTCCATGCCGAAGGTGCGCGCCTCGTCCACCAGGATGGGCACCACGCGCGGACCGAGTGCTTGATCTCTCAATAGCTGCGTCAGGAAGCGCACATAGGCCTGCGTGGTGCTGATCTCGCGGCCCTCGGCGGTGGGCTCGAGCACGGCCTTGAAGGTTTCCAGCGACGGCACGGTGAAGCTCTCGTCGGCCTTCACGCGGCGCTTGGGCAGGTAGCCGCCCAAGGCC
>JANMMD010000015.1:0-11779 GCA_031372905.1 Betaproteobacteria bacterium
CAGCGATTGACATCTCGTCTAGTGGGAGTGATGCCGCTGAGTTTCTTTGCATCAATGTCATCTACCTTCGCCGCATCGCAGCAGATGTTCCAAGCGTCAGGGCCGTCAAAGTTCTGTGCCACCACATAGCGATTTTTCTTCGTCGCAACGATGGATCAATGAGCCAGCCGCTCCTGATGGCTGAGGGATCAACTGTCGAAGGTCGGCGATTCCTTGTCCGCTACGGTTTTGAGCAGGTCTCAACGAACCGACAGCATGTCCCCATTTACCAGCTCGATTTGTCGCGTCCAGGCATTCTGAGCGATCGGGCTCGACTGTTTTACAAGTGCGTCTCGGTCGCGTTTGATGCCCGAGAGCTGGGATAGTTGGGTACATCCTGCTAGGCACGTCCCCGTCGATGAGGCTCAGCGGCAGGGCAGTGCTAACTGGAGGTCTACGGCTGTTGTACCTCGTACTGCTGACGTTTGAGCGTTCCGCGGTCGCAAGCGCCAGTGGCTGCTTGATGCCGGTCAGCGTGAGTTCGACGAGCGGCGCTGACGGGCAGTAGCCGCTGAATTCAGTCTTTGGCGGTGCCTGTTCGTCCGTCATGGTCACCGTGATTCGGTGCGCTTGGCTGACTTACGAGTTTCTTGTCACGAGTGAGCTCGAACGCTCGCCAAACTGGGTCACTTGTACGACTTTTCAGGAAGGCGCGGGATGTAGTCATGCCCCGGGCCCCCTGTGTTTGCTTGCCCCAGTTGTACGGCTTTTTTCTGAGCCAACACTGTCGCGCGGTCTGGAAGCCACCCCAACTCCGACCGCCTGCCGGCGCTGGTGTAGCCAGAGCCGGCAGGCGCGGGGGCGCGCGCTTCGCGCGCCATGGAAACGACCTGCCGCGTCGGCGCAGCGCACTGTGCGCCGGCATCGTCCTACAGGCGCCTTGCTGGTGCGCCTATGTCGCCGCGCAAGTCGACACAACAACATGACGAAGTCGTCAGGCAGATGCGAGTCAGTTCGTGGCGACGCACGCAGTGGCCCTTCCGGCCCATGTTCTGTGCTCTGTCCAAGCTGATGCAATCGTGCACGGTATCCGCCAATCCTCCCAAGACACCAGGAAATCCCAATGAAATCCAACCTTTGCATCGCCGTGATGGCTGCTTGCGCAATGTTCGCCGGCCCGGCTCTTGCGGCCGGACACAGCGGTTCCAGCTGTGAAGCCAAGGCCGTCGACAAAGACGGCCGCACTCTGTCGGCCACGGCCAAGAGCGCGTTCATGAAGAAGTGCGAGGCCGACATGAAGGCAGGCATGCCCCAGTCGGGCGGCATGGCCCACACGGGCCCTCTGCCTGTTCCCGGCGGCATGGCCACTCCGGGCAGCTTGGCACCGGCCGGCGGCGTGGCCAATGCCGGTGGCATGGCGCCCGCCGGTGCCAAGGCGACTGCAGGCGCCACGGCCGACTCGGGCGGCATGGCGCACTCGGGTCCCCTGCCTGTTCCGGGTGGCACGGCCACGCCGGGCAGCGTGGCACCGGCCGGCGGCGTGGCCAATGCCGGGGGGATGCCAAGCGCGACGCCCATGGCAAAGGCCGGCGGCATGGCCTGCTCGGACCATGCCGTGGACAAAAACGGCAAATCCTTGTCGGGCGCCGCCAAGGTCAGCCACATGAAGAAGTGCGAGAGCGAGAAGGGTGACGGCCTGTCCTGCGCCGGCAGGGCCGTCGACAAGAACGCCAGGGCCTTGGTAGGGGCCGCAAAGGACAGCTTCATGAAGAAGTGCGAAAGCGACGCGATGGCCGGCAAGAAGTGAGGCCAGGGCCCAGCGGGCTCGCGGGCCCTTCGCCTGCCCGCTAACGTTCGACAGCAGCGCCTTCGGCGCTGTTGGCGTTGGTGGAGTTCGCACTGCTTGCGCGCGATGTGGCGTCTTGCCTGGTTGAGCGCTACAGCGGGCAGCGCGAGAGCGCGGGAGGGCTGGCGGATCGAGTCAATCAGCGCGATCGCCAGCGGGCGTTCGTCAGTCTCAGCTTCTGGCCGCGACTGACGATGTGCAGCCCCGCGCGGCTAGGCTGCGCACTCTAGGGAAAACCCGTGTTCTGGGGTGCGCCCTCTACAAGCTGTGGGCACATTCACTGCAACCCTGATTGAACGCGGCCGGAGTTCTCGGTTTAGACGGTCAGGTCGATGCTTTCAATCAACAGGAGCGAACCATGTCGAACAAGAACCTTTCTACCGTGGCCAACGAGGTCATCGCCGCTTACGGCATCACCGCCACCAACGTGATCAACAGCTACCGCTATGGTGGCGAGCGTCTGGTCGGCTTTGTCGACGCGCGCTTCGCCCGCGTGGTGAACCGCGGCGCCGCCATCCTGCGCGCCGACCTGCGCTCGAACATGATCGGCGCCCAGCAGCGCGTCACTGGCTACTACGTCAAGGGCCTCCACCTGGGCACCGACCGCGTGCAGAGCGTCGTCGGCGTGGCCGTGGATCTGGCGACCAAGGGCGTGGGCCTGGTCGCCGAAGGTGCCGTGCGCCTGGACCGCGCCGCCAACGTGAACGCGCTGGACACGCTGAACCGCGTGGCGCGCCCCGCCGCCCAGGTCGTGAGCCTGGTGGCCGAACGCCTCGAAGAAGGCAGCAGCGCCCTGGTGCGCCGAGTCGCCGGCACGCCGGTGCCGGCCAAGGCCGTGGCCACCCGCAAGCTCAAGGCCACGACCCGCAAGGCCGCCGCCACGCGCAAGCGCATCACCCAGACGGCCACCCGCGAAATCAGCCAGGCCGTGGCCGACACCGCCACCAGCGCCTCGAACGCCGCACGCCGCGTCGCGCGCCAGGCCAAGACGACGACAAAACGCGTCAACAAGGCCGTGACCGACACCGCCACGCAGACCTCCAACGCCGCGCGTCGCGTGGCACGCAAGGCGCGCACGGTGGCCGCCAAGGCCTGAGCCTGTCAGAACACCGGAAGTCCGGGGGCCCGTTCGATACGGGCTGCCGGGACGGCCGGTCTGCGCGCGCTGACGCTCGCAGGGGTGCCTGCGGGTGAATGAGGCCCTTCTGGATCGACGACCGCTTCAAGATCACCGCAAGGATCTTCAGCTCGCCGCCACCCAGGCGCGGCTCGTTCAGGCTAGGGGTGTGCGTCGACAGCGGCAAGGTCCGGCCATCCGCGGGTGCCACACTGGGCCGGCACTTCACTCCGGAGACATGGATGCCGTCACCCCGCTCGTTCCCGATCGCCCGACCGCTCCTTGCAGCGCTGCTGGCGGTGCTGCCGCTGCTGCTGGTGCCGCTGCGTGCCGGCGCCCAGCCCGATTGCGGCACGCCCGGCACCATGACCGTGAAGACGGCCGACGGCAGCGGCACGACCAAGACCGCCACGCGCGTGTTCGCCGATGGCTCTGTCGCGGTGCGCGCGCGGCTGGCGGTCAATCCCGATGGAGGTGCGGCGTCCTACACCGTCGGTGACGCGGGCTTCACCTACATCGCCAACGGCCTGGACCGCTGGTCCGGTGGCAAGACCACCAGCTGCCAGGCCGGCGGCTGTCGCCCCGACTTCCTGAAGGCCGAGCAGATGGGCTTCGGGGCCGGCTCGCCGGCCTTCTGCGTCTATGCGATCGAGGTCGATCCCTTCACTGAAGGCGGCAGCCGCACGGCCTGCGGGTCGGGCAAATGGGTGGTGGGTGACGGCCTGGGCAAGCCCAAGCCCGGGCCGGTGGTGGAGGGCCTGTCGGGCCAGCCTGTCCAGACCTACCGCTCGATGACTTCGGTGACGCACCGGGTGGGTGGCGAGACCCGCTATCTGGATGCCGAGGCGCTGCCGATTGCAGTGGCACCGGCCCGCGAGTACCTGGGCAAGTTGGTGTGGGTCGGCGGCGCGGGCTTCACGCCCACCTTGGCCCTGATCGGTGACCGCGGCCCGGCCTTCGGCGAGGGTTCGATTGCGCTGCACCAGTTGCTGCGCACCGGCAGCGTCACGCGCCAGAAGCCGGGCCCGATCCCGCGCGACCAACGCTGCGGACCGGGCGAGTTGGGGCTGAAGCCACCGTTCGTCTCGCGGCCCGGCGGTGGCGCCGCCGACCGCTGCCGGCCCGGCCGCACGCCGGCTACCTCGTCGGACGTGCGCGCCTACCAGGGCATAGACACCGTGCTGGACCACCTCATCCTGGGCCAGGCCGCGTTGCCGCGCAAGGGCATGGCGGTGCAGGAAGAAGTCTCGCTGCCCTCGATGGCCGCCGCTGCCGCAGCCTACACGCCCGAGCGCGTTCAGCAGATGCTGGCCTGCCTGCCGAAGTGAATCGTCCCAGGGCGCAGGGCACGGTCAGACAAAGTGCTCCGCGGTCGTTCATGTCTGCTGCGGCGCGGAGGCCAGCGGCAGCTTCAATCGCGACGACTTCGGCCTGGGCGCGGGGAAGGCCTTTGGCGTCATCTCGGCGGCATCGTCAGCGCGGCCAAGCGCCTGCGCGCGACGAACCACATCCTGCAAAGTGCGAACGACAACCGCCAGCGCTCGCAAGACCGGCGCAGCACCGGGTGGCTCTGCCAGCCGGGCCCTGCAGCCCACGGCGTGGGCCTTGAACACAACCGGCACATGAGCAACGTGGTGCACAACGCCAACCAGGCCGCGGTGAACTGCCCGGGCGCAAACGCGCGAGAATGAAGGCGCTCCGGGGTGCACGCGTCAGCGTGCTGAGATTCAAACCCGCGAACTTGATCCGGTTCATGCCGGCGGAAGAAGAGCAAGCGCTGTCGGTCGGCCCACCCTTGCCGCAGCGTCGCGTCCTTCGGAGCATTGCTTGTCATGCACGCTTTGGAGGACGGATGAACAGCCCGATCACTGCCACCGTCTCTGTCGCCCCGGCGCCGAACGCCCGGTATGCGCGGCTGCTCTCGATTGCCGGCTCCGATTCCGGCGGCGGTGCCGGCGTGCAGGCCGACCTGAAGACCTTTGCCGCGCTGGGCTGCTTCGGCACCACGGCCATCACCGCGCTGACCGCTCAAAACACCCAGGGCGTGCGCGCCATTCACGCCGTGCCGCTGGCCATGCTGGCCGACCAGATCGATGCGGTGGTCGAGGACATCGGCGTCGACGCCGTCAAGATCGGCATGCTGCATTCGGCACCGACCATCGAGACGGTCGCCGCGGCGCTCGACCGTCACCAACTGCGCCAGGTGGTGCTCGACCCGGTGATGGTGGCCACCAGCGGTGCGGCGCTGATCGACCCCTCGGCAACGGGTGCTCTGGTGCGCCTGCTGTTTCCACGCGCGCTGCTGGTGACGCCCAACCTCGATGAAGCCGCGATGCTGGTGGGCCGCCCCCTGCTGACCGAGGTCGACATGGCCGATGCGGCGCAGCGCCTGCTGGACATGGGCGCCCGGGCGGTGTTGCTCAAGGGCGGCCATCTGCCCGGCGACACCGTGGCCGACCTGCTGTTGCAGGCCGGCTTGCCGCCGCTGTGGCTGCGCGGGCCGCGCATCGCCACGCCCAACACGCACGGGACCGGCTGCACCTTGTCCAGCGCCATTGCGGCCCGGCTGGCGTTGGGGGACGATCTGCCGCAGGCCGTTGCGCAGGCACGCGATTTCGTGCGTGCGGCACTAGCTGCCGGTGCGCGCGTGCAAACGGGTGCGGGCAGCGGCCCCTTGAACCACGGCTTCGCGCCGCAGTCCATGCGGCTGCTGCCGCTCGGGAGTGGCTGCTTCACGGGCCCGGCGCTGCTCGTCGAGGGTGGACGGGTGCAGCGATGAACCGACCCGTCGAACCCCGCGTGTTCGTCCTGGACGCCCCGCGGGGGGTGCCGCACGAGATGTCGCCGGGCCAGGCTAGCGGGCAGGCCGGCCTGCCGAGCGCAGCGACGCCGCACACCTGGCCCGTGCTGGCCGCTGCGCTGCGTGCGCGAGGTGCGACCGCCGTCCTCGTGACCGCGCCCGCATCGGCCCCAGCCCCGCGCCACCATTGGCTGGACGCCGAGCACGCGCGCGGCTGGGTGGCGCCCCAGGCTGGCGCTGACATCGACGGCGATGACCTGCCGGCCGCCTGGCAGGCCTCGATGACGCTGGGACACGTGCCCGCCGACGCCGCGCTGCTCGCCTGGCCCGCGCTGCCCGGGCTGTCTTGGGGCGAGCAACCCGACTTGCCGAACGAACGGAGCGAGCCCGCACCCGGTGTCAGCGCGCGGCCGCTCGGCCTGTATGCCATCGTCGACAGTGCTCAAGCCTTGCGCGCCGTGTTGAGCGCCGGCCTGGGCACGGTGCAACTGCGCGTCAAGCGCCCGCCCGATGCCGACGCGGCCTGGACCCAGGCCTTGCGCGGCGCCATTCGCGACAGCCTCGCGGCGGCTGACGGGCATGGCGCGCAGCTTTTCATCAACGACCATTGGCGCTTGGCGGCCGAACTCGGGGCCCGCGCGGTGCACCTGGGTCAGGAAGACCTGCTGGCGCTGGACGCAGCGGGTCGCGCCGAGTTCCGTGCCAGCGGCCTTGGGCTGGGCGTGAGTTCGCACGCCGTCTGGGAGTTGTGCCGGGCGCGCAGCTTGCTGCCGCAATACATCGCCTGCGGCCCGGTGTGGCCGACGCGCACCAAGCACATGCCCTGGCGTCCGCAAGGCCTGGACAATCTGGCCTGGTGGTGCCGTGTTGCGGGGGCGCCCGTGGTGGCCATCGGCGGCATCCTGACACCCGAGCAGGTGCGCCAGGCTGCGGCGGCCGGAGCGTCGGGCGTGTGCGTGCTGCGGGGTCTGGGCAGCGAACCGCGGCTCACCGTGCCCGTGCTGCAGCAGGCCTTCGATGAAGGTCGGCAGCAAGCCCTGGCCTGCGCGGCTGAGCCCGTCGGTTCGTTGCACCCCACGCTGGCTGCGGCGCCATGACGGCAGCGCAGCGCAGACATCGGCTCGACATGCGTCGCGCGTCGCGCGGTCAGCGATCAACGATCAGCGGTTGATCAGGGCCTTGCGCAACATGCCGTGCACGCCCTTGAGCCCGTTGACGCTTTGCGTGATGCGGAAGTCCACGGCCAGGCTGCACAAGGTGTAGGCGTCCTCGCGGCTGAGGCCGGCCTTTTCGCCCAGCAGCTTGATCATGTCGCGCAGCGCCATCTCCAGGCAGCGGTCCAGGTCGGGGTCCATGCCCATGGTGATCCAGTGGGTCGCGGTTTCCGCGCGCGGATAGGCCAGGTCCTGGCCAGCGGATGCGGGGTGCAGCACCAGTTCGAAGGTGCCGAGCAAGGCCGTTTCTATGGCGGTGACGCAGACTTCGCCATCGCCCTGCGCGCCATGCCCATCACCGCAGGAGAACAGGGCGCCAGGTGCGTGAACCGGCAGGTACAGGCTGCTGCCGGGGCCGAGTTCCTTGTTGTCCAGGTTGCCGCCATGCGCGCGCGGCTGGATCGTGCTGATGCGGCCCCAGTTCGGCGGCGGTGCGACCCCCATCACGCCGAAGAACGGGTGCAACGGCAGGTCCAGGCCCCAGGGCAGGCGAGCGACGCCTCTCTCACGGTCCAGCGGAATGTTGAGGTGGCGGTAGGCGTCGAAGTCGTCGGGCAAGGTGCCCGCCAAGGGGCGGATCACGTTGTAGCCCCAGTCCTGCCGCAACTGCACGTCGATGACGCGCACTTCCAGGACATCGCCCGGCATCGCGCCTTCCACGGCGACGGGGCCGGTGAGGATGTGGCCGGGTATCGGCATCGGCAGGCGCGCGTGGATGTCCAGCAGTTCTGGCGGCACGTGGAAGCCGGCAGGCGGCAGCACCGCGCTGCCGCCGCTGACCGTGGCCACGGTGAAGCGCTGGCCACTGGCCACGGTCAGCGCGGGCTTCAGGGTGGCGTCGAAGTAGCCCCAGTGGCAGGTTTCAACGCTGGCGGGCAGGTGCGGTGGCGTGCTCATGGTGCGGATGATGGGCCAGGCTGGCGGCCGCAGCGGGCGCTGGAGGGCGGCCCGGTTCACTGCCCTGGCTTCCTCCCAGCATCCGCGCGATTTCTTCAGGCGCCACCGGGCGGCTGAATTGATACCCCTGCATCTCGTCGCAGTGGCTGTCGCGCAGGAACTGGCGCTGGTCCTCGGTCTCGACGCCTTCGGCAACCACCTTCATGCTCAGCTGGTGACCGAGCGCGATCACCGCCATCGCGATCGATCGGTCGTTGCGCTGGCCCGGCAGCATGTGGATGAACGAGCGGTCGACCTTCAGGCGGGCGACCGGGAAGTTCTTCAGCGAACTCAGGCTCGAGTAGCCGGTGCCGAAGTCGTCGATCGACAGCTCGACGCCGAGCGCGCGGATGCGGTGCATGATCGTGACCGCCTGTGCGACGTCTTCCATGATCAGGCTCTCGGTGATCTCGAGCTCGAGGTGTGCGGCCTCCATCCGGCTCTCGACCAGCACCCGCGCGACGACATCGGCGAAGTGCGGGTCGCGAAACTGGCGCGGCGAGACGTTCACCGCCAGCCGCAGCGGCGGCAGCCCGGCTTCACGCCAGGCCGTGTGCTGCGCGCAGGCCGTGCGCAGCACCCACTCGCCGAGCGCGACGATGATCCCGGTTTCTTCGGCCAGCGGGATGAAGTCGTTCGGCGCCACGACGCCCATCTCGGGGTGGCGCCAGCGCACCAGGGTCTCGACCCCGATCACGGCGCCGCTGCGCAGGTCGACCTGCGGCTGGTAGACGAGGAAGAACTCCTCTTCCTGCAGTGCGCGGATCAAGCCGGCCTGCATCGCCATGCGCGCCTTGACGCGGCTGTTCATGTCGGCGGTGTAGAACTGGAAGTTGTTCCGACCCAGTTCCTTGGCGCGGTACATCGCCGCGTCGGCGTTCTTCAGCAGCACGCTGGCGGTGTCGCCGTCGGCTGGGTAGGTGGCCGCGCCGATGCTGCAGCCGAGCTGGACCGCGTGTCCGCGCACGGTCATCGGCGCGACCACCGCCTGCTGCAGCCGCTCCAGCGTGGTGGCCAGGGAGTCGGTGTCGCCGGGCTGGTCGAACAGCACGACGACGAACTCGTCGCCGCCGAGCCGGACCACCGTGTCGGTGCCGCGCAGGCAGCCTGACAGCCGCTTGGCCATCTGCACCAGCAGTTCGTCGCCGACGTCGTGGCCGAGGCTGTCGTTGACCGACTTGAAGTGGTCGAGGTCGATGAACGCGACGGTCACGCAGCGCTGCGCCCGCTGCGCGAACAGGATCGCCTGCTCGAGCCGGTCGTCGAGCAGCGAACGGTTCGGCAGCCCGGTCAGTGCGTCGTGCTTGGCCATGTGGACCAGCCTCTCCTGCGACCGCCGCAGCGCCCGCAGCGGCAGCGCGCGCAGCGGTATCAAGGCGAGCAGCGCGCCGAACAGCGCAAGCAGCGCGACGGCAAGCGTTTCGGCGACCAAGGGGCGCAGCGACTTGTCGACCCGGTAGTGGCCGACGACGTGGGTCGCGTCGTACAGCGGCGTGCGGCTGGTGAGCGTCGGCGCGGGCAGGCGCGTTGCGTGGCTGCTGGCGATCGGCGTCCCGCTCGCATCGTCGATGCTGTAGGCGACGCGTGCACCCTCGCCGGTGACGTCGTGCGCCACCAGCGACTGCAGGCGGTGGTCCTCGAACTGCCACATCGTGGGCCGCTGCGCGATCGCCGCGGTCGTCAGCGCCCCGTAGGTGCGGCTCAAGGCGTCGATGCCGCCTTCCTCGCGCTTCAGCCCGGCGGTGGCGTAGACCAGCGGCACGACGATGACGATCAGCAAGGCCGTGATGCCGGCGGCGGTGTCGACCAGCCTGCGCAGCTTGGGGTCGAGCTCGACCGCGTTCATGGCGTGCTGACGGCAACCGCCCCCAGCTTTGTCAGCATGGCCGCGACCGCTGGCGACTGCAGGTGCTCGACGAAGGCGCGCACCGCCGGCGGCGCGTCGTGGCGCACGACGACGTAGATCGACTTCTGGTACGGGTAAGCGCCGCGGCGCATGTTGTCGATCGTCGGCTCGACGCCGCCGATCGACAGCGGCTTCAGCGCCCGCTTCTCGGCGCGAACGAGCACGAGCGTGGACGTGCCGATGGACCCCGGCACGCGTTCGAGCTCGTCGGCGATGTCGGTGTCGGTGATGGCGATGTTCTTGCCGGGCAGCTGGTGCGCGGTTGCGATCGCCTGCTGCAGCGCAGGCGAGATCTCGGCCACCAGCTGGGTGTCGACATCGCTGACAGGCCGCAGCACGGGGCGCACCGGCTGCCCATCGGGCCAGGCCTTGCGCCGGCCGGCGAAGGCGTCGGCGATCTCGTCGAGGCGGGCCCCGTTGACCGGATTGCTGCGCTGGACGACGAAGACAAAGGGCGTGCGGACGTACTCGATCGCCCGCACCGGCTTCGCGCGCTCGTCGTCGGTCATCGCGCGCGATGTCACGGCGATCTGCAGCGCGCCGGCGACCAGCGCCTTGACGCCGCCGCTGCTGCCCAGGCTCGGCACCACCTGGATGCGCAGCCCGGGGCGGGTGCGCACGAAGTCGTCACCGATCGCCTTCATCAGGCCGAGTGCGGCACCGGTGCCGCCGATGGTGATCGCCGGGCTCTGCGCGGCATCGGCCGCATGCAGCGACGGGCTGGCCAGCGCGGTGATTGCGGCCAGGGCCGTGGCGACGACCAGGTGGCGGCGGCTGGGTGTGGACAGGCGCAGCGACAGCTTGGGCATGTGGCGTCAGGGTGAGATGGTGTGGCGCTGGTCATCGACGCAGCACGGGCATCGAAGCGGCGGTGTCTGGGATATCGGCCACCCGACCGTCAGATTGAATGCACGCGGTGCCGCCCCCATACTGCCGGCGCCACCCACTGCTGCGAGCGCGCCCATGGACACCGAAGACTTCGACGCCATCATCGTGGGCGCCGGCCAGGCCGGGCCGGCCATCGCCGCCCGTTGCAGCCGCGAAGGGCTGAAGACCGCCGTCATCGAGCGCCATCACTTCGGCGGCACCTGCGTCAACGTCGGCTGTGTGCCGACCAAGACGCTGGTGGCCAGTGCGCGTGCCGTGCGGCTCGCGCAGCGCGGCGCCGAGTTCGGGTTCGACGTGGGGCGCCTGCGTGTCGACATGGCCCGCGTGATGGCGCGCAAGGACGCCATCGTCGCGAAGTCGCGCGAGGGCGTGGAAGCCTGGATGCGCGGCCTGAAGGGCACCGAAGTCATCGTCGGCGACGCCTGCTTTGCAGGCCCGGCCACGCTCGCGGTGGGCGGGCGCCGCTTGCGCGCGCCACGCATCTTCCTCAACGTCGGTGGGCGCGCGGTGCGCCCGGCGCTGCCGGGCATCGACACGGTGACGACGCTGGACAACGTCTCGGTGATGCAGCTGGATGCGGTGCCCGAACACCTGGTGGTGGTGGGCGGCAGCTACATCGGCCTGGAGTTCGCGCAGCTGATGCGCCGGCTCGGCGCTGCCGTCACGGTGGTGGAGCGTTCGGCGCGCCTGCTGCCGCGCGAGGACCCCGACGTCTCCGACGGCATCCGCGCCATCCTCGAGGCCGAGGGCGTGCGATTCGAACTGGGCGCCGAGTGCCTGTCGCTGGCGCCCGCCGGCAGTGGCGATGGCGATGGCGCCGAAAACGGCATCCTCGTCGGTGCCGCTTGCGGCGGCGACGACGGCATCACGGGCAGCCACGTGCTGCTGGCCGTGGGCCGTCGGCCCAACACCGATGGCCTGGCGCTCGAACTGGCCGGCATCCGCACGGACGCCCGCGGCTACATCGAGGTCGACGATCAGTGCCGCACCAGCGCCGAAGGCGTCTGGGCGGTGGGCGACTGCAACGGGCGCGGGGCGTTCACGCACACCTCATGGAACGACCACGAGATCGTGGTGGCGAACCTGTTCGACG
>JANMMD010000021.1:0-61049 GCA_031372905.1 Betaproteobacteria bacterium
CGGCTGCTGGCAGCGGTGGCGGCGCGCTGCGACCACTTCTTCGCCTGCGAGCCCGGCCGCTCCTGGCGGGCGCTGGCGGGCAGCCACCTCGTCGGCGCCCTCGGCGCCAATGCGGTGACACGGGAAGACGCCGTGCTCAGCGTGCATGCCGGCTTTCGCGGTGATGAACTCTCGGCGCGCTGGCCGCAGGCGGGCGCAGCCTGGGCCCTGCGCGAATCGGCGGCCGGCCTCTTCAGCCACTGCTTCAGTGCGCAGCGCAGCGCCATCGCCGCATGAGAGCTGTTTCATGACCGTGCCCAAGCGCGCGAGCTTCGACGTGCTCATCGTCGGCGCGGGGCTGGCGGGCTCGGCCGCGGCCATTCAGCTGGCCCGCGCCGGCTGGTCGGTGGCGCTGGTGGAGCGCCAGCGATTTCCGCGCCGCAAGGTTTGCGGTGAATGCCTGGCCGCCAGCAACCTGCCCCTGCTGGAGGCGCTGGGTGTGGCCGACGCCTTCCACGCCCTGGCCGGGCCGGCCTTGCGCCGCGTGAGCTTGTGCCATGGCGGTCAGGCTGTCAGCGCCGACTTGCCGCCTGCTGCTGGCGAACGCCATCCCTGGGGCCGTGCATTGGGCCGCGAAACGCTGGACGGCCTGCTGCTGGAAGCAGCCCGCGCTGCCGGCGCGTCGGTGTTCCAGCCCTGGGCCGTGCAGTCCATCATCGGCGCGCCCGGGGCCTGGCACTGCGAGCTCCGCGTGCCCGAGTCGGCCACACTGCTGAAGCTGCGTGCCGGCGTCGTCGTCGATGCGCATGGGTGCTGGGAAGACCTGCCGACCGATCGCCCGCAGCGCCGGCTGGCGCGCAGCGCAGGCGACCTGTTCGCGTTCAAGGCCAACTTCAAGGCCGCGGCCTTGCCCGAGGGCGTGATCAGCGTGCTGGCGCTCACCGGTGGCTACGGTGGCATGGTGGTGGCCGATGGCGGTACGACGACGGTGGCCTGCTGCATCCGCCGCGACCGCCTGAACGCCTTGCGCATCGCTGCACCCGGCCTGCGCGCGGGCGACGCCGTCGAGGCCTGGTTGCGGCGTGAAAACGCCGGCGTGCGAGCGGCGTTGCGGGATGCCGTGCGAGACGAACACTGGTTGAGCGCGGGACCGCTGAAGCCCGGTGTGCATCTCGCTGCCGGCGACGGCATCTTCAAGATCGGCAACGCCGCGGGCGAGGCGCATCCCATCCTGGGGGAGGGCATGAGCATGGCCTTGCAGTCTGCAGCGCTGCTGGGCGCCGTCTTGCTGGGCCCGGGCGGCAATGCGCCAGCGGCGGATGGCGCATCGCAGGCCGTGCTGTTGCGGCGTTATGCCGCCGCCTGGCGCCAGGCCTTCATACCGCGTGTGCGCCTGGCTGCGGGCTTTGCACATCTGGCGATGTCGCCGCGGGGCGCGCCAGCGCTGATGACGGTGCTGCGCGTCTGGCCCGGGCTGCTCACACGGGGCGCGCGCTGGGGCGGAAAGGTGCGCGTGGCCGCCGCCCCCACGGCCAGCCCGTTGGACAGCGCGGCCCCGCACGGCGCGGCCAACCCAGCACCCCTGCAGGAACCCACATGAACACCACCTTCGAACGCGTCTGCACCTTGCTGGCCGAACACCACACGCTGCCCATGGACCGCCTGACGCCCGACGCGCCGCTGGCCAGTCTGGGCATCGATTCGCTGGCGACGGTGGAGCTGCTCTGGAACGTCGAGGACGCATTCAAGATCAAGCTGCCCGCGGAGGCCGTCGACCTCACGACGCTGGGCGACGTGGTGCGCCTGGTCGATGCACTCGTTGCGGCTCTGCCTGCGGCGCAGAACGCAGCGCCGGCCGCTGCAGCCGCGGTCGGGCCGGGCCTGCGCGCATCGTGAGGCGCGTGGCCGTCAGCGGCATCGGCGTCGTTTCGCCGCTGGGCAACAGCCCGGCCGCCGTGTGGGCCAACGCACAGGCCGGGCGTTCCGGCGTGCGCCGGCTGGAGACGGCCTTTGCGCCGCGGCTCACGTCGCCCATCGCGGCCACGGCCGTGATCGACGACGACCACGGTATCGACGCCGCCCAGTTGCGCATGCTCGACCGCTTCAGCCTGATAGCGCTGCTGGCCGCCAGGCAGGCGGTGCGAGGCTCGGCAGACGCCTTGGCCGGTGTCGACCGCGCCCTTGCCGGTGTCTTCATCGGCACCGGCATGGGCGGCACCTGCACGATGGACGACGGCTACCAGACGCTGTATGGCCAGAACTCCGACCGCATCAAGCCCTTCACCATCCTGATGGGCATGCAGAACGCAGCGGCGGCGTGGATAGGCATCGAGCATGGCCTGCGCGGCCCGAACATGACCTACTCCACCGCCTGCTCGTCATCGGCCGTGGCCATCGGCGAGGCCTGGATGCGCGTGGCCTCGGGGCAGATCGAGCTGGCGCTGGCCGGGGGCGCCGAAGCGCCGCTGTCGCCGGGCTCGCTGAAGGCGTGGGAGGCCTTGCGCACCGTGGCCACGATGGACGAAGCCGACCCTGCAGCGTCCTGCCGGCCGTTCTCGAAGAACCGCAGCGGCATGGTGCTGGGCGAGGGCGCGGCGATGCTGGTCATCGAGCCCTGGGAGCGCGCCATCGCGCGCGGCGCGCCGGTGATCGGTGAACTGCTGGGCTACGGCCAATCGAACGACGCCAGCCACATCACGCGGCCCGGCGTGGAAGGTCAGGTGGCGGCGATGGCGGCGGCGCTGCGATCGGCCGGTTTGCAGCCGCAACAGGTGGATGCGATCAACGCACATGGCACCGGCACGCCCGCCAACGACAGCACCGAGACCGCGGCCATCCGCGCGGTGTTCGGCAGCCATGCCGAACGCATCCCGATCAGCGCCACCAAGGCCATCCACGGCCACCTGCTGGGCGCAGCCGGCGCCCTGGAGTGCGTGCTGTCGCTGCTGGCCCTGCAGCACGGCGTGGCGCTGCCGACGATGCATCTGCAGCAGGCCGATCCTGCTTGCGATCTGGACTACGTGCCCAACGTCGCTCGCGAGGGCGTTGCCGCGCAGATCATGCTGTCCAGCTCATTTGCGTTCGGAGGGAGCAACGCCGTGCTTGTGCTGCGGCGCGCCGACGCTCCGGCTGGTGGCTGAGCGCCCTGCGGCCAGCCGCTTCAGGCGTGTGCGGCCAGCGGGCGCAGCTCGGCACGTGCCTGCTGGATGACGGATCGCGCCGAGGCCAGCGCCAGCACGCCCATCACGGCTGCCACGGCCAGATCAGGCCAGGCACTGCCGGTGCCGAAGACGCCCAGAGCGGCGACCATCACCGCGATGTTGCCGATGGCGTCATTGCGGCTGCACAGCCACACCGAGCGCATGTTGGCGTCGCCCTCGCGCCAGGCATAGAGCATGGCCGCCACGGCCACGTTGGCCAGCAGCGCCAGGGCGCCGATGACGCCCATCGTCACCGGTTCGGGTGTGTGCGCCGTGGCCGCTGACCATGCGGCCTGGAAGAGCACGAAAAGCCCGAAGACGCCCATGCTGAGGCCCTTGACGAGCGCCGCCCGCGCGCGTGACTGCAGCGCCATGCCCAGCACCAGCAGCGACAGGCCGTAGTTGGCTGCGTCGCCGAAAAAGTCCACCGCATCGGCCAGCAGCGACACCGAGCCGGCGTGCAGGCCGCCGGCCAGTTCCACCGCGAACATGGCTGCGTTGATGACCAGTGCCGCCCACAGCACGCGGCGGTAGCGCGGGCTCTGGCTGGCGGCGGGTGCAGTACAGCCATGGCCGTGGCTGTGACAGGAGTCGCTCATGCAAGGCTTTCGTGTCTGGATGCGGCCATTGGAAACCCTGTAGCCGCTGCCGCGGTCCGGTGACTATCCTGCCGCGAACGGCTTCGGTGCATCGGCACGACGCTGGCGCAAGCTGGCGATTTCGCGGTCATGGGGTGCCCCGCCATGTTCTGATGCAGCCATCGTCGACCCCCACGCCATATATCTTTCGATCATGAACGATTCTCTCCCGCCAGCAGCCGACGAACCGCGTGACGAGCGTGCGCCTGCCACCGGGAGCACGCCGCCGCGCTCTTTGCCGCAGAGCGAACAGGATGCGCTGCATCCCGCGCTGGACAGATTGCCGCTGCGCATGCCGATCGACGTGCGCGCGGTGTCGCTGACGCTGCTGGCCTTGATCGCGACGGTGTTTGCCCTGCACGCGGCGAGTGCCATCTTCGTGCCCTTGCTGCTCGGCATCGCCTTGAGCTACGCGCTGAGCCCGATGGTCGACATGCTGGAGCGCTGGCGCCTGCCGCGGGCGCTGGGGGCGGGTCTGCTCATCCTCGGCCTGGGCACCGCGGTGGGTTGGACCGTGGCAACCCTGAGCGATGACGCGACGGTGCTGCTCGAATCCTTGCCGGCTGCGGCGCAGAAGCTGCGCAAGACCCTGCACGCCCAGCGCGGCCAGACCGAAACGGCCATCGACAAGGTGCAGCGCGCCGCGGCGGAGATCGAGGGCGCGGCCAGCGAAGGTGCCGGCCCGCGCGCGGCTGCGGCCCGCGGCGTCACGCGCGTTCGCATCGAGAAAGAACGCTTCGACATCCAGGAGTATTTGTGGTCGGGCACGCTGGGCGTGGCGGCCACCGTGGGCCAGGCGCTGGTGGTGGTGTTCATCGCGTTCTTCCTGCTGGCCGCAGGCAGCAGTTTTCGCCGCAAGATGGTGAAGATCGCCGGGCCCACCTTCGCGCAGAAGCGCATCACGGTGCAGCTGCTGGATGAGATTGCCGAGCAGATCCACCGGTTCATGCTGGTGCAGGTCTTCGTCAGCGTGCTGGTCGGTCTGGTGACGGGCTTCGTGTTCTACGCCATCGGGCTGGAGCAGGCCGCTGTCTGGGGTGTGGCGGCCTTCGTGCTGAACTTCGTGCCCTATCTCGGCACCGTGGCCTTGACGGCAGGCTCGGGGCTGATGGCCTTCGTGCAGTTCGGCAGCTTCGACATGGTGTTGCTGGTGGCCGGCTCGGCGGTGGTCATCCACGCCGTTTCAGGGAACTTGCTCACCCCGTGGCTGACCAGCCGCACCAGCCGCGTCAATGCCGTGACGGTCTTCGTCGGCGTGCTGGCCTTCGGCTGGCTCTGGGGCATGTGGGGGCTGCTGCTCGGGGTGCCCATCCTGACCACGCTGAAGGCGGTCTGCGACCGTGTCGACGAACTGAAGTCGGTGGGCGAACTGATGGGCACCTGATCGGCCTCTGAGGGCAGGCTGAGGACGGCGTGCTGTCCTACGCGTCGGGGTAACGGCCACCGTCGCCCGGGCGCGGGCGGCGTTCGTTGTTGAGAGGCCAGACCTCGATGTCTGGCGCTCAACTTCAGAAAGTGCCGCATGAACATCCGACGCCAGCTCTCCGTGCTTTCCCTCGCCATCGCTGCGGCACTGCCTGTTGCCGTGCCCCTGGCCCTCCCGTCGGTGGCCCTGGCGCAGCCCGCGTCGGACATCAGGATCTCGTCGCTGGGCGTGGAACAGGCGCGACGCCTGCGGCCCGGCAACGTGCTGCCGTTCCGCCTCAGTGGCACCCCCGGCGCCGCCGTTACGCTGGAGATCGCGGGTGCAACGCAAATGCTGCAGCTGCGCGAAGTGAGCCCCGGCGAATACGCGGGTGACTACACGATCCGTTCGCGCGACAGGCTCACCGCCAGCAGCACCGTCACGGCACGCCTCGCGAAGAACGGCCGCACCACCAGCGCGATGTTGAGCAGCTCGCTGCAGCAGGGGGCCAACGACATCGTGCCGGTGGCGGCCACGCCCATCAGCACCTTCACCGTCACGGCCGTCGATGGCCTGCAGCCTGGCGATGAACTGAGCTTTTCGCTGAAGGGTAAGCCCGGCGGCGCTGCACGCGTGGCGGTGCAAGGCATCGACAGGCGCATCGTGCTGACGGAAGTGGCCCGCGGCGTCTACGAAGGTGGCTATGTCATACGCCGCCAGGACCGGCTGCAGAACGACCTCGTCGTCGACGGCTTCTTGCTGAGCGATCGGCGCGAGACGAGCCAGCGCTTCGAGCGCCGCATCGAACGTGGCGAGATGATGAGTGGTGCGCGCAACGACAACCGCAATGACAACCGCAACGACGTGCGCAACGACGTCCGCGATGTCCGGCAGCCGGCCATGGCCACTTGCGCCACCTGCGGCGCCATCGAAGCGATCAACGTCGTCGAGGTCAAGGGCGACTCGCCCAACGTCCTGGGCACCATCGCAGGCGGCGTGTTGGGCGGCGTGGCCGGCCACCAGGTGGGCGGCGGCAGCGGCAAGGATCTGGCCACCGTGATCGGCGCCATCGGCGGTGCCTACGCGGGCAACCGCGTCCAGAACAACATGGACAAGACCAAGGTCTTCCGCGTCACCGTGCGCCTGGATGGCGGCACGGTGCAGAACTTCGACTACGCCGCCGACCCGGCGGTGCAGGTGGGCACGCGCGTCAGGGTCGAGAACGGTGCGCTGATCCGCCTGTAAGCCCCGGCCACCCCCCGATTGGAGGGGGTGCGGCGAATTGACCTCTTGGCGCATCGCCATTACGGTCAGTTCGCCGCTTGCCTTGAGTACAAGAAGATGCGTTGCAGGAGGAATAACTAGAAAAGTCGCGGGCCTGGTCGCAGTTCAGGTTTCGCTCGTTGGGGTTGATCAAGAAAAGCAAATGGCTCACCGGCAAGCTTGGCTTGTGCAGGAAGCGGCAGGTCTCATTGGCGTCCAACCTCAACGATCGAACCAACATGAATACACAACCAGCCTCGTCCCTCGCGCGTTCCAAGATCTCACTGCGGCTCGGTCTCTGCGCCGCCGTCCTGGCCACCACTGCGGCCATGACACCCGAAGCGCATGCCGTGGTCGTGACCTTCAGCACGCCGATTGCGGTGCCCAACACCTTTGCAGGCGTCTACATCAACCTGCTGACAGGTGCCAACGGCATCACCCCGGCTTCTGTGCCGGGCTGGGATATCGGTCCCTGGGGCAGTTCCAACACGCTGACGTTCTTCTTCAACGGCACGCCGGCCAACTCCAGCGGCGGTGTCGCGGCCACGGCCACCGGCCCTTATCTCGACCTGGCCGTCGGCTCTGTGATCTCCAGCGCTTCCACGTTCTCTGCCAGTGCCTCGAATCTGCAGACCGCGGCGTTCCAGTCGAGCGGCACGCACAGGCTGGGTTTCCGTTTCTTCAACGAAACCACGTCAGCCGTCAACTACGGCTACATGACGCTGCAGACGACCGGCCCGCTGGGCTTTCCGGCGACGGTCACCGGCTGGAGCTTCGAGAACTCAGGCGCCGCGATCACGGTGGTGCCTGAGCCTTCGACAACGCTGATGCTGGCCCTGGGTGGCCTGGCGCTGGGTGCCGCCCAGCTGCGCCGCTCGCGGCGCGAACGTTTGAGCGCCTGAGCGCCTGATCGCGCCAAGGGCTGCCAGAAGCCTGAGCCCGCGCCGATTCAGCAACCACCGCGCCCGTACCGTGCACACGGTGCGGGCGCGTTCTGTTTGCGGCGCGGGTGGGGTCTTATCCCTTGCTCTTGATGGTGAGCTGGTTGTTCACGGCCGTCACGCCATCGACGCTGCGTGCCAAGGTGGTGGCCCGTTCACGGGCGGCGTTGTCGGGTGCATCCCCGCTCAAGGCCACGCGCCCCGCGGCGGTGTCGACGTTGATGCGCAGCGCTTTCAGCGCCGGGTCGGCGGCCAGCTTGGCGGTCACCGCGGTCGTGATGGCAGCGTCCTTCATCGCGCTGCCGGCCTTGTCCATCGCCTGGCTGGTGTCTGCGCGCAACTCTGCAGCGGCCTGTTTGGCCTTGGCCGTGGCTTGATCGGCGCTCGCCTGGGCGGTGGCCACGGCGGCATCTGCCTTCTGACCCACGGTGGTTTCACGGGGCGCTTCAGGCGTCGGTTTGCAGGCGGTCAGACCCAGCAACAGCGCCAGCAGGCTGGCTGAAGCTGTGCTCCGAAATGCCGCGTGGCGGGCGCGACGGGGGGTGCTTGGGGTGGTTGTCATGGCAGGTGCTCCTCGGGTGGGGGGGGGCCGCGTCGCCGTGAGCGCCGGGCCCGATGCGGCGGAAGACAGGCCCGATGCAACCACGATAGGCAGCGCCTGCCGGCGCCGCGATCAGCGCAGAGCGCATGCCGCTGTCGGACGACGCCGACAGGGCACCCGCTGTGCGCTCAGGCGAGCTGGAAAGGCAGCTGGCGCAAGGCCTTGCCCGTGAGCTGCGCGATGGCGTTCGCAAAGGCCGGTGCCAGCGGCGGCAGGCCAGGTTCACCCATGCCGGTGGGCGGGTCGGCGCTGGGCACGGTGTGCACGCTGATCTGCGGCATCTGGTTGATGCGCGGCAGTGCGTAGTCGCCGAAGTTGCGCTGCTCCACGACGCCGTCCTTCAGCGTGATGGCGTTGCCGGGCAGGCAGGTGGCCAGGCCCATCAGCGCAGCGCCCTGCACCTGGGCTTCCAGGGTCGTGGGGTTGATCACCAGGTTGCAGTGCACGCCGGCCGTCACGCGGTGCAGCACGGGCTGGCCGCCTTCCACCGACGCTTCGACCACGTAGGCCACCACGCTCTCGAAGCTCTCGTGCACCGCCACGCCCCAGGCGCGGCCGGCGGGCAGCGTCTTCTTGCCGTAGCCGCTCTGGTCCACCGCCAGCTGCAGCGCGGCGCGGTGGCGCGGGTGCTTGTCGCCGATCAGCGCCATGCGGTAAGCCACTGGGTCTTGCTGCGTGCTGCGCGCGATCTCGTCGATCAGCGTCTCCATCACGAAGGCCGTGTGCGTGCTGCCCACGCTGCGCCACCACAGCACCGGCACGTTCACCTTGGGGTGGTGCACGGTCAGGCGCATGGGCAGCGGGTAGGGCTCGCGCATGCCTTCCACCGCGGTGGTGTCGACGCCGTTCTTCACCATGCCGCCTTCGAAGGGCGAGCCGGTGACGATGGACTGGCCGACGATGACGTGGTCCCACGCCAGCACCTTGCCCTGCGCATCGAAGCCGATGCGCGCGGTGTGCAGGTGCATGGGGCGGTAGTAGCCGCCAGCGATGTCGTCCTCGCGGCTCCACACGGTGCGCACCGGCGCGTTCAGGCCCGCGGCGCGCGCGGCCTTGGCGATGCCGCAGGCTTCCACCACGTAATCGCTGGTCGGGATGGCGCGGCGGCCGAAGCCGCCACCGGCGGCCTGCACGTGCACCTTCACCTGCTCGGGCTTCAGGCCCAGCACGCCGGCCGCGGCCATGCCGTCCAGGCCCGGCATCTGGCTGCCCATCCACAGCTCGGCGCCGTCGGCGGCGATCTTCACCGTGCAGTTCAGCGGCTCCATTGGCGCGTGGGCCAGGTAGGGGAAGGCGAACTCGGCGTTGATGGTGCGCGGGGCCTTCTTCGACGGATCCTCCAGCGGCGCCATGTCGGCGTCGAAATGGCGTGCGCCCGGCTTCGCGGCGAGCTCGCGGTACTGCACCAGCTGCCGGGCGCTGTCCACCTTCTCCACCGCGTCGGTGGCCCATTGCAGCTTCAGCGCCTCGCGGCCCTGACGCGCCGGCCAGTAGCCGGTTGCGACCACGGCCACGCCCTCGGCGCCTCGGTCCAGCGGCACACGCAGCACCGCCTTCACGCCGGGGATGGCACGCGCGGCGCTGTCGTCCAGCGAGGCGATCCTGGCGCCGAAGACCGGCGGCCGCGCCACCAGCGCCGTCAGCTGGCCGGGCAGGGCCATGTCGATGCCGAAGCTCTGCTGGCCGCTGCTCTTGGCCTTGCTGTCCAGGCGGGCGGTGGCCTTGCCGATGAGGCGGAAGTCCTTCGCGTCCTTCAGCGTCACCTTCTCGGGCACCGGCAGGGCCATCGCGGCTTCGGCCAGCTCGCCGTAGCTCAGCTTGCGGCCACCGGGCGCCAGCACGAAGCCGGCCTGCGTGCGCAGCGTGGCCACGTCTACCTTCCAGCGTGTGGCCGCGGCGCTCATCAGCATCGCGCGGGCGCGGGCGCCGAGTTCGCGGTACTGGGTGTAGCTGTGCTTGATGGCGGTGCTGCCGCCGGTGAGGTGCAGGCCCCACAGTGGGTCGGCGTAGGCCGGGTCGTTGCTGCCGTGGCGGCTGCGCACCAGCGCCCAGTCGGCGTCGAGCTCTTCGGCCAGGATCATCGGCAGCGCGGTCTGCACGCCCTGGCCGAAGTCGAGCCGGTTGATGGTGACGGTGACTTCACCGTTCTTGGCGATCTGCACGAAGGCCAGCGGCTGCTGCTGCGGCTTCAGGCCGGCGGAAGCGGGTGCCGCACCGGCCTGCGCATGCGCTGTGGTGGAAAGGGCGGCAGGAAAGGCGCCGAGCGCGAAGCCACCGGCGCCGGCCAGCTTCAGGAAGCTGCGGCGGGGCAGGGCGGTGGCGGGCTGGTCATCGCGGCGCGCCAGCATCTTCTGCAGGGCACGCGGCAACTCGGAGGCGGGGTCGTAGCTGGGCAACATGGGTGAGAACCTTTCAGGCCAGTGATTCAGGCCAGGGCGCGCGCGGCGTCGGCCACGGCAGCGCGGATGCGGGCGTAGGTGCCACAGCGGCAGAGGTTGCCGGCCATGGCGGCGTCGATCTCGGCGGCGCCAGGCTGCTTGCCCTTGGGCAGCTGCTTCAGGAAGGCCGTGGCGCTCATGATCTGGCCGCTCTGGCAGTAGCCGCACTGCGCCACGTCGTGTTTCACCCAGGCGGCGTGCACGGCGTTGCCGACGCGGTCTTTGCCCCCGGTGACGGCTTCGATGGTGGTGAGCTTCTGCCCGGCGGCGGCAGAGACCGGGGTCACGCAGGACCGTATGGCCTGCCCGTTCATGTGCACGGTGCAGGCGCCGCACAGCGCCGCGCCGCAGCCGAACTTGGTGCCGGTGAGGCCCAGGTTGTCGCGCAGCGCCCAAAGGATGGGGGTGCCGGGGTCGGCGTCCAGCGCCTGCTGGCGGCCGTTGACGTTCAAGGTGGTCATGGTGTGAAGCGGTGAAGTGAGTGGAGCTTGCGGCAGGGCCGGCAGCGGCGCAGTGTCCAGCGCGGCAGCCGCGCAGCGTTAGCCTGAAGCTGCGAGTTGCTTGCCTGATTCTGCGGCGTGCGCGCGTTTTTGGGCAGGGCTTGGCTAGCATGCGCAGGCCATGTCAGACCCTGTCACCCCGTCCATCGAGGCCGCCCGCGAGGCCCTCGTGCCGCGCATCGCGCGTTTTGCACCCAGCACCGGGCTGCACCAGCACCCGGCGCTGCCGGGCTTGCGGGTCTTCCGCGCCGACAGCCTGAACGGCAGCGTCTGCGGGGTCTACGAGCCCAGCGTGGCGCTCATCGTGCAGGGCAGCAAGCGCGTGGTGCTGGGCGGCGACACGCTGGTCTATGGCCGCGGGCATTTCCTCGTCACCTCGCTGGACCTGCCCGCCGTGGCCACGATTCTGGAAGCCAGCCCCGAGCGGCCCTACCTGTCTCTCGTGCTGCGTCTGGACCTGCGCGAGATCGCCGGCTTGATGCTCAGTGGGCAGTTGCCGGCCTCGGCGAGCTTGCCCTTGCCGGTCCGCACTGCGCGCGAACAACCGGCGCACCGCGCGATGGCCATCGGCCAGGTCACGCTGCCGCTGCTCAATGCCTTCGGCCGCCTGCTGGACCTGCTGGAACACCCTCAAGACCTGCCCGTGCTGGCACCGCTGGTGCAGCGCGAAATCCACTACTGGCTGCTCACGGGCGAGCAGGGCGGCCGCCTGCGCCAGATTGCCGCGGTGGGCAGCCAGGGCCACCAGATCGCCCGCGCCATCGACCACCTGAAGACACGCTACGCCGAGCCGCTGCGCGTGGAAGACCTGGCGCGCGAGGTGCGCATGAGCGTCTCGACCTTCCACCATCAGTTCAAGGCTCTGACGGCGATGAGCCCGCTGCAGTACCAGAAGCAGATGCGCCTGACCGAGGCGCGGCGCCTGATGCTGGCCGACCACCTCGACGCGTCCACCGCGGCCTATCGCGTGGGCTACGAAAGCCCGTCGCAATTCAGCCGCGAATACAGCCGCCAATTCGGGGCGCCGCCGGCGCGCGACATCGCCGGCCTGCGCGCCGCGCCGCCCGAGGCGGCCAACGCCTAGTTGCATCCGGGCACGGGGCGGCGCTGGGCCCGGCCGCCGCAGGCCCCTCGTTCGCGGGGGCCGCGGGCCGAGGGTGTTTGTTCACGGCTGGGGCTGTGTTCAACTCATCCGATGCGGCCGCCTTGTGCGGCACCCACTGACTTATCTCGGGAGTTCGACCTCATGAAGCTGCAACGTGTGATCTCCGTCGGCGCCCTGGGCTTGTCCGCGCTGATGTGCGGCACCGCCGCACAGGCCGTGACCTGGGCTTTCAGCTACACCGGCGCCGGCATCAATGCGAGCGGCACCTTCACCACTGCGGGCTCGGCAACGTCGCCCGAGAACGTGTTGAGCATCAGCGGTTTCCGCAACGGTGTGGCCATCACCGGTCTCGTGCCCCTGGGCACCGACCCGGACTTCACCTACGACAACCTGTTCACCACCGCCTCGCCCAACTTCACCGAAGGCGGTGTGTTGTTCAGCCTCGCTGGAGGCAACCCCAACACCAACGTGTACTTCTTCGAAACGGGCTACTTCGAGGTTTATGTGGGCGCAGGGGGTGCTGTGGACACACCGATCACCTGGTCGGTGACGGCCGTGCCCGAGCCCGCCACGGTGCTGTCGATGGTGGCTGGCCTGGGCCTGTTGGGCGTCTACATGCGCAAGGCTCGCGCCAGCGTCTGAGCCACGCGCGCCCTTGGGCGCGCTCAGGTTCGAGTGGAGTGCCGGCGCCACGCCGGCACTGCCTTTTCAGGAGCTGCAAGCGCGGCCCGCCACCGCTGCAGATAATCATCCCTGTGGTGACAGGCAACTCTCGGGCATGAACCGCCGCCGCGGCTTGTTGGCGGCGATGGCGGCTGCTGCATGGCAACCGCCATGTGCTGTGGCTGCCCCGAGTGTTCAGCCGCAGTCGCAGCCTCAATCCCAGCCCCAACCCGTGCCGTGGCCTGCCAGGCGGCCAACCCCTGCGCTGGCCTTGCCGGTCTGGGGCGGGCCACCCTGGAGCCTGGCCAGCGCGCGCGGTCAGGTGGTGGTGCTGAATTTCTGGGCCAGTTGGTGCGAGCCGTGCCGCGCCGAGATGCCGTCGCTCGAATTGCTGGCCACCCGCTTCGAGGCCCAGGGCCTGCAGGTGCTGGCGCTGAATTTCCGTGAAACCGATGGGGCGATACGCCGCTTCACCGAGCGCAGCGCGTTGAGCCTGCCCATCCTGCGTGACATCGACGGCGCTGCGGCCAAGGCTTACGGTGTGCGCATCTTCCCCAGCACCGTCGTGTTCGGCCGCAATGGCCGCGCGGCATTTTCAGTGGTCGGTGAAGTCGATTGGATGAGCCCCCGTGCCCACCAATGGCTCGCGCCGCTGCTGCCCTCGTGATTTCTGTCGTCGAAAAGGATTTGCCCATGAACAGCCTGCCCCCGCATCGCCCGAGCCGGCATCGCCGCACCCTGCTGCAGGCCGCCCTGGCCGCGGCTGCGCTGCCATTGCCCGCATGGGCTCAGCAGCGCAGCTTTGCGCCCCAGGCGGGCAACTGGCGGCGCTTCGAGGTGACCACCACCGTCACCGTGGCCGAGCCCAAGGGCATCAACAAACTCTGGCTGCCGGTGCCCGACATCAGCTCCGACTGGCAGCGCACGTTGGACAACAGCTGGTCGGGCAACGCCACCCAGGCCGGGCTGGTCAGCGACAAGACGCGCGGCGTGCGCATGCTCCATGCGGAGTTTGCCGAGACCGTGAAGGCGCCCACCTTGACCCTCACCAGCAGGCTGGAAACGCGCAACCGCACGGTCGACTGGGCGCAGAGCGGCCGCTACGCGGAAGACCCCGCCGCGCTGCGCGATCTCACCGGCCCGACCGAGCTGCAGCCGCTGGACGGCATCGTGCGCAAGACCGCACTGCAGGCCACGCGCGGCGCGCGCACCGAGGTGGAAAAGGTGCAGGCGCTCTACGACTGGGTGATTGCCAATGCCCACCGCGAACCCACCACGCGCGGCTGCGGCACCGGCGACATCAAGACCATGCTCGAGACCGGCAACATGGGCGGCAAATGCGCCGACCTGAACGCGCTCTTCGTCGGTCTGTGCCGCGCCGTGGGGATCCCCGCGCGTGACGTGTATGGCCTGCGCCTGGCGCCCTCGGCCTTCGGCTACAAGGAATTGAGCGGCAATCTCGCCAGCCTGAAGGGCGCGCAGCATTGCCGTGCCGAGGTCTTCCTGAAAACCCACGGCTGGGTGGCGATGGACCCGGCCGACGTGCTGAAGGTGATGCGCCAGGAAACCTCGGATTGGATCAAGGACCCGAAGCACCCCGTGGTGGCGCCGGTGCACGCGGGCCTGTTCGGCAACTGGGAAGGCAACTGGATGGCCTGGAACACGGCCCACGACATCACGCTGCCCGGCAGCGCCGCCAAAGGCACGCTGCCCTTCCTGATGTACCCGAACGGCGAAAACGCCAGCGGTCAGTTCGACTCGCTCTCGCCCGACACCTTCAAGTACACGATCAGCGCGCGCGAAATCGTCTGAGCGGCGCCCGCGGCGCCTTCAGCGCGCGGGCAACGCCATGAAGAAGCGCAGCATCTCGGCCGAAGCGTCGGGGCCCTGGGCATCGGTGTAGGTGCCGCTGCCGTGACCGCCCTGCCAGGCGTGGCCGGCACCGTGCACGGTCCAGAACTCAAGGGGCACCCGGCCCTGGGCGTCGACCCAGACCGTGCGGCTGTAGCGATGGCCACCAGCGACGGCGCCAGTCTGGGTGCTGGCATTCAGGGTGGTGCTGTCGGCCTGCGCGCGGTAGGCGTCCTGCACCTGCTGGACGATGGCCTCGGCGTTGCTGTGCTGCACGGTGTGGTCGCGGTCGCCGTGGAAGACGATGGTGGGCACCGGCTGCGCGGCCTTCCGGCGCACCGTGGCGGCGGCACCGGGCGGCGGGCGGCCACCGGCTAGGCCGCGTGGCAGACCGCTGCGCCCGCCCTTCATCGCCGCCATCGCCGAGGGGATGTCGTGCGCGCTGCCATAGGGCAGCCCCGAGTGCACACCAACGCCGGCAAACAGGCCCGGGTAGGTTTCACCCAGCACCACCGCCATCGCGGCGCCGGCCGACAGCCCGGCCACGAAGATGCGGCCCGGGTCGGCGGCGTGGCGGGCCAGCACTTCGCGTGTGATGCCGGCGATCACGGCCGGCTCACCGACATCCGACATCTGGTCCTGGCGCCGGAACCAGTTCCAGCATTTGGAAGGGTTGGCCTGTTGCGGCTGCTCCGGGTAGACGACGAGGACGCCGTGGGCGTCGGCCAGGCGGTTCATCTGCGTGCCGGCAGCAAAGTCGTCGGCCGATTGTGTGCAGCCGTGCAGCATCACCACCACGGGCAGCGGTGCGGCTGTGGTGCCCGCGGGCAAGGCCGCGGGCACGTACAGCTTGTAGAGACGGCTGCCCGCCTGGTTGCGGAACGCATGGCTCTCGAAGCGGCCCGTGGCTCCGCCAGGCGCCTCGACGACCCGGGCCGCGATGTCGATGACCTGCCCTTCAGCAGCAGCGGCCGGGCCGGTTGCGAGCGCGCGCTGGATGGTGTCCATCGCGTCTCGCATCGGCCCGGCCGTGGTGTCCAGCCCCGCCGAGGCCAGCGCACGTTGGATGGTTTGCTGAATGGCCTGGGCGTTGAAGGGTGGTGTCATCGGTTCAGGTCAAGGCCCGGGTCAGGGTTCAGGTCAGGGCAGCGCGGTGGGCGCGTTGGTTTCGTCCGGCGGCACCGCGAAGCTGTCCTTCAGCGTCAAGGGCTGCGAACTCTCGTCGCTGCCGCTCAAGCTCAGCAGATACGCGAAGAACGAAGCCGTGCTGATGCCCGCGCTGTCCGGCACCTCGGTGCCGGCCGGTGGGTTGGGCGCCAACACGGGTTCCTCATTGTCGTCGTCCCAGCAGCCGGCCAGGGCCAGCGCCGTGGCCAGTGCTGCCGCGGTGCAGAGTGAGTGCAGCTTGTTCATGGCCGGCCTCACGGGAACACCGTGCCAGCAGCGGCAGGCGGGTTCAGGTTGCCGGGCAGCGGTGTCGTGAGATACGGGAAGACGACACCGAAATTGGCCGCCGTCTTGCGCACACCGTCGGTCAAGGCCAGGCCACCGGCCGGCGCATCGGAGGGCTTGCAGCCCACCTTCAGCGTGTCGTTGGCGCCCGTCAGCACGCACAGCGCGCCCATCGAGACGCGCAGCGCCAGGTCCACCACGTCGTCAGCCGGGCGGCGGCCGTTCGGGAAGCCGGCGTTGTCGCCTGCGGCCACGCCCAGCGGGTTTTGCGCGCCTGGCGCCGTCACCGCGGTCGTGGTGTTCAAGCGCAGCAGGTCGGATGCCACCACCGTGGTGGGTTGGTTCAATCCGCTGAGGCCCTTGAGGAACACGTTGACCAGGTCGGTGCGCGGAAAGTTGGTGGGCGCCAGGGCGGCCGGAAACAGCGTCTGGATCAAGGCTGGCAGTACGGGGTTGGTGACGTAATCAGAGAAGTTGGTGGCGTCGTCCTTGGGCTTGGACGCATTGAACTTGTCCTTGTCGTCGGTGGCGATGATGAGCTCGTTCACGAGCGGCATGCCCAGGCGCGACACCTGGGTCCAGGCACCGCCCTGGCGCGTGACCTTGCCCAGGCCCGTGCCCGGTGCGCCATTCAGCAAACGGCCCTGGCGCAGGCTGGCGGTGGTGTAGGCACCGATGACGGGGTCGGTGCCGGCTGTCAGGCAGCTGATGGGCAATTCCATCGCCAGCGTGCTGACGTTCTTGCCTTCCAGGTCGTTGTTGTTGCCGCCCACCTCAGCGCCCAGCGGGTTGAGGTTGAAGAGGTCGAAAGCGCGGCCCACGGCAATGTAGAACGGCTCCTTGCGCTGGCCCACGAACATGCGCCCGGGTGTGCTGCAGCCCGGTATCACGATGTTGTAGACGTGCTGGTTGGCGTAGGTGGCGTAGCCCGTGGCGCTGCCGAAAGCCTTGTCGCCGATGTTGTCGACGGGCTTGTCGAAGACGGTGGCGCCGCCGGTGGCGTTCGTCACCGCGCCGCGGCCCGAACGGCGGCCGCCGCGCACCACGTCGACGGTGAAGGTCTCGCGCACGTTCAGCGCTGCCGGGTTCACGCCCGAAATCACGCCGCTGTTGATGAGCGGGATCTTGACCTGCTTGCCACCGATGGTCAGCGCGGTGGCCTTGGAGGTGTTGTTGAAGCGGAACTGGAAGGTGATGTCTTCGACGGCATCACCGTTGTTGTCGATGTGGATCTCGTACAGCCCATCGGCATCGAACATGTAGAAGTTCGGCCCGCCCTGGGGGTCCTGGAAAGGCTGGAAGTTGGCCAGGATGGTGACGAAGGCGCTGCGCCCGGTTTCGTAGCTGCGGAACATGTACAGGTCCGTCGCGTCGAGCTTGGGCTGGCCGGCGATGAAGGGCCCTTCACGATGGCTGGACGCGTACGCCGCAGGCACCGCCAAGAGCAGACCGGCGAGGCCGAAGCCCAGCGGGGTGAGCGCCCGTTGCAGGCGCGAACGGGCGTGAGGGCAGGATTTCATGGGTGTCTCCAAAGGGGTGCTGCAACGGCGTTGCGCCAGCGACCGTAGGGGCAACAGAGACTGTTCACCGTACGCTGTCGAACGTTCTGACAACGAACCTGGCTCAGGGCCCCATGGACGCCGGGTCGTGTGCGCAGTCGCACCGACGTCGCCGGTCACGACGGCCACCATCGCAGTACCTGCCCCCTGCACCTTGCGGGAGGCTTCAAACAGAGTCAGGAGCGAACATGAACTTCATCGTCTGGTTGATCGTCGGCGGTCTCATTGGTTGGCTGGCCAGCGTGCTCATGAAGACCAACGGGCAGCAGGGCATGTTCCTGAATGTCGTGGTCGGCATCGTCGGCGCCATGCTCGGCGGCTGGTTCATCTCGCCGCTGGTGGGCGTGGGCACCATCAACCAGGACAACTTCAGCCTGCCGGCCCTGCTGGTCTCGTTGGTCGGCGCGGCGATCCTGCTGGGCATCGTGAATCTGCTGCGCCGTGGCAGTGTTCGCTGAGCCCGTGAGGGCCCTGCGCAGGGCCGTGGTCGGCGCGGCGACGGGCCTGGCCTTGCTTGGCTGCAGCGAGAAGGTGCGCGAGTTGCCGCCGCCGGCACCCGCGTCGCCCTCGGTGGTGGTGGTCACGCCCGCTGCCAACGCGGCCAGCACCTCGGTGCCCGACGCCGCCACGGTCCTGGGGACGACGAACGAAGCCAAGCGCGACACGCCTTCCACACGCACGAACAAGACCATGAGCCGCGCCGAAGAGTCGACCGCGATGCCGATGGCCGGTCAGAACAACGACCACTCCGCGCCCTTGCCGCCCGCCAAGCGCGCGAGCGGGCCCTGACGGCTCAGCAGCGCCCTGATCGCCGGCTGCGCGGCTGCAGCTTGTCCAGCTCGGCGATCTGCTGTTTCAGCAGGATGAGCAGCGTGCGCGCATGTTCCACCGGCACACGCAGGCAGCTCGTGGCGGCCTCGTCGTCGCGTTGCGGGCGTGTGCTGACCAGCGCGTCGACGTTGATTTCCACCATGCCTCGGTCGTGCTTGATGGACTTCAGGCGCTGCACTTCGATGTCATAGGGTTTCAAGGTGGGTCTCTCGGGTGGCCATGCAGCATTGCATTGTCTGCCGCCCTCACCACACCACCACCCGATGCGGGGGCCCCGGGCGGCTTCAGGCTTGCGCCGGCGCTGCGTGAGGCTCTAGCATGCTTGCCAGCCGCGGCACCCCGTGCCGCCTCATTCCAGCTGGAAGCCACCATGTTCATTGCCCGCCTCTTGTCTGCTGCCCTGCTCACAGCCGGCCTGGCCTGCAGCGCCCATGCCGCCACGTCCTGGGATGAAGCAAGCTCCGGCGATCTGGCCAACCTGGGCGCGTCGCCCACGGCCGTGTCGTTCGCTGCCGGCTCCAACCTCATACGCGGCACCACCGGTCGCAATGCGGCGGGCGTGGTTGACCGCGACTACTTCACCTTCACCGTGGCACCGGGTTTTCAGCTCGAAACGCTGACGCTGCTGCCCGGCAGCACCTTCCTGGGCGGCGCTGCAGCGTCCTTCATCGGCATGCAGCTCGGGCCTGTGATGACGGTGGACCCGACCAGCAACAGCGCCGCGGGCTTGCTGGGGTGGTGGCTCTACAACGAGAACGACATCAACAACGACATCCTGCAGCAGATGGGTTCCAGCCCCGGCGCCGTCGGTTACTCGGGCGCGTTGCCGGCCGGCACCTACACCGTCTGGGTGCAGGAAACAGGCACCGGCGTCGCGGCTTACGGCTTCGACTTCGCGGTCTCGCAGGTGCCCGAGCCCGCCAGCGCGCTGCTGCTGCTGGCTGGCGTCGCCGGCCTCGCGGTGAGGCTGCGCCGCCGCTGACGCCTTTTCAGCCGGGCCTGATCAGCCGCTTCTGACCAGCCGGTGCACATCACGCTGCACGAAACCGGCCTCGGGGCTGTGGTCCCAACGTTCCACCACCGCGCGCTCGTGCGCCGTGGCCGCGATGCGGATCAGGTTCACCGAATTGCCGGCTTCGGCGCGCACGCGGTGGCTCACGGCCGTGCCCGCCTGCACCGCCCAGCCGCCGCTGGGCAGCGGCAGCACGAACGGCAGGTGGATGTGCCCGCCGATGATCAGATCGACCCCGGCTGCGCCCCAGGCCTGCAGCGCGGCGGCATGGCCGTGCAGGCGGTTGTGCAGGTCTGCGGGCCGCGTCACGGCCAGCGGCTGATGCACCATCACCACGCGGCGCTGGCTGGGGCGGGCGGCGGACAGACGGCCGGCCACACGCTGAATCTGCCCGTTTGAGAGCTGGCCGTCTTCATGTCGCCACCAGCGCGTGGTGTTGACGGCCAGCAGCAGCAGGTCGTCGGTGTCCAGGCTGGGCTCCAGGTTGGGGCCGAAGGCGGCGCTGTAGCGCGCATAGGGCCGCAGCAGGCGCAGCGGCAGGTGCCACAAGGGGATGTCGTGGTTGCCCGGCAGCGCCACGCACATGGGCACCTGCAGGCGCTGCACGAAGTGCCGGGCTGCCGCAAATTGCGCCCGGGTGGCGCGCTGCGTGATGTCGCCCGACAGCAGCAGCACATCGGGGCGCAGCGTGTGCGCCAGCTGCACCAGCGCTTCCACCACCTGCGGGCGCTCGGTGCCGAAATGCGGGTCTGACACCTGCAGCAGCAGCGTCATGGGGTCGGGCCGGCGGGCGCCGCGGCCAGCCGCTCCGCGGCCGGCGTCGGCGGGCACAGCAGCGAGAGTGTCTGCGGTGCCACGGAAAAGCTCAGCGGCAGCCGCATCCATGTCACTTCGCCATCGGTGGCCACCTTGATGCGCCGCGAACCCCAGCTGCCCAGGCGCCGGCCGGGGCGCACCGTGAGCCGGTGCGTGGCGATGTGGATGAGCTCGTCGGCCTCGCCCAGGCGGCCGAAGGCGCCGCGCCACAGCAGGCCCAGCATGCGCAGCAGGCCCACTGGCCGCAGTGCGATGGCCGCGAGCTGGCCGTTGTCGATGGCCTGGGCCTCGGGCATGCCCAGCTGCTGCAGCTGCAGCGCGTTGTTGCCGACGAAGAGCGTGGGCGTGCGCAGCTCGCGCTCCTGGCCTTGTGACTCCACACGCAGGCGCAGGCTGCGGTGGCCGTGCAGCAGGGTCGCCAGGCCTGCGCCGAAGGCCACCAGCCGGCTGCGCCCGAACTGGCGCTTCCATTCCTCGCGGTCTTCCAGCAGCCGTGGGTACAGGCCCAGGCTGGCGTTGACGAGAAACACGCGCTCGCCCACCAGCCCCACCTGCGCCGGCCGGTGGTGGCCGGCCAGCAGCACCTGAAGGGCTTCGTGCGTGTCGGCCGGTATGCCGTGGGTGCGCGCGAAGTAGTTGAAGGTGCCCTGCGGCAGCACGCCGAAGGCGCAGCCACTGCCCAGCGCGGCTTGCGCCACCGTGTTGATGGTGCCGTCACCGCCAGCGGCGACCACCACGCCGCCGTTCTGCCGGGCCTGGGCCACGGCCTGGGCGGCGATCTTGCCCAGCTGCTTGGGGTCTTGCACCTCCAGCAGCTGCAGCGTGCGCCCGGCCTTGGCGCAGCCAGCCTGCAGCGCCGCCCGCAACTCGTCGGCCTGGCCGTGCCCGGCACCGACGTTGAACACCACCACCAGCGGCGCGCCGGTCGTGGTCTCGGCGCTTGTCGGGTTCACCATGGGGGTCGTCGGAGGGCGGCGTGTTGCATGCGGGCCCGATGATGCGGCATGCCCCGCCGAACCTCGCCAGGCCCCGGTTTTGACGGGGCAACTGACGCTCAACTGACGACATCAGCAGTAACACCCATGCCGGCGTTTACGCTTCATTTACGGGGGCACTCTTAGCGTGCAGGCAGCAGGTCGTGTGCTGACTTTTGTCGGCAAACGGCCCATTGAGCAACCCGCTGCGAAGGCCCAAGCCATGAGTGCAAACACCGCGGACGTGACCATTCCGGTCGACCGCAAGAAGCCCATGACGCGTGAAGAAAAACGCGTCATCCTGGCCTCGTCGGCCGGCACCATCTTCGAGTGGTACGACTTCTACCTTTACGGTTCGCTGGCCGCCATCATCGGCGCACAGTTCTTTTCGTCCTTCCCCGAAGCCACGCGCAACGTCTTTGCCTTGCTGGCTTTTGCGGCCGGCTTTCTGGTGCGGCCCTTCGGTGCGCTGTTCTTCGGCCGCCTGGGCGACCTCATCGGCCGCAAGTACACCTTCCTGATGACGATCCTGATCATGGGCCTGTCGACTTTCGTCGTCGGCCTGTTGCCGGGCTACGAGTCCATCGGCTGGGCCGCGCCCGTGATCCTCATCGCGCTGCGCATGCTGCAGGGCCTGGCGCTGGGTGGCGAGTACGGCGGTGCCGTGGTCTACGTGGCCGAGCACGCGCCGCACGGCCGCCGCGGCTACTTCACGAGCTGGATCCAGACCACCGCCACGCTGGGCCTGCTGCTGTCGCTGATGGTGATCCTCAGCGTGCGCAGCTACACGGGCGAGAAGGAGTTCGCCGCCTGGGGCTGGCGCATTCCCTTCCTGCTGTCGATCTTCCTGCTTGGCATCTCGGTGTGGATCCGCTTGCAGATGGAAGAGTCGCCGGCCTTCACGTAGTTGAAGGCCGAAGGCACGCAATCGAAGGCGCCGATCTCGGAAGCCTTCGGCAACTGGAAGAACGGCAAGTTCGCGCTCATCGCGCTGCTGGGCTTGGTCGCGGGCCAGGCGGTGGTCTGGTACACGGGCCAGTTCTATGCCCTCTTCTTCCTGCAGACCATCCTGCGCGTGGACATGTTCTCGGCCAACGTGATGATCGCGTGGGCGCTGATCCTGGGCACCGGCGGCTTCGTGGTCTTCGGTTCGCTGTCTGACCGCATCGGCCGCAAGAAGATCATCCTGGCCGGCTGCCTGTTGGCCGCGCTGACCTACTTCCCGGTCTTCAAGGCCATCACCGCGCTGGCCAACCCGACGCTGAACGCGGCGCAGCAGAACACCAAGGTCACCATCGTGGCCGACCCCAAGGACTGCTCGTTCCAGTTCAACCCCACGGGCACGGCCAAGTTCACGAGCTCGTGTGACGTGACCAAGGCGCTGCTGGCGCGCAGCTCGGTGAACTACTCGGTGCAGTACACCCCGGGCGTCTCGCCGGCCAAGGTGGTGGTGGGCGCTACCGAGATCGTGTCCTACGAGCTGTCCACGCTCACCGGTGACGCCGTGAAGGCCACGCCGGCGGCCTTTGCCAAGAGCGTCAACGAGGCTCTGGCCGCAGCGGGCTACCCGGCCCCGGGCAAGCCGGCGGCAGGCATCGTCAAGCTCAATGGCTTCTTCGACATCTTCAACGCCCAGGCCGGCCCGCTGGTGCTCATCCTCACCTATCTGGTGATCCTGGTGACGATGGTCTACGGCCCCATCGCCGCGGCGCTGGTGGAGTTGTTCCCCACCCGCATCCGCTACACCGGCATGTCCTTGCCCTACCACATCGGCAACGGCTGGTTCGGCGGCCTGATGCCGGCCACCGCGTTCGCGATGATTGCCCAGACCGGCGACCCGTACTACGGCCTCTGGTACCCCATCGTCATTGCGCTGGGCACGGTCGTCATCGGTACGCTGTTCGTGCCCGAGAACAAGGACAAGGACATCTTCAACGACGCCCGCGCCGGCTGAGTTTTTGTTCCGCAGCCCTGGGGGCAGCGTGGCCTTGCGCTACGCTGCCCCCATGTCTTTGCAGCCCGCCGACCTACGCCCTGAAGCCAGGGCTCCGCACCTGCTGGTGTGCGTGATGGCCGACGGCCAGGCGTCGGCGCTGCTGGCGCAGGCGCGCCAGCTGCACCGCGTGATGGGCGGCAGTTGGTCGGTGGTGGGTGTCGATGCCTCCGAGGCCGACACCGAAGCGCGCGCGCACGGCGCCGGCCTGCTGCAGGCGCTGGACGAGGCCGAGCGCGATGGCGCCACCACCCACCGCGTGAACGTGGCCAACGCCTCGCGGCGCGACGTGCTGGCCACCGTGGTGCAGCGCGCACGCCGTGCCGGCGCCACCACGCTGCTGATTGGGCGCCCGCATGTGCACAGCGCGCTGTGGCGCACGCCCGTGGAGCAGCTCAGCCGGCTGGCCGATGAGCTGGTGGAGCTGCTGCCCGGCGTCACCGTGCACGTGCTGGCCACGTCCAACCCGGCGGCGGAAGCTGCGGCGCAGCGCGGGGCCAGCGTGCGTGCGGGCGAGGCCCGGCAGCCCTCCTCGCATCCAACTTGGCACCCGACTTGGCGAGAGGACTGGCGCGAGGACTGGGGCACGGTGTGCACCGTGCTGACCGCATGCACCTTGTTGGGCCTGGCGCTGGACACAGCGTTCGAGTTCAGCAACCTCGTGATGGTGTATCTGGCCGGCGTCACCTACGTGGCGCTGCGCAAGAGCGCCACCGCGGCGCTGCTCACCACGGTGGGCGGCACGCTGCTGTTCTACCTGCTGTTCGTGCCGCCGCGCTGGTCGCTGATTCCCTCCGACCCGGAGCATTCCTTCACCTTTGCCGTGATGCTGGCCGTGGGCCTGGTCATCAGCCGCCTGGCGGCGCGTTCCCGCCGCCAGGCGCAGGCCGCCGAGGCGCGTTCGCAGCGCGCGCAAGCGCTGAACCAATGCGCGTTGCGGCTGGCGCAGGCGCGCACTGCCGAGGCCGTGGCCGATGCGGTGTCCAGCGCCGTCACACAGACCATGGGCAGCCCGGCGCGGCTGTTCTTGTTGGACGCCAGCGGCCAGCTGCCGCCCGCGCCGGCGTCGGCTTCGCAAGCGCTGGCCGCCGCCTGGCCGGCAGCGCAAGCCGCGCTGCGCGAGCGCCGTGACACCGGCGCCGGCACCGTGGTGCAGCCGGGCGCGCCGGCACGTTTCATCCCGCTGCTGGGCGGCCCCGGGCCCTTGGGCCTGCTCGCCGCCAGCCGCCTTCCGCAGCCGGCCAGGTTCGCCGAAGAAACGGCGGAAGACGAACACCTGCTGCGCGCCTTCGCCAACCAGGCCTGCCTGGCGCTGGAGCGCGTGGTCTACGAACAGCGCAGCGCCGCCGCGGCTGTCGAGGCCGAGACCGAACGCCTGCGCAACACGCTGCTGGCCGGGGTCTCGCACGATTTCCGCACGCCGTTGACCACCATCGTCGGCGCCGCCACGAGCCTGATCGAACAGGGCCACGCGCTGGATGCGGCACAACGCCAGCTGCTGCTGCACAGCGTGCTGGAGCAGGCGCAGCGCCTGCACACGCTGAGCAGCGACCTGCTCGACATGGCGCGCATGGAAGAAGGCGCGGTGCGCCTGAACCCGGAATGGTGCCCGGCCGATGAACTGGTGGCCGAAGGCCTGGCGGCCATGGGTGAGCGTGTGAATGGGCACCGTTTGCTGGTGCAGGCCGAGCCTGCCGACGTGGTGTGGTGCGACCCGCGGCTGCTGCAGCAGGCGCTGGTGAACCTGGTGGACAACGCCACGCGCCATGCCCCGGCAGGCGCCAAGATTCGTGTGGCCGTGGCAGTGGCGGGCTCGACCTGGAAGCTCAGCGTACAGGACGACGGCCCGGGTGTGCCGGCCGGGCTGGAGCGCGAGGTCTTCAAGAAATTCTTTCGCGGTCCGGCCGGAGCCGAAGGCAGCAACCCGGCCAGCGCCGGCCATGCCGGCCACGCCGACGCCACGAAGGGCACCGGCCTGGGCCTGGCCATCTGCGCGGCGGTGGCCCAGCTGCACGGCGGCAGCATCGAGGTGACGCCCGGGCCCGGCGCGCACTTCACGATGCGCTTGCCGCAGCCCGAGCGCGCCCAGGTGGCGATGGAAGAAGACGCATGAGGAGGTCAGCCCGGTGAGCACTGCGCGTGAACTGCCGCTGCAGGTGCTGGTGATCGAGGACGAACTCGCCATCCGCCAGCTCTTGCGCACGACGCTGGAAGCCGAGGGCTATGTCGTGCACGAAGCCACCAGCGCGCGTGCCGCGGAAGCCATGGCCCGGCACCGGCCCTTCGACATCTTTCTCATCGACCTGGGCTTGCCCGACGAAGACGGCGTGGCGCTGATACGCCGGCTGCGCGCCTGGACGCAGCGAACCATCATCGTGCTGTCGGCGCGCCTGCAAGAGCAGCAGAAGGTCGAGGCCCTGGACGCCGGCGCCGACGACTACCTGGCCAAGCCCTTCGGCGTGGCCGAGCTGCACGCCCGGCTGCGTGTGGCGCGCCGCAACGCCGTCCGTCTGGTGCTGGGCGAGCCGGTGCGGCTGGTGCTGGGGCAGGTGAGCATCGACCTGGCGGCGCGCACCGTCAAACGCGGTGAACAGGCACTGCGCCTGACGGCCATGCAATGGCGGCTGCTCGATGTGCTGGCACGGCATTGCGGGCGCGTCGTCACCTCGCGCCAGCTGCTGCGCGATGTCTGGGGCCCCGGCCATGCCGAGCAGGGCCACTACCTGCGCATCTATGTGCGGCAGCTGCGCCAGCGCCTGGAAGACGACCCCGCGCGACCGCGCTACCTGCGCACCGAAACCGGCATCGGCTACTGCCTGGACGCTGAAACCCAGACCACGGCGTCCAGCGCCGAGCCCGGCACCGGGCTGGCATAGTTGCGCCCAGCCGCCGGGCCTTCTGGCCCCGTCGTTTCCCTCGTCCCCGCAACGCTTTGAGGAGAAGGCCGATGGCCACCGTTCGTGAAGGCGACCAGGCAGCGCTGCTCGTCGTCGACGTGCAGGTGGGTGTGATGCAGGAGGCCTGGGACGCGAGCCGCGTCATCGGCCAGGTGGCGCGCACCGTGCAGCGGGCGCGCGAGGAAGGCGTGCCGGTGGTGTGGGTGCAGCACACCAGCGAAGACGAGCTGCCCTCGGGCAGCCCGCCCTGGCAGTGGGTGCCGGCGCTGCAGCCGGCGCCGGGCGAGGCGCTGATCCACAAGCAGTTCAATTCGGCCTTCGAGCAAACGACGCTGAACGAGGTGCTGGCCGGCCTGGGCGTGAGCCACATCGTACTGGCGGGCGCTTCGACGAACTGGTGCATCCGCGCCACCGCCTATGGCGCACTGGAGCGTGGCTACGACCTCACGCTGGTGGCCGACGCGCACAGCACCAGCCCGCTGACCCTGGAAGACGGCTCGCGCATCGAGGCCGACGCGGTGGTGCACGAGCTCAACACCGTGATGCGCTGGCTGAGCTACCCGGGGCGCCGCAATGCGGCGGTGGCCGTGGGGCAGCTGCGCTTCACGGCCTAGGCCAGTCAGCGGCCCGGGCCTTTCAGCGCCCTGCTTCAGCCCCCGGGCGCGGTCCAGCGGCCGCCCAGTGCGCGCAGCAGCACCACGCGGTTGGCTTGCTCGGTCTGGCGCAGCGTCACCAGGCCCTGGCGCGCCGCAGCCAGCTGGCGTTGCGCGTCCAGCAGTTCCAGCTGGCTCGAAGCGCCCAGGCGGTAGCTCTGGTCGGCCAGGTTCAGGCTGCGCTCTGCGGCCTCCACCTGGGCCGCCTGCGCGGCCAGGCGCTCGGCCAGGCTGTCACGCACGGCCAGCGCGTCCGCCACCTCGCGGAAGGCCGATTGCAGCGAGGCCTCGTAGTTGGCCAACACCTCGCGGCGCGTGGCCTGGGTCACGTCCACCTGCGCCTGGCGTGCACCGGCGTCGAAAAGAGGCACGTCCAGGCTCGGCAGCAGGCTCCAGAAGCCGCTGCCGCTGCGGGCCAGGCCGTCGACGGTAGCGCTGCGCAAGCCGGCGTTGGCCGTCAGCGTGAGACGCGGAAACAGCGCCGCGCGCGCCGCGCCCACGTCGTAGGCGGCGGCTTGCAGCTGCTGCTCGGCAGCGCGCAGGTCAGGGCGCTGCAGCAGCACCGTGGCGGGCAGGCCGGCGGGAATGTCGGGCAGCGCGGTGGCCGCTGGGGTCTGCCCGCCTGTTCCACCTGTTCCGCCCGGCCCGAGTTGCCCGTCTGGCAGCAGGGCGTCGGGCAGAGGCTGGCCGGCCAGCAGTTCCAGCGTCAGGCGGGCCTGGCGCACGGCGGCGGCGCTGCGGGCGGCTTCACCGCGTGCGGCCTCGTAGGCCGTCTGCGCACGTGCGCGCTGCAGGCCCGAGGCCGCGCCCAGCTGGTACTGGCGCTCGGTCAGGTCCAGCGTCTGTTGCTGGCTCTTGCGCAGTTCTTCAGCCAGGCGCAGGCGCTGGCCTTCGGCGGCCAGCGTCAGCCAGGCATCGGCCACCTGTGCCACCACGCTCAGGCGCGCGCCGCGCTGCGTTTCCTGCTGCGCGAGATAACGCGCCAGCGCCGCGCCTTGCAGGCTGCCGACGCGGTTGAAGAGGTCGACTTCCCAGGCCGTGACGCCCAGGCTCACGGTGTAGGTGTTGGTGGTGCCGCCACCGTCGGTGCCCTGCTGGCCGGCAGACGCGGTGCCGCGTAGGTCGGGCCAGCGGTTGGCCTCGGTGATGCCGTACTGCGCGCGGGCACGCTCCACCGCCGCCACGCTGGCGCGCAGACTGCGGTTGCCGGCCAGGGCCAGGCCCACCACGCGGCGCAGGCGCTCGTCGGCGAAGAAGCCGTCCCATTCGTGGGCCGTCACCGCGCCGGCCAGCGGCGCTTCGGCGGTCACCGCCTCGGTGCGGAAGTTGTCGCGCAGCGGCGCTTGCGCCGAGCCCACGGGCGGCACGAGGCTGCCGCAGCCGGCCAGCGCCAGCGTGAACGCGCCCAAGGCGGCGCCCTTCATGCCGTCACCTCGCGCGTGCCCACGGCGGCGGCCGCTTGGGACTTGCCGCGGGTGAACAGCGACTTCACCCACAGATAGAACAGCGGCACGAAGAAGATGCCTAGAGCCGTGGCGCTGATCATGCCGCCCAGCACACCGAAGCCGATGGCCCTCTGCGAACCCGAGCCCGCACCGCTGGCCAGCGCCAGCGGCAGCACGCCCATGCCGAAGGCCAGCGAAGTCATCAGGATGGGCCGCAGCCGCTGGCGGCATGCCTTGATGGTGGCGTCGAACAAGCCCATGCCCTGGTTGCGCAAGGTCTCGGCGAACTCGACGATGAGGATGGCGTTCTTGGCGCTCAAGCCCACCGTCGTCAGCAGGCCGACCTGGAAAAACACGTCGTTGTTCTGCCCGCCCAGGTGGCTGGCCATCAGCGCGCCCAGGATGCCCAGCGGCACCACCAGCATCACGCTGAAGGGCACCGACCAGCTCTCGTACAACGCAGCCAGGCAGAGGAAGATGAAGAGCACCGAGACGGCATACAGCAGCGGCGCCTGCGAGCCCGACAGGCGCTCTTGATAGCTGCGGCCGGCCCATTCGTAGCCGATGCCGGCGGGCATCTCGCGCAGCAGTTCTTCCATCGCCATCATCGCCGCGCCCGAGCTCACGCCTGGCGGCACGTCGGCCTGGATCTCGAAAGCCGGGCTGCCGTTGTAGCGCACCAGCTGGCGCGGCGCAGTGCTCCAGCTGCTGCTGGCAAACGCCGCCATCGACACCATCTGCCCGCTGTTGCTGCGCACGTACCAGTGCTTCAGGTTTTCCGGTGACGCGCGGTAGGCCGCCTCGCCCTGCACCACCACGCGCTTGACGCGGCCGCGGTCGATGAAGTCGTTGACATAGCTGCTGCCCAGGGCGATGGACAAGGTGTCGTTGATGACGCTCGGTGCCACGCCCAGCACACCGGCCTTGCTGTCGTCGATGGTGATCTTCAGCTGCGGCGTCTCGGTCAGGCTCTGGGTGCGCGTGCGTGCGAGTTCGGGCCGCTGGTTGCCGGCCGCGATCAGCTGCTCGCGCGCGGCAGTGAGCTGCTCGGTGCCGAGGCCGCCCAGGTCTTGCAGGAAGAGCTGGATGCCCGCGCTGCCGCCCAGGCCACGCACGGTGGGCGGCTGCACGATGAAGACCTGCGCATCGCGCACGCGGCGGCCGAGTTCGCGGCTGAACCGCTCGGCCAGCGCGCCCGCGCCCTGGCTCTTGTCGGGCCGCAGCTTCCAGTCGGTGAGGCGGATGAAGCCCTGGCCCGAGCCCTGGTCGCCACCGGCGCCACGCACCACGTTGTAGTACAGCACCTCGGGCTGGTCGGCCAGGTAAGCCTCCAGCTGCGCGGCCACCGCCTCCATGCGTTCGCCAGTGGAACCAGGCCCCATGCGCACCTGGATCTGCAGGCCGCCCTGGTCTTCATCGGGCAGGAAGGACGTCGGCAGGCTCTTGTAGAGCCAGCCCGTGGCGCCCACCAGCAGCAGGAAGACGATGAAGCTGCGCACGCCGCGCTTGCCCATCCAGCTGACGCCGCGCACGTACCGTTCGGTGAAGCGGTCGAAGCCGCGGTTGAATCCGCCGAAGAACCAGTCCAGCTGCTTGCCGAAGAGGCCCGTGTGCGTGGCGTGTTCGCCCTGGTGCACCGGCTTCAGCAGCGTCGCGCACAACGCCGGTGAGAGGCTCATGGCCACCAGCACCGAGAGCACCATCGCACTCACCACCGTGATGCTGAACTGGCGGTAGATGACGCCCGTGCTGCCGCCGAAGAAGGCCATCGGGATGAACACCGCGCTCAGCACCACGGCGATGCCAACCAGCGCGCCGCTGATCTCCTGCATGCTTTTCTTGGTGGCGTCGTGCGGGGACAAACCTTCCTCCCGCATGAGCCGCTCGACGTTTTCCACCACCACGATGGCGTCGTCCACCAGCAGGCCGATGGCCAGCACCAGGCCGAACATCGTCAGCGTGTTGATCGAGAAACCCGCCACCGACAGGATGCCCATCGTGCCCAGCATCACCACCGGCACGGCAATCGCCGGCACCAGCGTGGCACGCAGGTTCTGCATGAAGAGATACATGATGACGACGACCAGCACCATGGCCTCGATCAGCGTCTTCACCACGCCGTTGATGGAGACACGCACGAAAGGCGTGGTGTCGTAGGTGATGGTGGCCTTGTAGCCGGGCGGGAAAAACGGCTCCAGCTCCTTGAGCTTGGCCTTGATGCCGTCGCCGGTGGTCAGCGCGTTGGCGCCGCTGGCCGGGAAGATGGCCAGGCCCGCGGCGTTGCGGCCGCTGCTGCGCACGTTGGTGGTGTAGCTGTCGCGGCCGAGTTCCACGCGCGCCACTTCGCCCAGCAGCAGCGACGAGCCATCGGGCTGCACGCGCAGCACCACGTTGCGGAACTGCTCGGCGGTGTTGAGCTTGGAGCGCGCCGTGATGATGGCGCTCAGGCGCTGGCCCTCGGGGGCCGGCAGCGCGCCGATCTGACCCGCGGACACTTCGGTGTTCTGCTGCTGCAGCGCGGTGCGGATGTCAGCCGGCACCAGGTTGTAGCGCTGCAGCTTGGCGGGGTCGAGCCAGATGCGCATCGCATAGCCCGAGCCGAAGACGTTGATGTCGCCCACGCCCTCGACGCGGCTGATGATGTCCACCAGCGTGCTGTTCAGGTAGTCGCCCAGGTCGCCCGAACTGACGTTGGGGTCGTCGCTGGTCAGCATCGCCACCATCAGGAACTCGGTGCTGGCCTTGGTCACGCGCACGCCCTGCGCCTGCACCGCCTGCGGCAGCCGGCTGATGATGGCCTGCACCTTGTTCTGCACCTGCACCTGTGCGGTGTCGGGGTTGGTGCCGGCCTGGAAGGTGAGGTTGGTGTTGGCGCTGCCGGCGGCGCTGCTGCTGCTTTCGATGGACAGCAGGCCATCGATGCCCTTCAGGCTCTGCTCGACGATCTGCGTCACCGAGTCTTCGATGGTCTGCGCCGAGGCGCCCGGGTAGCTGGTGTTGATGCTCACGCGCGTGGGCGCGATGTCGGGGTAGCGCTCCAGCGGCAGCAGCAGCGTGGCGGCGCCGCCGGCCAGCATGATGACGATGGCGAGCACCCACGCGAAGATGGGACGGTCGATGAAGAATGAGGCCATGGTGGGCAGCTCCGGTGCCGGTCAGCGTGCGGCCTGGGCCGCCGAGGCCGACATGGCGGGTCCAGCACCGGCCGCGGCTGCGGCCGAGGCGCCGGAGGCAGCTTTGCCGTCGCCTTTCCCTTCACCCTTCCCGCCGCCTTTGCCACCGCCCTTGCCCGCCGGCTTCGAGCCCGCGGCCACGGGCGTTACCACCTGGTCGGGGCGCGCGCGCTGCAGGCCTTCGACGATGAGGCGGTCGCCGGCCTTCAAGCCGCTCGTCACCAGCCACTGGTTGCCCACCGCGCGTGAGAGGGTCAGCCGGCGGCGTTCTGCCTTGTTGCCTTCGCCCACCACCATGGCGGTGGCGTCACCGGTGGCGGTGCGGCTGACGCCTTGCTGCGGCACCAGCAGCACGCCGCGGTCCACACCCGCCACCAGGCGCGCCTGCACCACCATGCCGGGCAAGAGCGTGCCTTGCGGGTTGGGCACCACGGCGCGCAGGGTCACGCTGCCGGTGCCGGGGTCCACCGTCACGCCGCTGAACTGCAGCGTGGCCGGCTGGGCGTGCACGCTGCCGTCTTCCAGCACCAGCTGCACCTTCTGGCTGGCGCTCTGGCCTTCGAGCTGCTTGCGCAGCGACAGCAGCTCAGCGCTGCTCTGCACGATGTCCACGTACATCGGGTCGAGCTGCTGGATGGTGGTCAGCGCCTGCGTCTGGTTGGCCGTGACCAGCGCGCCCGGCGTGACGGTGGAGACCTCGATGCGGCCGCTGATGGGTGCCACGATGCGCGCGCGCTGCAGCTGCACCATCGCTGCGTCCAGCGCGGCCTTGGCCACGGCCACGTCGGCCTCGGCCTGGCGCACCGCCGCGGCGCTGTCGTCGGCGGCCTGGCGGCTGATGGCGTCGGCCTTCAGCAGTTCGGCATCACGCGCTGCCTTCACCCGCGCGGCGCCGAGCTGGGCCTCGGTCTTCTGCAGCGCCGCGGCGCTGCGTGCGCGTTCGGCCTCGAAGCTCGCCGCGTCCAGCTGGTAGAGCGGCTGGCCGGCGCTGACACGCCCCCCTTCGGTGAAGAGCCGCTTCTGCACCAGGCCGCCCACCTGCGGGCGGATCTCGGCGCGCTGGCTCGCGCTCAGGCGGCCGGGCAGCTCGAGCTGCAGCGGTGCGTCGGTGGCAGCCACGGTGACCACGCCGACTTCGGGCGCGGGGCGCGCGGCGGGGGCTGCCGGCTTGTCCTGGCAGGCGGTGAGCAACCCCGCCACCAGCAGCGCGGCGGCCGGGGCAAGGAACGGGAGGCGGGTGGGGGCGAAATTCTGCACAGCTTGATGCTGCCCGCACAATGTGGAGACACTTTGAAGAGCTTGTGTGCCTGAAGGACTCGCGGCACACCCCCTGCACGCAGGCCCCGGTTTGTGTAGACCCGCATCCCATCGCCCCTGCCCAGCCCCTTTGCCGCCATGAAGCTTAACCTCGCTGCCCGCCTGTTTGCCGCCGTGCTCGGTGCCGCGGTGGTGGTGGCTGTCGCCATGGGCGTGGGCGCGCACGTCAACCTGAACCGCGACTTTCTCGGCTACCTCAACGAGCAGGCCGTGACCCGGCTCGATCTTGCCGTACCGGGAGTCACGGCCGGCTACCGCGAGCAGGGCAACTGGGAGTTCGTGCGTGAGCGCCCCGACATCTGGTACCGCCTGCTGCGCCCCGCGCCCGAAGACAGCACGGTGCCGCTGACCGAGCGCCCGCCGGCCACGGCCACCCCGGCAGAGCTGACCGGCGCCTCGCGCCGCTTCACGCTGCTGGACGCCGAGCGCCGCCGCATCATCGGCTTCAGCAGCCCGGCCGACAACGCGGTGGAACGCGCCATCGTCGTCGACGGCGTCACGGTGGGCTGGCTGGCGCTGACGCCGTTCGAATCGGCCAGCTACGGCGCTGAAAAGCGCTTTGCCGATGCCCAGGCGCGCACCGGTTGGCTGGTGGGAGGTGCGGCGGTGCTGCTCGCCGCCGCGGTGGCCTTCTGGGCCTCGCGCCGGCTCTTGCGGCCGGTGCAGCAGGTGGCCGAGGCCACGCACAGCCTGGCCGCCGGCGACTACACCACGCGCGTGCCCGAACGCGCCGACGACGACGAGATCGGCCGCCTCTCGCGTGACTTCAACCAGCTGGCGCTCACGCTGCAGCGCAACGAGGCCATGCGGCGCGAGTTCATGGCCGATGTGTCGCACGAGCTGCGCACGCCTCTCGGTGTGCTGCACGGCGAGCTGGAAGCGCTGGAAGACGGCGTGCGGCCGCTGGACACCAGCGCGCTGCGTTCGCTGAAGGGCGAGGTCGCCACGCTGCACAAGCTGGTGGACGACCTCTACGAGCTCTCGCTGGCCGATGTCGGCGCGCTGTCGTATCGCAAGGCCGAGCTCGACCTGCGCGAGATCATCGACGACGCCGCCGGCGCCTTCGGCGAGCGCCTGCGCAGCAGCGGCCTGGCGCTGCAGCTCGACTTGCCGCCCGAGCCGCTGCCGGCTTTCGGCGATGCACGCCGCCTGCGCCAGCTCTTCGCCAACCTGCTGGAGAACAGCTGCCGCTACACCGACGCCGGCGGTGCGCTGCGCCTGCAGGCGCGGCGCGAGGGCCGGCAGATGCTGATCGACCTGCACGACAGCGCCCCGGGTGTGCGCGGCGACCAGCTGCCACGCCTCTTCGAACGCTTCTTCCGCGCCGAAGCGTCGCGCAGCCGCAAGAGCGGTGGCGCCGGCCTGGGCTTGTCGATCTGCGAGCGCATCGTGCAGGCGCACGAAGGCCGCATCGAGGCGCGGCCTTCGCCCATGGGCGGTTTGTGGCTGCGGGTGGCCTTGCCCGCGCTCGGCTGACGCCGGTGGACCGCGAAACGCCGGCGCCGGCGCCGCCACCCTCATCGCCACCCTCACCGCTCGCGCTCGACCCTGGCCCGGCGCGTGTGCTGGTGGTGGAGGACGAACCCAAGCTGGCGGCGCTGCTGGCCGATTACCTGCGGGCCGCCGGCCACGAGACCGAATGCGTGGCCGATGGCGCCGAAGCCTTGCAAGCGTGGCTGGCGCGCCGCCACGACCTGGTGCTGCTCGACCTGATGTTGCCTGGCCTCGACGGCCTGTCGCTGTGCCGCCAGCTGCGCCAGGTGACGGCCGTACCCATCGTGATGCTCACCGCGCGCGCCGACGAGGCCGACCGCCTGGCGGGCCTGGAGCTGGGTGCCGACGACTACATCGCGAAGAACCCGTTCAGCCCGCGTGAGGTGCTGGCGCGCGTGAAGGCGGTGCTGCGCCGCAGCCGCGCGGCGGCCTTGCCGCCGTCGACACCTTGGGTCGAGTCCCCGGCCCCCGAGCTGCAGGTCGACGAAGACCGGTGGCGTGCCGCCTGGCTGGGCCGCGATCTCGACCTCACGCCCATCGAATTCCGCCTGCTCAGCACGCTGGCCTCGCAGCCTGGGCGCGTCTATCCGCGCGGGCAGCTGCTGGAGCAATTGCATGGCGACACCCGTGCGCCCACGGAGCGGGCGGTGGACAGCCACGTGAAGAACCTGCGCCGCAAGCTGGAGCAGGCCGGCGCGGGCAGCGAGCGCATCCGTTCGGTGTACGGCGTGGGCTACTGCTACGAAGCCTGACGGCCTGCGCAGTCGCGCTCCGCCCCCTGGTTTCAGAAGCGGCGGGCCAGCACCACCGCAGCGGCCGAACCGCTGCCCACCATGGCGCACCAGGCCCGCGTCAACCAACCTGGCGCGTCAGCACGCAGTGCCGCTCCGAACGCGGTGGCCTCGTCGCGGTGGTGGCACTCATCGGCCTGGCAGCGCGCCAGCAGTGCGCGCAGCGGCGCGGCACTCTCGCGGGTGTCTGCGGGCAGCGCATCGATCTGGTCGAGCTGCTGCTGGTAGTGCTGGTCGACGAAGGTTTCCACCGCAGCGATGGTGGCGTACACCGCACGCGGGCCGGCCAGCGCCGGCAGCGCGCCGGTGAAAAACCCCGCCACGCGCCACAGCGGCAGCAGCCGGCTGCGCTGCGGCCAGGGCAGCAGGGGCGTGATCAGGCGCAGGTGCTCCTGTTCTGTGGCCAGGTGCGTTTCGGCAAAGCGGCGCAGTGCGGCGTCGCGCGTGAGGGCCAGCACGCCGCGGTAGATCCACACCGCGCCGGTTTCGCCGGCGTGGTCGCTGCGCAGTTCGCCCACCAGCGAGGCCGGCACCGGCAGGCTGGCGGGCTCGAAGGCCGCCGCCACGCGCTGCATCTGCGGGCGCAGGCGCAGGAAGGCGCGGTAGGCCAGCTCCATCGCGGGGGTGACGCCGGGCAGTGCTGCCACGCGCGCCAGCCAGCGCCAGCCCGGCAGCACCGCCCACAGCGCGACGAAGCCGCGCGCGCCGTCGGCCAGCGTGCCGTCGGGCCGCTGCACGTGAAAGCGCGCCATCAGCTGCCCGCGCTCGGTGCCGGTTGGCAGCGCGCTGCTCGTATCGCTGACGTCGACGAAAGCCAGCGGCTGCGAGGCCGGCAAGCCGCGGTAGAGCGCAATCTCGCGCCGGCACAGCGGGCAGGCCCCGTCGTAAAGCACGGTGAGCGCGCCGTCCGCGCCGCAGGCTGGGGCCGCAGGCTCGGCCGCGGTGCTGGCGATGGGGGGGCTGCTGGGCGTGGTCATGCTGCGCATGCTGCCAGCGCAGCACCGGGCATGCGAGCGCCAGGGCATAGGCACTTGGGGTAGCGCAGCGCAAGCGCCGTCTCGGTGCCCGTTCGGTGACAGATCAGCGCCAGAGATCCACAGGCTGCCCCGCACGCTGCAGCCGCTCGGCGCGCGCCTGCACAAAACGCTGGAACTGCGGCTCGCGCCGGTAGGCGCCGCTGGCCACGTAGTCGAAGGCGCTTTCGATGTGGAAGGGCCGCATGTAGCCATCGAAGCGGAAGACCTCGCGGCCCTGTGCGTCGAAGAAGACGACGGTGGGGTAGAGGTTCACGCGCAACTCGCGCGCGAAGGCGCGGGTGTCGCTGCGCCGGCCGTCCGGGGTGGTCAGCGGCTGCGCCGCGCCGGGCCCGCTGGGCAGCAGCCGCGCGACGTCGAAGCCGCGAAGCTGGCGGCGCAGGCCATCACGCTGGAAGGCCTCGCCATGCATCTCGGCGCAGGCCTTGCAGCCCGGCGCCTCGAACAGCACCGCCAGCGGCCTGTTGCGGCCGGCGCGGGCAAGGCGCGAGGGGTCCTTCATCAGATAGGGCTGCGGCCCGACAGACGCGAAGGACGGACCGGCACTTTTCTCTGGCGCCACGGTGTTCAGGTACTCGGCCAGCGACAGCTCACGCTCGCGGCGCTCGATGACGTAATCGAGCACATGCGTGAAGCGTTCCGGCGGCTGGTAGCCGTCCAGGCGCAAGGCCAGGCTGCCGTCGGTCTCGAAGAACAGCAGCGTCGGCGTGAACTGCACCTTCAGCTGCCGCGCCAGGCCCTTTTCGGTGGTGCGGGTGCCATCGACCCAGGTCACGTCGAGATCGCCCCAGATGTTCACGGCGATGGCGGTGAAGTGCTTGCGCGTCTTCTCGGTGATGGCGGCCGCCGCCGCGCCAGGCCCGAAATTGGCCTGCATCAGCGCCTTGCAGTAGGGGCAGCCGTCCTGGCCGAAGTAAAGCAGCACGCGCCTGCCTTCGCGCGCGGCTTCGGGAATCTCGTCCTTGAAGTCGAGCAGGCTGTTGGAGAACCAGCGCGGGATGGCGATGGCGTGCGGTGAAGGCACCGCACCCTGCGCAGCCGCCAGGCCCGGCAGCGCCGAAGCCACCAGCAGCGCCGCGCTGAAACCGCGGCGGCTCGGGCAGACCACCGTGTTCAGGGGCGCGGCTTCACGGCGATTTGCGGCCGGGTTCGAAGGCCGGCAGCGGCACCGAGCGCAGCAGGTCGTTGCCGCTCAAGTCTTGCGCATCGGGGAAGACGGCGCGCCAGACATCGCGCACCTGGCCGGCTTCCAGCGTGACGACGCTTTCGTAGGCGAAGTCGTAGCCGGTGATGGTAAAGCCGTGGCCGCGGCACACCGCCTTGCCGCCACCCAGCACGCAGCGCGCCGACCACACCGAGGCTTCGTCCTTGCCCTGCAGCACCAGGTGCTTGGGAAACTGCTTGATCAAGGTCACCGACCCGGGCTTGGCCCACACGCCCTCGAAGCGCAGGTCTGGCGTGCCCGGGTTGCGCGTGCCTGCGTCCTGCGCCAGGGCGGCGCCGGCCCCCACGATCAGGCACGCGGCGGTGGCCGCCGCCCGTGTGGCCCAAGCGGCGTTCTGCAAGGGGGTCTTCATGCGCTCTCCTCCAGCGGCAGGCCACGGCGTTGCCGTGTGCCCAATCTTTGAACTGAGTGGATGCCGGCCCCGCCGGCACGCCGGGCCGCAGCATAGCCAATGCCGCGCCGTGCGACCAGCCTGGCGACCCGTGGGCAGCAGCGCCGCTTCGTGCCAAGATCGCTGCGCAGCGTTGGTGATCAACCCTTTGCGCCAGGACAACTGCCATGCCCGAGTTTGCTTGCAGCGTCACCCATTCGCCGGCCCGCTGGAGCACGTCCGACGTGCTGATGTGGAAGCTGGTGCCCGAGCGCTGGGGTGGCGGCAAGGCCTACATCCAGCGCTTCAAGGACGGCTGGGTGGCGCACAACGCGTCGGCCATCCGCGTGGCGGCGCGCGACCAGGGTTTCCCGGCCGAGCTGCTGGCGGGCGTGTGCTGGATCGAGGTCGCCGGCGACCCTTCGGGCATCGACCGCCTGGCCTTCGAGGTGCGCGCCTTCGACTGGAGCGGCCCGGATTGGGTGGACCGCAACCTGACCATCACCAACGCGCCCGCCAAGACGTCTTTCGGCGCCGTCAGCATGCAGCTGCGCACCGCTGCGAACACCCTCGGGCTGGACCCTGCCAAGCTCACGACCGAGCAGCTGCGCGGCCTGTCCACCTGCCTGGAAAACGACGCCTTCAACATCGACCTCGTGGCGCGCCATCTGCGGCAGATAATCGACAAGGACGGGCTGCAGACCGCCAGGCCGGCGCTGGACATGGACGCCGTGCGCGTGGCCGGCGCGCGCTACAACCGCGGCCTGGGGCTGAGCCTGGAAAAAATCCGCAAGAACACGAGCTACGGCAACTTCATCGTGAAGTTCTGGTCGCGGCTGTCGGGGCTGCTCGGCTCGTGAACCCGCACCGCAAGTCCGTGCCGGTCTGGGCCTGGCTGGGCTATGCCGTCAGTGCCGCAGGCTTGCTGGTGCTGGCCGTGCTGCCAGGCGACAAGTACGCGTGGATGGCAGAGGTGGACCCGGCCACCGACCCCTCCGCGCTCACCGATGCGTCAGGCAACCGTGCGCTCTTCGCCACCGTCGTCATGCTGCTGGCCGTGGCGCTTCAGGCGCTGTGGCTGCTGAAGGCCGGCCCCGCGCACGGCACGCGCCACCGTGTCGCGCCGTGTCTGCTCATCGTTGCTGCGTTGGCGCTGTGGGGCGCCAAGTTCTGGCGCTGAACGCGGACGGCCTCACTCGACCTTGATGTTGCCTTCCTTGATGACCTTGTCCCACTTCGCGAACTCGGCCTGGATCGCCTTGGCCGCATCGGCCGGCGTGGTGTAGGTGGCAATGGCGCCCTGGGCCAGCAACTGTTCGCGCACCTCGGCGTCGGCGAGGATGGTCTTCAGCGTCGCGTTGAGTTTGTTGACTACCGCCTCGGGCGTGCCGGCCGGGGCCACGATGCCGAACATCGAGCTCACCTCGAAGCCCGGCAAGCCGGCCTGAGCGGTGGTGGGCACACCCGGCAGCGTGCACACGGGCGCGCTGGTGGTGGTGGCCAGCGCGCGCAGCTTGCCGCTCTTCACATGGCCTTGCGCGGCGGGCGCGGTTTCGATCATGGCCTGCACCTGGCCGCCCATCAGGTCGGTGATCGCCGGGCCGCTGCCCTTGTAGGGCACGTGCAACACGTCGACACCGGCAACGCGCTTGAACATCTCGGTGGCCAGGTGCTGCGGTGAACCATTGCCTGCCGACGCAAACGCCAACTTGCCCGGTTGCGCCTTGGCCAGCGCGATGAGTTCACCCAAGGTCTAGGCCTTGACATCGGGGTGCCCCACGAAGACCAGCGGCACCGTGCCGACGATGGACACAGGCGCGAAGCTCTTGTTGATGTCGTAGGGCACGGTGGCCGGGCTGAGCGCGGCATTGATGCTGTGGCTGGTCAGCGCGCCCATCAGCAGCGTGTAGCCATCGGGCGTGGATTTGCCGACCTGCCCCGCGCCCAGGCTGCCACCGGCACCGGCGCGGTTGTCGACGATGAACTGCTGGCCCAGGGCCGCGCCGAGCTTCTGCGCCAGCACACGGCCGATGACATCGGTGGCGCCGCCGGGCGGGTAGGGCACGACCAGCTTCACGGCCTTGTCGGGGTAGGCCTGGGCCTGGGCCAGCGCGATGCCGGGGGCGGCCAGTGCCAGCGCGGCGAGCGCCGCGGTGCCGAGCAGGCTGCGGCGCAGGGTGAAGGTGGCGGTGCGGGTCATGGTCTATCTCCGATGTTCTTGGTGTGAGGGCGAGAATCCATTATCGACAGCGACCAATGGCCCTCATGCAGACCGAAGACGACACACCGCAAGACCCGAAGGGCAACGACGCCGCCGCGGTGCAGGGGCTGAGGCGCGGCCTCACCAACTACGGCGACACCGGCTTTTCGCTCTTCCTGCGCACGGCCTTCATCAAGGGCGCGGGCTACACGAACGAATCACTGGCGCGGCCCGTGATCGCCATCACCAACACCGCCAGCGCCTACAACCCCTGCCACGGCAACATGCCCGCGCTGATGGAGGCGGTGAAGCGCGGCGTGATGCTGGCTGGCGGCCTGCCGATGGACTTCCCGACGATCTCGCTGCACGAGAGCTTTTCGCAGCCCACCAGCATGTACCTGCGCAACCTGATGGCCATGGACACCGAGGAGCTGATCCGCGCGCAGCCCATGGACGCGGTGGTGCTGATCGGCGGCTGCGACAAAACCGTGCCGGCGCAGCTGATGGGGGCGGCCTCGGCAGGGCTGCCGACGATCCAGCTCATCACCGGCAGCATGCTCACCGGCAGCCACCGCGGTGAACGTGTTGGCGCCTGCACCGACTGCAGAAGGTATTGGGGCCGCTTCCGCGCCGGCGACATCGAAGAGGCCGAGGTTAGCGAGGTCAACTCCGAGCTCGTGGCCAGCGTCGGCACCTGCTCGGTGATGGGCACGGCCAGCACCATGGCCTGCATCGCCGAAGCCCTGGGCATGACGGTGCCCGGCGGCGCCAGCCCGCCTGCGGTGACGGCCGACCGCGTGCGCATCGCCGAGCTCACCGGCGCGCAGGCCGTGCAGATGGCGCGCATTGGCTTGACCATCGACAAGATCCTCACCGAGAAGGCCTTCGAGAACGCCATGCGCGTGCTGCTGGCCATCGGCGGCAGCACGAACGGCATCGTGCACCTCACCGCCATGGCCGGGCGCATGGGCCTGCAGGTGGACCTGGACGCACTCGACCGCATGAGCAGTGAGACGCCGGTGCTGCTGGACCTGAAGCCCAGCGGCGACCACTACATGGAAGACTTCCATGCCGCCGGCGGCATGGCCACGCTGCTGCGCGAACTGAAACCGCTGCTGCACCTGGACGCGCTGACGGTGACGGGCCGAACCCTCGGCGAAGAGATCGAGCGCGCCGGCCCCGGCTTCGCGCAAAACGTGGTGCGCCCGAGATCCAGCCCGATCTACCCGCAAGGCGCCATCGCCGTGCTGCGCGGCAACCTGGCGCCCGGCGGCGCCATCATCAAGCAGAGCGCCGCCGATGCGCGGCTGATGGAGCACGAAGGCCGCGCCGTGGTCTTCGAGAACGCCGCCGACATGGCCGCGCGCATCGACAGCCCCGAGCTCGACGTGACGGCCGACGACATCCTGGTGCTGAAGCACATCGGCCCCAAGGGCGCGGCCATGCCCGAGGCGGGCTACCTGCCGATCCCGAAAAAGCTGCTGCGCGCGGGCGTGAAGGACATCGTGCGCATCAGCGACGGCCGCATGAGCGGCACCGCCTTCGGCACCATCGTGCTGCACGTCACGCCCGAAGCGGCGGTGGGTGGGCCGCTGGCTTGGGTGCAGAACGGCGACCGCATCCGCCTGAGCGTGGCGCGGCGCGAGCTCACGCTGTGCGTGAGCGATGAAGAACTCGCGCGCCGAGCCGCGGCACAACCGGTGAGGCCGCCCACCGCGCAGCGCGGTTACCGCAAGCTCTTCCTGCAGAGCGTGACGCAGGCCGACCAGGGTGCGGATTTCGACTTCCTGATGCCACCGGCCAGCGGCGTGCGCGTGCCGCGCGGCTGATTCAGGGGCTCACACGCCCGGGTCTATTCCCCAGGATCGATGGGCGGCAACTCAGCCTTCAGCAGTTGCAGCCCAGCGCGCAGCAATGTGTCGTAGCGCGCCCGTTCGGCCGCGATGGCCTCGGGGGGCCAGGCGAAGAAGCCCTGGCCCGACTTCATGCCCAGATCACCACGCGCCACGCGCTCGCTGAGCGCAGCGGCCGGCTCGGTGTTGGCGGCGAGCGACGGGTACATCGTCGCCGCCGCGGCGCAATGCGTGTCGATGCCGGCATGGTCGCGCTGCATCACCGGTCCGGCGGCGAGAAACCGGAAGCCGAAGCCGAAACGCACGGCGGCATCCACGTCGTCGGGCGTGGCCACACCGGCGTCGATCATCGCGAAGGCCTCGCGCGCCAGCGCGTGCTGCAAGCGGTTGGCCAGGAAGCCCGGCAGGTCCTTCTTCACCTGCACCGGCACGCTGCCGCAGCGGCGCATGAAGTCGCCCAGGGCCTGGGCTGCGGCCGGGTCGGTGTCTGCACTCCACACCACCTCCACCAGCGGCACCAGGTGGGCCGGCATGAAGAAGTGCAGGCCCAGCATGCGCGGCCGTGTGGCCAGGCCTTGCGCGATGGCGCTGATGGGAAAGCTGCTGCTGTTGCTGGTGAGCAGCGCGTCGGGCCGCGCGTGCTGCACCAGCTCGGCAAAGAGCGCCTGCTTCAGCGGCAGTTTTTCGGGGATGCATTCGACGACGAGATCGACCTGCTGCCACTCTGGCGCCGACAGCTCGGCCAGGGCGGCCACCGCGCGCGTTCGGCCTGTCCACCGTTCGGCGCCCTGCTGTCGCAGCCCCGCCTCGAAGTAGGCCGGCAGCGCCGCACGTCGCACGTCGCCTTGTTCGACCACCGTGGTATGGCAGCCGGCGCGCGCCAGCACCAGCGCCACATCGGCACCCATGATGCCGCCGCCCACGACGACGGCATGGGCGCGCGCGGGGGCGGGCAGTGCGAGGTGGTGCGTGGGCGTCATTTGTTCGTGCCTGGGTGCGTCTGTACGTGGGTGCGCGTGGGTCTGCATGGGCATGGGCAGGCCTGCGATTTCTGCGCGGGTCTCGTGGGCAGCCCCCCATTACAGCACCGCGCAACGGCATGGGCCTTGCTGCATTTGCGCCATGCACCGCGCCGGCCAGCGGTGCCAGGGAGCCAACGATGCTTGATCGTCCACGCAGGGCACGACATTGGGGCAGCAGATGGGGCAGCGCCTTGGGCTTGCTGACCGTTGTGGTGCTGTCCGCCGTCTCGACGCTGGTCATCGTGGCGCCCGGCTAGGCCAAGCAGTGCGTCGTGGGTGAGCCTGGGTGCGAAATCGCACCGACTCGCGTGTGCCCTGCCGGCAAGCTGAGCGTCCAACTTTGACGGAGCACGACGCATGGCAGACGAACACGCGCAGACGGACAGCCACGCCGTCGATGCCGACGACCTGCCCACGTCCTTCGGCGTTTTCAAACCCGTGGGCCACGTGATGATCGGGCTGCCCGACCAAGCGCAGACCGACGCCTTGGTCTCGGCCTTGCAAGGCGCTGGCTGGGCCAGCGCCGAAGTGCGCCAGTTCACGCCGCGTGAGAGCGTGGCGGAGCTCGAGGCGCTGGCCGACAACGCGGGCGCGATGGCCGGCTTCGGCTACGAGATCACGCTGCTGCGGCGCTACGTCGCGCTGGCGCGCGAAGGCTACCTCTGGCTGCTGGTCAAGGTGGACGACACCGACGAAGCTGCGCAAGCCGCCGAGCTCGCCCGCGTACGCGGTGCGACGCTGGCCGTGCATTACCGCCTGCTGACGGTGGAAGAGCTGATCTAACGGCGCGTCCAGCGCATTCAAGCGCAGTCAGGCGCGGCCCAGCCCTCATGCCGCGGCCGGCGGGGCCGGCCGTTGTGGCGTCTTCTTCTTGGTGTTTGGCTCGCGTGCCGCCTTCTTTGCGGTGCGTTCGGCTTCGCGCAACAGCGAAGCGGCCACCCAGCCGGCGTGTTCTTCGGGCGTCTCCAGCGTCACGCGGCCGATGGCGCCCGAGCGAAAGTCGTTCAGCACCGCCTCGGCGGCTTTCTGCAGGTTCAGCACAGCGCCACTGCCGATGTAGCCGCGCTGGCGGGCGACGCGTTCCAGCACCTGGTCGGAGGGCAGGGCCGCCAGCGCGGCGGCCTGATCGGCGCTGGCCAGCCTGTAGCGCGCGGCGAGTGCCGCGGGGTAGCCCGCCTGCAAACGCTCCAGCAGTGCCAGCGCCACCTCCTGCTCGTCGTAGGCGTTGCGCCCCACCGCGCCGCTGGCCGCCAGCAGCAGGCCGCTTTCGGGCACGGTGATGCGCGGCCACAGCAGGCCCGGGGTGTCGTACAGGGTCACGTCGCTGGCCAGTGCGATGGGCTGCTCGGTCTTGGTGATGCCGGCCTCGTCGCCGGTCTTGGTGGCCTTGCGTTTGACCAGGGTGTTGATCAAGGTGCTCTTGCCGACGTTCGGTACGCCGCAGATCAACACGCGCAGCGGTTTCACCATGCCACCGCGCAGCGGCGCCAGCGCGCGGCAGGCCTGCAGCAGGCGGGCGGCGGGCGCGGCCTCGCTGGCATCCAGGCCGATGGCGCGGGTGTCGGGCAAAGCGTTGTAGTGGGCCAGCCAGGCCTCGGTGCGCACAGGGTCCGCCAGGTCCTGCTTGTTCAGCAATTTGAGTGCCGGCTTGCCGGCGGTCAGCGTGGCCAACAAGGGGTTGGCGCTGCTCGCAGGCAGGCGGGCATCGAGCAACTCGATGACGACATCGATGCCCGACTTGATGCGCTCCACCATCGCCAGCCGCGTGGTGTGCATGTGACCGGGGAACCACTGGATGGCCATGTCAGGCGCTGGAGTTGCTGGAGGTGCTCACCGGCAGGATGCTAACCACGCGCGCTGCCAGGCCTGGCGGACCGGCCACGGCGTCATCGCTTTGTCACAGCCGCGTCGCAAGATGTCGTTCCATGTTGCATGCCCGCACGCCCACCCCACGCGCTACGCGCAGGCCGCCCGCCGTGCGGCCCGCAGCCGGGCCGGCGCTGGGCGAGCCGGTGCTGCTGGTCTCCGCCGAGTCGTGGTTGCTGGAACTGCTCAGCCTGCAACTGCGCGGCGCAGGTTGCTTTCCGCTGGCTGTGCCCAGTGCCGCAGAAGGCCGGCGCGTGCTGGCCCATGTGGTCCCTGCGCTGCTGGTGCTGGATCTGGACGGCCTGAGCCCCGACGATCTGGCCTGGGCGCTGCAGCAGGCCGCCTCGGTGGCGCCCGAGGGCGCGCCTGCCTTGCCGCTGGTGTTGTTGGGCGAAGCCACACCCGCACAAGCCAGGGTGCGCCAGGCGCACGCCCAGGGGCAGGCCGCAGCGGCCAGCCTGTGCCAGAGCAAACCCTTCGAGCCGCGAGAACTGGTGCAAAGTCTGCTGGCGCTGCTGCGCCCACCCTTGCCCGGCGAGCGCCTGGCGCCGCTGCAGTGCGGCGCGGTGGAGCTGGCGCAAGACCAGCCCACGCTGCGGCTGCGCCGCGGCAAGGCCTGGGTCGAGCTCGACCTGCCGCGCACCGAACACCGTTTGCTGAGCTGCCTGCTGGCCGAGCCCGCGCGCGTGCACAGCCGCGAGGACATCTGCCGCGCCGTGTGGGCCGAGCACCCGGTGGACCTGCGCACCGTCGATCAGTACGTGCGTCGCCTGCGGCGTTCGCTGGCCAACGCCGGCGTGGCCGATCTGGTGAAAACGGTGAATGGCAGCGGTTACCGCATCAACCCTGCGGCGCCGTCTCTTTAGGTCCGCATCGGAGTTCTCATGAGTGACAAACACATCTCGACGCAGTTCGATTCAGAGCTCAGCGGCATTTCCTCGCGCGTGCTGGAAATGGGCGGGCTGGTGGAATCGCAGGTGGTGCAGGCGGTCTACGCGCTGACGAATTCCAGCGGCGAAACCGCCAGCAACGTGCTGCGTGTGGAGGAGCGCGTGAACCAGATGGAAATGGAGATCGACCGCGATCTCTCCATGATCATCGCGCGGCGCCAGCCCACTGCGCGCGACCTGCGCCTCTTGATCGCCATCAGCAAGACCATCGGCAACCTGGAGCGCGTGGGCGACGAGGCCGCGCGCATCGCGCGCACGATGCAGCGGCTGATGAACAGCGGCATCAGCAGCAAGCTGCGCCTGCCGGTGGGTGACATCTCCTTCGAGGCCAGCCTGGCCATCGCGCTGCTGCGCAAGTCCCTCGACGCCTTCGCCCGCCTGGACGCCAATGCCGCGCTGGAGGTGATGAAAAAGGACAACGAGATCGACGTCGAATTCGACGGCCTGATGCGCAAGCTGGTGACCTACATGATGGAAGACCCGCGCACCATTTCCGCCAGCATCGACCTGGTGTTCGTGGCGAAAGCCATCGAGCGCGTGGGCGACCACGCCAAGAACCTGGCCGAGCAGGTGATCTACGTCGTCAAGGGCACCGATGTGCGGCACACGCCGATGGGCGACGTCGAATCGGTCGTGGCCTGACCCGCCCCTCTTCACAGCCCACCTCGCCACATAACCGAAAGCCCCCCATGGCCCGCATCCTTGTCGTCGAAGACGAACCCGCCATCGCCGAGCTGATCACGCTGAACCTGCGCCACGACGGGCACGAGGTGCAGGTGGTCGGCAGCTCGCAGGACGCCGAGGCTGCCATCCGGCTGGCCCTTCCCGACCTGGTGCTGCTGGACTGGATGCTGCCCGGCGAAAGCGGCCTGCAGCTTGCGCAGCGCTGGCGCCGCGATGTGCGCACGCGCGACCTGCCCATCGTGATGCTGACCGCGTGCAGCGAAGAGCGCGACGTGGTGCAGGGCCTGGACGGCGGCGCCGATGACTATCTGGCCAAGCCGTTCTCGCCCAGCGTGCTGGTGGCGCGCATCCGCTCGGTGCTGCGCCGCAAGGCGCCGCAGAGCCTGGACACCGCGGTGCAGATCGGTGCGCTGGTGCTCGATCCCGCCACGATGCGTGTTTCGGCCAACGGCACCGTGGTGAAGCTGGGCCCCACCGAGTTCCGCCTGCTGCGTTTTCTGATGAACCACCCCGAGCGCGTGCATGCCCGCGCGCAGCTGCTCGACCGCGTGTGGGGCGACCATGTCTTCATCGAAGAGCGCACGGTGGACGTGCACGTGAAGCGTCTGCGCGAGGCGTTGGCCGCGGCGGGTTGCGCGAGCATGGTGGAAACCGTGCGCGGCGCGGGTTACCGCCTGGCTCGGCCTGTCGAGGCCGCCGTCAACGGGGCCTGAACGCTGGTGGCGCGGCGGGCCGTCAGGGCCCGTGCGCGGGGCACCGGGGTACCTGATGCGTTTGCCGTAGTCTCACGGCATGCATGTGAACTTGCGATTTCGACGCTTCGTCCTCAGGCTGTGCGCGGCGGCCCTGAGCGCCGTACTGCCAGCCATGGCATTGGCTCAGGCCCAGGTTCTGACGGTGGCCGCCGACAGCAGCCTGCTGAAGGCCATGGCCGCGGTGGCGCGCAGCTTCGAGGCCACCCGCCCTGGCCTGAAGGTCACGCTCGTGGCCGGTGAGCCCGGTGCCTTGCTGATGCAGATTGCCGATGCGGCGCCCGGCGCGGCTTTCGACGTGCTCGCCGGGGCCGATGCCGAGACCGCCGCTTTCGGTGTGCAACGCCAGCTGCTGCGCGCCGAGGTGCGCAGCGCCTTTGCCGCCAACACGCTGGTGCTGGTGGTGCCCGGTGCTGCAGCCGCCACAGCCACCACATCTGCGACAGGCACCGTGCAGCGTCTGGCCGACTTGGCCCGGCCCGAGGTGTTGCGCATTGCCATCGGCCGGGTCAACACGGTGGCCGTCGGTCGCTATGCGCGAGAAGCCATCAACGGCCAGCGGCTGTGGCCCTCGGTGCAGCGCAAGCTGGTGCAGGCGGGCAGCGCCGCCGAGGTGCTGGCGCTGGTGCAGCGCGGTGACGTCGACGCCGGTTTCGTCTATGCCAGCGACGCTGCCGCAGCCGGCCCCGGCGTGCGCGCCGTCGAGACCCTGCCCACCACCACACCGCTGCGCTATGGCGCGCATGTGGTTCTCGGCAGCCGCCGCACTGCACTGGCGGCCGAGTTCGTGGCCCATCTGCGCAGCGACGCGGCGCGCGCGGTGTGGCAACAAGAGGGCCTGGCCCTGCCCTGAAGGCCGTGCGGCGTTTTCAGCACAATGCGGCTCCCCACCGCACACTGCTGCACCGCATGAAACCGACCCCCACGCTGTTGAACCTGGCCACGCCGGCCTTGCTGGCCCTGGTGCTCTCTGCCGCGCAGGCGCAAGGCCCGGCCCCGACCCTGGCGTTGAGCTACCCCGCCACGCGCAGCGTCGACCATGCCGACACCTATCACGGCACCCGCGTCGCCGACCCCTACCGCTGGCTGGAAGACGACAACAGCGCCGAGACCAAAGCCTGGGTGCAGGCGCAGAACGCCGTCACCGAGAAGTACTTTGCCGCGATGCCGCAGCGTCTGCCGACGCGGCAGCTCTACACGGCGATGTTCAACTTCGAACGCTATGGCGTGCCCTTCAAGGAAGGCGGCCGCTATTTCTGGACGCGCAACGACGGCCTGCAGCAACAGGCGGTGCTCTACATGGCGCCGTCGCTGTCGGCCACGCCGGTGGTGGCGCTGGACCCGAACACGCTCAGCAAGGACGGCACCGTGGCTTTGACCGGCACCGTGCCCAGCCGCGACGGCAAGCTGCTGGCCTATGGCGTGGCGAAGGCCGGCTCGGACTGGCAGATCTGGCGCGTGCGTGACCTGGCTACCGGGCAGGACCTGCCCGACACCATCGACTGGGTGAAGTTCAGCAGCGCCACCTGGACGCCCGACAGCCAGGGCTTCTTCTACTCACGCTATGACGAGCCCGCCCCGGGCACCGCGCTCAGCGGCGTCAACTATTTCCAGAAGCTCTACTACCACCGCCTGGGCACGCCGCAGTCGGCCGACGTGCTGGTGCTGGACAACCCGCGCGAGAAGCAGTGGGGCTTCGGCACCCGCGTCACCGACGACGGCCGGCTGCTGATCGTCAGTGTCAGCAACGGCACTGGCCGGCGCAATGGGCTGATGCTGCTGCCGCTGCAGGGCGGCGCCTACCGGGGCGGCCGCCCCCAGCCGCTGACGCTGGCTTTCGACGCGCAATACCTGCCGCTGGCGCTGGACGGTTCCCGCCTGGTGCTGCGCACTGACCGCGGCGCGCCCAACGGCCGTCTCGTCAGCGTGGAGCTGGGCGCGCAGCTCGATCGCAATCGCAGCGAAGCCGCGCCCGACTTCCAGCCCCTGGTGGCCGAGACATCGGACACCCTGGTGACCGCCAGCGCCGTGGGCGGGCGCTACATCCTGCAGTACCTGCGCGATGCCTCCACGCTGGTGCGCATCCACGCCGCCGGCGGCCAGCTGCAGCGTGAACTGCCGCTGCCGGGCGTGGGCACGGCCAGCGGCTTTGGCGGCCGTTGGCAGGACGACGAGACCTTCTTCAGTTACACCAGTCTGGTGACGCCGGCCGACATTCTGCGGCTCGACCTGAAGAGCGACACCACTTCGCTCTTCAAGCGCCCGAAGACGGCCTTCGACCCCAACCAGTTCGAGACCCGCCGCGCCTTCGTCACCAGCAAGGACGGCGCGCGCTTCCCCGTCTTCATCGGCCACAGGAAGGGCCTGAAGCTCGACGGCAGCAACCCGACGCTGCTGTATGGCTACGGCGGCTTCAACGTGCCCACCACGCCGGGCTTCAACGTCACCGCGGCCACCTGGATGCAGATGGGCGGCGTGTACGTCACGGCCGCCATCCGCGGCGGCGGCGAGTACGGCCGCGCCTGGCACGAGGCCGGCACCAAGCTGCAGAAGCAGAACGTCTTCGACGACTTCATCGCCGCCGGCGAGTGGCTGGTGGCGCAGAAGATCACCAGCCCGGCGAAGCTGGCCGTGAACGGCGGCAGCAACGGCGGCCTGCTGGTGGGCGCGGTGGTGAACCAGCGGCCCGATCTCTTCGGTGCCGCCGTGCCCGCGGTGGGCGTGATGGACATGCTGCGCTTCCACAAGTTCACCATCGGCTGGGCCTGGGTCAGCGACTACGGCTCGTCCGACGACGCCGAGCAGTTCAAGGCGCTGAAGGCCTATTCGCCGCTGCACAACATCCAGTCCGGCAAGAAGTATCCGCCGGTGCTGGTGATGACCGCCGACCACGACGACCGCGTGGTGCCTGCGCACAGCTTCAAGTACACCGCGGCGCTGCAGGCCGCCGACACGGGTGCGGCGCCCAAGCTCATTCGCATCGAGACCAACGCCGGCCACGGCGCCGGCAAGCCCACCAGCAAGATCATCGAAGAGCGGGCCGACATGCTGGCCTTCCTCGCCTACACCTTCGAGATGAAGGCCGCAGGCCCTGCACCCTGAGTGCCCGGCACCGCAGCCATGACGGCCACGCCCGCACTGCCCGCACCCGCTGGCAGTGCCATGCCCGCCACGCCGGTTGAAACCCCGTGCCGGGCCTGCCCGCTGCGCGCGCTGAAGATCTTCCACGAGCCCGAGGGTGAAGAGCTCGAGCTGGTGCAGTCGCTGAAGCGCCGCGAGCGCCGGCTGGGCGCTGGCGAATCGCTCATCCACGAAGGCCAGACCGACGCGCCGCTCTACACCCTGCTGCACGGCTGGGCCTTCCGCTACAAGACCTTGAGCGACGGGCGCCGCCAGATCCTGAACTTCCTGCTGGCTGGCGATTTCATCGGCGTGCAGCAGAAGATGGGCGATGCCGCCGCCCACGGCGTGGAAACACTCACCGAAGCGATGTTCTGCGTCTTCCAGCGCGACGCGCTGTGGGAACTGCACCGCCGCAGCCCGGCGATGGGCTTCAAGGTCACCTGGCTCACCGCGCACGAAGAGTCGATGGTCGACGACACGCTGCTCTCGGTGGGGCGCCGCAGCGCCGAAGAGCGCATCGCGTCGATGCTGATCCTGCTCTTCAAGCGCGCCGCCGCGATGCAGGCCGATGCGGGCGCCGGCGGCGTGCCCTTTCCGCTGACCCAGCAGCACATCGCCGACGGCCTGGGCCTGTCGCTGGTGCACACCAACAAGACTTTGCACAAGCTCGAGCGGCGCGGCCTGCACCGCATCGCCGACGGCCGCCTCTACCTGCGCGATGTGAAGACGATGGCGCGCCTGGCCGACCTCTACGGGGACGGCCGTCCGGCCTTGCGGCCGCTGGTCTGAGCGCGGCGGCCTGCCTGCCTGTGGTGCTGGCGCATCTGTGTCTTTCGACGTAGGGCAAAGACCCGCCGAGACCTAGATTGCGCTTCCTCGACCCACCCCGGGTCGGTCCCCAAAGAGGCGCATTGATGGCTTACCGCGAGTCTTCGCTGACCAACCAGTTGCTGGCTTCACTGCCGCCGGAAGTGAGCGCGCTGGTACACCAGCGCGCCGAGAGTGTCGAACTCGCCGCCGGCACGATGCTTTTCGAGGCGGGCACGGTGCTGCGCCATGTCTACTTTCCGCTGACGGCCGTGGTCTCGTTGGTCTCGGGGCTGCAAGACGGTGCTGCCGCCGAGGTGGCGGTGGTGGGCCGCGAGGGTGTGGTCGGTGTCTGCGCCTTCATGGGCGGCGGCACGGCGCACAGCAGCGCCTTGGTGCAGCGCCCGGGCCTGGCCTGGCGCATGAGCGCGCGTGACATCGCCGACCTGGCGCGCGATGCCGAGCCCTTCATGCAGCAGTTGCTGCGCTACACGCAAGCGCTCATCACGCACATGGCGCAAACCTCGGCCTGCCACCGCCACCACGCCCTGGGCCCGCAGCTCTGCCGCTGGCTGCTGCAGCACCTGGACCGCCAGGAGGGCGACGAGCTGCGGGTGACGCAGGAACGCATCGCCAGCATGCTCGGCGTGCGCCGCGAGGGCGTGACGGCCGCCGCGCTGCGGCTGCAGCGCGAAGGCTCGATCCGCTACAGCCGCGGCCTCATTCAGGTGCTGGACCGGCCCGCGCTGGAGCGGCGCTGCTGCGAGTGCTATGGCGTCGTGAAGCTGGCCTACGAACAGCTGCGCAGCGGCTCGTCGGCATGGCCGCTGCCAGCGGCCGCGACGATGAACTGTGTTGTGCGGCCCCACCCACCCGCCCCGGATCGCCACCCGGCCTGCGCCAACGTCTAGCGAGCGCCACGGATTGTCGGGCCCAAGAGGCTGCATTAGGCTCATCGGAGAACTTCAAACCCACAACAGGAGACCCCAGAACATGACCCATCGTCATTGGATTCAAGTGTGTGCAGCGGCCACTTTGTGTGCCGCGGCGGTCGCCGAGGCTTGGGCTGGCGGCCCCTATGCACTCGTCACCGGGCGACGCGACCCGGCCGTGACGGTGATCGACCTCGGCAAGGCCTTGCTTCCCGCCAACCATGCAACGGCCAACCTGATTAGCGACGAAGTTCAGCAGGCTCACGCAGTGAGCCAGTGAGGGCTGACGATGGCTGCATCCACCAAGGAGATGCGCCATGCCGATGAACCGAGTTCAGTTCCAGCCAGGGCTTTCGATGCGGGAGTTCTTGAACCTGTACGGCACCGACGAGCTGTGTGAGGCGGCGCTGATCGCCCGGCGCTGGCCCCGGGGCTTCGAGTGCCCTCGCTGCGGTGTTTGCGAGGTCCGAACGAGCTTCGAGCGGCAGGGCCGACGCTACTGGCAGTGCGCTGGCTGCCAGTACCAGTGCAGCGTCCTCAGCGGCACGATCTTCGAGTCCAGCAAGCTGCCGTTGACGAGCTGGTTCCTGGCGATGCAACTGCTGACCCAGTCCAAGACCAACGTCTCGGCCCTGGAACTCAAGCGACACCTGGGCGTTTGCTACCGCACGGCCTGGCTAGTCAAGCACAAGATCCTGGAGGGCATGCGGCTGGCCGAGGCCGACCGGCAGCTCACAGGCAGGGTCGAGATCGACGACGCCTACCTCGGTGGCGAGCGCAGCGGCGGCAAGTCCGGCCGGGGCTCGGAGAACAAGGTGCCCTTCGTGGCCGCGGTTCAGACCACCGAGGACGGCTTGCCCCACCTGGCCTGCCTGTCGCCTCAGCCCTTCACGAACAAGGCCATGGAGGAGTTCCTGGCACGGCACACGGCGCTGCCGCTGACCCTGGTGTCCGATGGCCTGAACTGCTTCCAGGTCGCCTCCAGCGCTGGCGCAGTCCATGACCGTGAGATCACCGGCGGCGGCAAGGCCAGCGTCCTCAACGAGAAGTTCAAGGCCGTCAACACCCTCATCGGCAACGTGAAGACCTCGCTCACCGGCACCTACCACGCCATCAAGTTCGCCAAGTACGCCTATCGCCGCCTGGCCGAGGCGCAGTTCCGGTTCAACCGGCGCTACGACCTGCGCGCCATCCTCAGCGATCTGCTGGTCGCTCTGGTTCGCGCGCCCAGAAGCCCGCAGCGCGGCATCAGGGTTGCTGAACTTCATCGCTAATCAGGACGGCCAATGCCGTGATCAGCCGCGTGCGGGTGACGCCCGACGTCGACACCAACGGCGATGGCGTGCCCGACACACCAGCGGCCGGCCTGCCCAGCAACATCGTCATTCCGCAGCAGGGCCGTTACGCCTACGTCGTCAACCATGCCGGCATCGCGACGCCCGCACAGGTGGGGTTCTTCCAGCACGGTTATGCGGGCAATGTCGCCATCCTCGACCTCAAGGCCGCGTTGGACCCGGTGAACAACGGCACGCTGGGTGCTGTGCGAGCCTGGGTGCCGACCGGCGCTTACGGACCCGTGGGACTGGCCCTGATGCCCAACCTGGGAACCGCGTTCGTGACTCACTCCGAGGGCAATGGTCCCGAGGACGGCGCGCGTGAACTGAATGTGCTTGATCTGCAAAGCGGGCAGGTGTTGCAGAGCCTCAAACTGGCCCTGGGCAATGGCGGCGCGGTGCCGCAAAGCCAGGGCAAGTCGTGTACCGCTCTGGCCAACGATCCGGCGAGCGCTCCGTTCGCCTCGCCCAACGCTGACTTTGGCTGCTTCACCGATTCCAACGGCATCGTGGTCAGCTCCATGCGAGGGGGGTACGCCTTCGTGGCGAACGGCGGTACCGATGACGTCTCGGTGGTTGACGTGCGACGCCTGCTGGTCGGACGGGCCGACGCCGAGGTGCGCCGCATCGCCACTGGTGTGGGGCCTTGGGGGCTGGCCATCAATTCGGCAAACAGCGTGGTTGCGGTAGGCAATCGCGAAAGCGCTGAAACGGGCGTCGAGGGCAACACCATTTCGCTCATCGACGTGTCGCGCGCGATCTCTGGCCACGCCAGCCCCATCGTCGCCAACGTTCGTGTCGGCACGGATGCCGCCGCTGCGGCCTCGCGCCCGTTCGGCCTCGCGTTCACGCCAGATGGCAAGCGGCTGCTTGTCGCCAACTTCCGGACCAACAACCTGTCGGTGGTTGATGTGCGCCGCGCGATCGCGGGTGACCCGCAGGCGGAAATCGCTCGCATACCGCTGGTCCGTCCGGATGGCGCGCCGGCTCGGCCGCGCGGTGTTGCGACCACGCCGGACGGCAAGTTCGCGGCCGTCAGTGGTGGTGGCGTCAATGCCTCCGGCGGCGGCACGCTGTGGATGGTGGACCTGGACAACGCAGCCGTGGTGGCCACCGTCACCGGCGTGGGCAACGAGCCCTATCTGCTGCAGATCACGCAAGGGCCTGCTCAGTAGCCTCCCACCGCCTGTGCCGGTGTGTAGCCCGGCCCGTGCGCGATGCGCTCGAAGTAGGAGACGTGGGCCGCCGAGCCCGGCGGCCACTGGGCCTCGAACTCGGCCCGCCAGCGTGGCGCGTCGTAGGCCAGCGGCAGCAGCGCGATGAAGACATCACCCACGTGCTGCTCATGCACCACCCCGCCCGGCGCCGGCGTGGTGGCGATGCGCGTGCACAGGCCTGTCACTGCATTTCTGAAGTTGGGCATACCGGCAGCCCCGTTGTTCACCACGGCGGCATCGGGCTGGCCCGGGCGCGGCACCGTGCGCAGCGCAGGCAGGCAGGTGTGGGTGCTGGCGAAGATGTCCACCTGCGCCTGCGTGAACACGCGCTGCAGCCAGGGCAGCGCGGCGGGCTCGTCCAGCGCGGCCACGTCGAAGCGCCAGCCGGCCAGCGAATCGGCATCGCCATGCACCACGCCGATGCGGGTTTGGCCGACGCGGTAGCGCCTGAACATCGGCAGCGCACTGACCAGAGCCCGTGTGGCGGCGGGCTGGCGCGCGGCCGTGGCCTTGAGTTCGCGGTGGATGAGGTTGGAGCGCGCCACCACGCCGGCATCCACGCTCTCCGGATAGGCGCAGCCGCAGCCGGCGTCGTCGTCCGCGCTGCCGAACTCGGCCTCGACATTGCCCTGCAGCGCATCGTGGGCCAGCACGCGGGCGTTGATCTCGGCATGTGCGGCGTCGTCGATGTCGAACCAGTGGAAATCGCCGTTGAAGCACAGGCGCGGCGGCGTGGCCTCGGCGCGCGCCAGCGCCTCGACGGCGTCGAGTGCGCGCAGGTTGCCGTAGAGGCCGCCGATGACATACAGCGTGGTGGTAGCCATTTCCGGCGCGCCGGCCAGCGCTGCCGCGCCGTAGCGGTAGCGCAGCGGGCAGGAGCGTCCGGGTTCGTTCACTTCAGCAGGCCGCGCAAGACCGCCGGCGTTTGTGCGTTCACGGCCATGTCGGCGACGACGCGGCCATGGCGCAGCGCAATCGCGCGCTGCGCCAGGCGCGGCACCAGGTCGAGGTCGTGCACCACACACACCAGCGTCACCGCGCGTTCCTGCACCGCGCGGTTGAGCAGCGCCACCACGTCGTCTGCCGCGTCGGCGTCCAGGCTGGCGGTGGGCTCGTCGGCCAGCAGCAGCACGGGGCGCTGGTGCAGCGCGCGCGCCAAGGCCACCTTCTGACGTTCACCGCCCGAGAGTTCATCGGTGCGGCGTGCCGCGGCGTGGGCCAGGCCCACCCAGGCCAGGGCCTCGCGCGCGGCGGCCCGTTCGGCGGCGGGCCAGCGGCGCAGCCAGGTCCAGGGCGAGGGGTGGCGCGCGGCGCCGCCGATCAGCACGTTGTCCAGCGCACTCAGCCGCGCCACCAGGTGCAGGCCCTGGTGCACCTGGGCCACGCGTGCACGAAGCTGGCGCAGCGGCGCCGGTGCAGCGATGCCACTCATTTCGGTGTCCAGCACGCGAAGGCTGCCTTTGTGCACAGGCGCAAAGCCCGTCAACGCGCGCAGCAGGCTGGATTTGCCGGCGCCGTTGTGTCCCACCAGCACCACACGTTCACCGGGCTGGATGCTGAAGGCCAGCTCCCGCAGCAACACCGGGGCGCTGGCGGCTGCGGCGGCGCGCACATGCAGGCCATCGGCGCGGATGAGGGGCTGGTTGATCGCCGTGTTCATCACACCAGCCGCTGCCGCACCGCGCGGCTCAAGGCATCGAGCAGGCTCACCGTCGCCACGATGGCCAGCAGCAGCGTGGCTAGGCGGCCCCACTGGAAGAGCGACATCGCCTCGCTCAGTAGCAGCCCCAGCCCGCCCGCGCCCACCAGGCCCAGCACGGTGCTGTCGCGCAGGTTGAACTCCCAGACGTAGAGCGTCTGCGAGGTGAACTGCGGCAGCACCGCCGGCCACACGCCGAGGAAGAACACCTGCGCGCTGGTGGCGCCGGTGGCACGCACGGCGTCGAGCGGCGCAGGGTCCAGCGTCTCGATGCTTTCGGCCAGCAGCTTGCCCAGCGTGCCCGCCGAGTGCAGCGCCACGGCCAGGATGCCCGCGGTGGCCCCCAGGCCCACGATGCCCACCAGCAGCAGGCCGAACACCAGCGTGTGGATGGAGCGCAGCGCATTCAGCACCGCCTTGGCGGCCCAGGCCAGCGGCCGTGGTGCGCCCAGGTTGCGGGCCGCCAGCAGCCCCAGCGGCAAGGCCAGCAAAGCGGCCAGCGCGGTGCCCAGCGTGGCGATGCGCAGCGTGGTCCACAGCGCGCGGCCGACGCCTGCGAGGTACTTCGCTTCGGTCTCGCGCTGGTCTTCCACGCGCAGCACGCGGCCGTCGCCGTCACGCACCTCCAGCCGCGGGTTGCCGAACCACAGGCGCAGGAAACTCGGTTCGGAGAGTTCTGCCGCCGTGCGCTGCAGGTTCTGCCACGGTTTGCGGCCCAGCCCCAGTTCGTCTTCAGCGGCCAGCGTGAAGAGACTGGCCAGCACGAGCAGCGTGATCGCCAGCAGCAGCGCCGGCAATGTCCATGGGCGGGCGTGCCGGCGCGCCGCACCGTGCGGGGCAGGCGCAGCGCCCGTGCCCGTACCCGCCAGTGGCGTGGTGGCGGTGTCGGCCGTGCTCACTGCGCCGGCAACTTGCCGGTGGCCAGGCCGGCGTCGCGGATGGGCTTGTAGAAGCTGTTGTCCTTGGCGACGAAGCCGCTGTAGCGGGCCGGCAGCAGCCCCGGCGTGCGTGCGAGTTCGGGGCCGACGCTGGCCAGCGCGGCGCGCAGGCGCGTGACGAAGGCGGTGTCCTTGGCGAGTTCGGCGCGCACGGCCAGGGCGTCGTTGGGAAGCGGGTCGCTGGTCCAGAACACCACGCTGTCGCTAGCCTTGATCAGGCCCTCGGCAATCATCGCGTCGCGGTTGCGGTTGTAGTCGGCGCCGGCGTCGATCTCGCCGCGCGTGACCTGCATCTCGATGGCCTGGTGGCGCGTGTAGAGCACGCGGCCGAGGTACTTCTCGGGGTCGATGTTGTTCTTCTGGAAATGGTGGAAGGGAATCAGGTAACCCGAGGTCGAGCCCTTGTCGCCGAAGGCAAAGGTGCGGCCCTTCAGGTCGGCGATGGTCTTGATGCCCGAGGTCGGGTGCGTGACCATGATCGCGAAGTACTCGGGCTTGCCGTCGTAGAGGATGGTCGCCACGGCTTGCGCGCCGGCCACGTGGTGGGCCAGCACATAGCCCCAGGGGCCCATCAGGGCGATGTCGGTTTCGCCGGCGGCCAGGCTCTTGGCCAGGCCTTCCCAGGTGTCCACCGTGTAGAGCTTGACGGGGCGGCCGAGCTGGCGCGACAGGTGCTCGGCCAGCGGGCGGTAGGTGGCGTCGTTCTTTTCCTTGTCGGCCTGGTAGAGGCCGACGCCGAAGCGCAACGGGCCGCTGTCGGCGTGAGCCAGGGCTGGCACCGAGGCGGCCAGGGCGGGCAACGCAAGCAGCGCCGCGCGGCGCGTTGGACGGTAGGGCATGGGCGGGCTCCGTTCGGGGTCGACTGGCGGGGTCGTGCGTGCTGCCGCATTCTTACAGCGCGGGCTCCAGTCTGCCGCCAGCAGGGCTGCCGGCGCTGGGCCTGCCGCCCATCAAACGTCGCTCGTCACACGCCGCCGTAGGTGTCGTCCACCGGTGAGCAGGTGGCTGCCACCGCGCCCCAGTTCATGGAAGTGGTGCGTGTGCGCTCGCCCAGCAGCGAGACCGGCTCGGTGCTGTTCACGTAGCTGCCGGCCTGCAGGTTCCAGTGTTCGTCGAAGGCCAGCTCCAGCGGCGGCACCGGCAGCAGCGGCGCAAAGAAGCTCACCGGCACCTGCTCGATGACGTCGCGCACGGTGACGATGCCCAGGCTGGGGTCGCTGCGCGTCACCCATGTGCGCTGCGGGTAGGCGCCGGCGCTCGTCACCGAGATGTGCGGCGCCCAGCGCCGCGCGCGCCAGTCGAGCAGGCCGTTGCCACCCACCAGCAGGTTACCCGGGCGGCTGCTGACGCCGCCGCTGCCCGACCAGCTGATGGTGGTGGTCTCGCGGCCCACGGTCTGCGTGATTTCGCCGGTGGCCGTGAAGGTGGCGCGGCTGTCGGCACTGCTGCCCAGGATGCGCATCGTGCCGCCCACCCAGCGGTCGCCGTCGGGCGCCAGGCGGTAGCCGCGCACGTCGGCGCGCACCGTCAGCGTGATGCTCAGCTGCAGCGTCAGGCCGCCGCTGATGACCGAGGTGACGCTGATGGGAATCTCCCAGAACGTCACCTGCAGCAGGTTGGACCAGCGGTCGCCGTTGACCACCTGCACATAGCCGCCGCGTGCCAGCTGGCCGCTGCGCAGCGGCGCCTGCAGCAGGTCGCCGCGCCAGAGGGGCGCGGCCGTGGCCTCGCCGCCCGTCATCAGCCCGTCGGTGCGCGCCAGCGCGCCGCTGCCCGCGGCCTGGGGGCTGCCGCCGACGAGTACCTCAGGCGTCTTGAACAGCCCCTGCGCACGGCCAAACTGGCCCACGAGCTCGATGTAGGGCTCGTTCTCGTTGAAGCTCACGTAGTCGATGGTGGGCACCAGCACGCTGGCGTAGCCCGTGGGCGATCTCTCCGGCAGGTAGTTGGCCTGGTTGCGGCCGCCGGCGTCGTCGCCCAGGCGGCGGTTGATGAGGTAGCCCACGGTGGCGCCCACGCCGTAGGCGCGCAGGCGCGGGTTCGGTTCCTGGCGCACGAGACGGCCGTCGAGCTTGTTGCTGCCCAGCTCGATCTGCAGCAGGTCGTCGGCAAAGGCGAGCATGCGCTGCCAGGGCACGGGCTTGTCCCAGGTGTAGAGATTGCGCAGCCCGGCGCCGCTGAGTGCGTTGCCCCATTCGGCCAGCACCGAGCCGCCGGTGAGGTTGAGGATGGCGATGCACTCGGTGGGGAAACTCCAGTGCGACAGCGCCGGGAAGAAGTGCGTCATCGCCAGGCACGGGTGGGGCTGCCAGCCGGCCTCGGTGCCGCGCCAGCTGACGGCGTAGGCCAGCGCGCTGCTGCTCAGCTCGTTGGCGTAGCGCGCCTCGTTGGCTTCGGTGTGCGGCGTGGCGGTGCAGATCACCGAGGTGGGCGCTTCGCTGCTGCCCACTTCGGCCGCGCAGGCCGTGATGAAGAAGATGCCGTCGCCGCGCACCTCGCGCAGGCCCTCGACGCCGTTGTCCAGGCCGTTGTCGGGTGGCAGCTGGCGCTGGATCTCGGGCAGCAGCATGCCGCGGCCCTGGGCCAGCTGGCGCAACGCGGGCAGCGTGTCGCCGTCGACCCAGTCCTGGCAGAGGTGGGCGGCTTCGACGGCGCTGCTGAGGGGCGCGCGGCCGAGCATGTCGAGCTGGCGGTACTGGTTTTGCACCAGCAGCGCCGGCAGGTCGATGCCGCCGGCCAGTGCCCGGGCTGGCGGGGGCCGCGTGCCCAGCGCCTGCGCACGTGCGGCCACCGGCACCGCGGGGGCCACGCCGGTGGCATTGGCGTCGGGCCGCAGGTTGTTCACCAGCACCAGGCTGCGGCCGTCGGTGAAGCGCGCCCAGACATTGCCCATCCGCGAGGAGATGCCCACGCGGTGGAAGGCCGGCATGCGCTGCAGCTGCTGCGCCAGCGCCACGGCGTCCAGGCGCGGGCCGCCACTGGCTGTGGAGGACAGGGCGGACATCGCGGTCGTCACGCTGTCCATCGCGGCCACCCGCTGCGCCGCGCTGATGGGGGTGCCAACACTACCGGCGGCCGCCGCGCCGTTGCCTTCGAAGCCGCTGGCGCCAGTGGGGGGCGGCGGTGGTGGCGGCGGAGGCGGAGGCGGTGACGGAGGGGCCGGACTTGGTGGGGCGGGCGCTGGAGATGCCGGTGCTGGCGCCGGGCCGGCCACGGGTGCCGGAGCCGGTGCGGATGCGGGTGCCGATGCCTCCTCGCCGCCCCCGCCGCAGCCCGCCAGGCTCACCCACACCATGCCGCTGCCCGAGAGCGCCAGCAGCCGCCGCCGGCTGAGATCTGTCGTGTCCATGGCCCGCTCCCTGCCGTTGTTGATGCGGGCAGTCTGCGTCGGTGGCCGTTATCGGATCGTTATGGGAGCCGCAGGGCGCTGGCCAGGGCCGTCAGCGAGAATCCGGCCCACGATGGACGACCGCACCGAAGCCCGCCTCACCGAGCTGGAGATCAAGGCCAGCTACAGCGAAGACCTGCTCGACCGCCTGAACGAGGTGGTGGTGCGCCAGCAGGCGCAGATCGATGCATTGCAGCGCGCGTTGATGGTGCTGCGCGAGCAGGCGCTGGAAGCGCCGCAGCCGGCCTTCCGCAGCCTGCGCGACGAACTGCCGCCCCACTATTGAGGCGGCGGCCCGCGCTCACTTCACCGTCAGCGCTTCCTTCAGCCCGGGCGCGAACTCGGCGCCGTGGCGCACCTGCGCGGTGCTGGCCTTCAGCGTGTCGGCCATGCCTTCAGCGCGGCCGCCGAGGCAGCGCGCGAGGAAGTTTTCCGTCACCGCGTTGAAGGCGATGTTGTTGACCGGCCGCGCAAAACCGTGGCCTTCGTCGGGGAAGACGATGTAGGTCACGGGGATGCCGCGCGCCTTCATCGCGTCGACGATCTGGTCGCTTTCGGCCACGTTCACGCGCGGGTCGTTGGCGCCCTGGCCGATGAGCAGCGGGCGCTCGATGCTGGCCGCGAAGTTCAGCGGTGAACGCTCCTTCAGCAGCGCCTGGCCCTC
>JANMMD010000029.1:0-8458 GCA_031372905.1 Betaproteobacteria bacterium
CCTGGCTGCCTTCGGCACCGCGACCATCGGCTCCTTGAACACCGCCGCCATTGCGGCGCTCAGCACCGCCAGCATCGCCGGCCTGAGCACGGCCCAGGTGCCGCTGCTGACGACGACGCAGATCCGCGCCCTGGAGCCGGCTGCACTCGCCGCCATGGACACGGCGCAGATCCGGGCGCTGAGCACGGCCCAGATCGCACGCCTGAGCGAGGATCAGATCGCCAACATGGAAACGGCGGACGTCGCCGCGCTGTCCACCAGCCAGCTCGGCGCGCTGAGCACGGCCGCCATCGCCGCGCTGACCACCGCCGGCATCGCCGCCCTCACCACCGCCCAGGTGGTGGCGCTGAGCACGGCCCAGATCGCCGCCATCGAAGCGGTGGATCTCTCGGCCATGAGCAGCACCCAGCTGGGTGTGCTGACCACCGCGCAACTGCCGGCCCTCACGGCCAGCCAGGCCGCTGCGCTGGACAGCACCGACATCGGCTTCCTCTCGGCCACGCAGGTGGCGGCCATCGGCACCGCGGCGCTGTCGGCCTTCAGTGCGGCCGTCATCGGCGGCCTGAGCACCGCGCAAGTGGCTGCACTCACCACGGCCCAGCTGCGCGCCCTCACGGCCGCCCAGGTGGCCGCGCTGGAAACCGTCGACCTCAACGCGCTGAGCAGCGCGCAGGTGGCGGCCCTGTCCACCGTGCAGATCGACGCCCTGACCACCGCGCAACTCTCGGCGCTGGACAACACCCGCCTGGGTTACCTCAGCACGGCGCAACTGCGTGCCATCAGCGCCAGCGACCTGGCCGAGCTGACCACTGCACAGTTTGCGGCCCTGAGCGTGGCCCAGGTGGCCAGCCTCAGCGCAGCGCAAGCCGCGGGCATGGAAACCGTCGATCTCGCCGCGCTGTTGACGGCGCAGGTCGAGGCCTTGTCCACCAGCGCCATCGCCGCGCTGAGCCAGGCGCAGTTCGAGGCGCTGACCACCGCGCAGGTGGCGGTGTTGACGGCCACGCAGCTGAAGGCCATCCCGACGGCCACGCTGGTGGCCATGGCCACCGACGACCTGAACGCGCTGAGCGCGGCGCAGTTCGCGGCGCTGTCCACGGCCCAGGTGGCCGCACTGACGACGACGCAGCTGTCCAACCTCAGCGACCCCCTGCTCAGCGCCATGGGCACGGCCCAGCTGGCGGCCATCGACGCCACACGCCTGCAGTCTCTCGGCACGGCTGAATTCGCCGCGCTCAGTGCCGCCCAGCTGGGCAGCCTGACCACGGCGCAGGTGGCCGCAATGGAGACCGTCGACCTCGCTTCGCTGACCGACCTGCAACTGCGGGGCATCAGCACCGCCGGCATCGCCGCGCTGAGCGCCGGCCAGCTGCAGGCGCTGGCGACGAACCAGATCAGTGGCCTGAGCACCGCGCAACTGCGTGCCATCAGCACCGCCAACCTGGCGCAGATGGAAACCGCCGACCTCGCGCAGTTGAGCCAGAGCCAGCTGGCGGGCCTTTCCACCACGCAAGTGGCGGCCCTGACCACCACGCAGCTGACCAACCTGACGGACAGCCAGCTGAGCTACCTGACCACGGCGCAGATCGCAGCGCTGGATTCGGCCAAGCTCAACACCCTGGCCACCAACCAGATGCAGGTGCTGACCACGGCGCAGATTGCTGCGCTGACCACCGCCCAGGTGGCCGGCCTGCAGAACGCCGACCTGGCGGCACTGACCACCGACCAGGTGCGTGCGCTGAACACCGACAACATCGTCGCGCTGTCCGCCGCACAACTGCAAGCCATGGGCACCGAGCAGGTGGCGGCCCTGCGCACCAGCCAGGTCACGGCCATCCAGACGGCTGACCTGGCCGCGATGGAAACCGCCGACCTGGCTGCGATGGGCACGGCGCAGATCCGCGCGCTGACCGCCGCCCAGGTGGGCGCCCTGACGAGCGAACAGCTCACGAACCTGGGCACCGCACAGCTGGCCGCCATCGGCACCGCACAGATCGACTCGATCGCCGCGGCCACGCTGAACACGCTGAGCTCGGCGCAGTTCCAGGCCCTGACGACGGCGCAAGTCGCCAAGCTGAGCACGGCGCAGATCAACGCGCTGCAGACCGAAGACCTGGCGGCCATGAGCACGGCGCAGGTCAAGGCCATCAGCACCGCAGGCATCGCGGCGCTGTCCACCGCCGGCCTGGCCGCGCTCGGCAGCGCCCAGGTGGTGGCGCTAAGCACGCAGCAGGTACGGGCACTTGCCACGGCCAACATCACGGCGCTGGAATCGGCCGACCTGGCACTGATGAGCGTGTCGCAGGTGGGCGCCTTCACGGTCGACCAGCTGGGTGCGATGAGCGCCGGCCAGTTGGCCGGCATGACGACCCGCCAGGTGGCGGCGCTGAACATCGGCCAGATCGGTGGCCTCTCGGCGGGCGACCTGGCGCAGTTCACCACGGCGCAGTTTGCCGCGATGACGGTGGCGCAAGTGGCGGCCTTCAGCTCGGCCCAGGCCAACGGCCTGGAGACGGCCGATCTGGCCGCGCTGAGCACGGCGCAGATCCGGGCGCTGAACGCGGCGGCCATCGCCGGCCTCAACACCGCGGGCATCGTGGCCCTGAGCACGGCCCAGGTGGCCGCGCTGACCACGGCGCAGGTGCAGGCGCTGGAAGTGGCCGACGTGGCGGCACTGGAAACCGCCGACCTGGCCGCGATGGGTGCGGCGCAGGTGGCTGCCTTCACCACGGCGCAGATCGACGCGCTGACCGGCGGCCAGCTGGCGGCGCTGACCACCGCCCAGGTGGCCGCGCTGACCACGGCGCAGCTGCAGGCGCTGAGCGGTGCCGACCTGTCGAACTTCGGCAGCGCACAGATCACCGCGCTGACCACGGCGCAAGTGGCCAGCCTGACCACGGCCCAGGTCTCGACCCTGGCCGCTGCCGACCTCGCCACGATGACCACGGCGCAGATCCGCGCCCTGGGCACCGAGGACATCGAGGCGCTGGGCACGGCCCAGGTGCAGGCCCTGACCACCGTCCAGGTGGCGGCGCTGAGCACTGCGCAAGTGCGCGCCCTGGAGACAGAAGACCTGGTGGCGATGGAGTCGGCCGACCTGCAGGCCTTCACCACGGCGCAGATTGCCGCGTTGAGCACCGCACAAGTTGATGCCCTGAGCACGGTGCAGCTCGGCCAGCTGACCAACACCCAGGTGGCGGCACTGACGACGGCACAACTGGCCACCTTCGACACCGCAGAGATCGCGGCGCTCAGCACCAGCCAGTTCGCTGCGCTGACCACGCTGCAGATCGCATCGCTGAGCACCGAGCAGGTGGCCGGGCTGTCCACGCAGGACATCGTCGCGCTGACCACCGCCCAGGCCCGCGCACTGACGGAAGACCACATCACCGCGCTGTCCACCGACCAGGTGGTGGCGTTCGAAGTGGCCGACCTGGGCGCGATGACCATGGACCAGTACAACGCCTTCGAGGGTGAAGACTGGGCCGCGATGAGCACCGAGCAGTTCGCCGCGCTGCAGGCCGTGACGCCCATCGTGCTGGACTTGAACGGCGACGGCGTGCAGACCCTGGCGGCCCGCAATGGCGTGAACTTCGACCTCACCGCAACCGGCCAGAAGGCCCAGGTGGGCTGGGCCAGCGCGCAGGACGGCCTGCTGGTGCGTGACATCAACGGCAACGGCAGCATCGACGACGGGCGCGAGCTCTTCGGCGGCGCCACCGAGCTCGCCAACGGCCAGCGTGCCGGTGACGGTTACCGCGCCATGGCCGCGCTGGACAGCAACGGCGACGGCAAGCTCTCGGCCGCCGACAAGGCCTTCGGCGAGCTCAAGCTCTGGGTGGATGCCAACAGCGACGGCATCACCGATGCGGGCGAACTGAAGGGGCTGCTGGACATGGGCGTGGCCGAGATCAACCTCGACTTCAGCAAGGGCCGCGATCTCAACAACGGCAACCTGCTGGGCCTGACCGGCAGCTACACCAAGACCGACGGCAGCGAAGCGGCGATGGCCGACGTGTGGTTCGCCAAGCAGCCCGCCGCAGCACCGACCGCTGCTGAACTGCTGAGTGGCCCGGCCACGGAGCTGCTGCCCGGCAGCGGCGACACCAGCGTCGCGGCACCCGCCGCGGTGGCGAGTGCCGGCGGTGCGGGTGGCCTGATGAGCCGTGGCATGGTGGACGACGACCTGCTGCGCAACTCGGTGCCGCTGATCTAAGCCCGGCCGGCACAAAAACAAGGCGCCGGTGCCCGCGAGGGCCCGGCGCCTTGTTCCTTGTCCACGGTGATTGGCGGTGCGTTCAGCGCGCGTTCGGAAAAAAGAGCTGCTCGCCGGCAATCTTGTAGCCGGCAATCGCCGCCTGCCCGGCGGGCGACACCAGCCAGTCGACGAAGCCCTGCCCGAGTTCGGTCTTCACGTGCGGGTGTTTCGCGGCGTTCACCACCATCGCGCCGTACTGGTTGAAGAGGCGCTGGTCACCCTGCACCAGCACCGCGAGCTCACCGCGGTTCTTGAAGTTCAGCCAGGTGCCGCGGTCGGCCAGCACGTAGGCGTTGGTGGAAGACGCGATGTTCAGCGCCGGGCCCATGCCGCAGCCGCACTCCTTGTAGCCGGCGGGCTTGGCGGTGGCGATGTCGAGGCCGGCAGTCTTCCAGTAGCGCAACTCCGCGGCGTGGGTGCCGCTCTTGTCGCCGCGCGAGATGAAGCTGGTGCCGCTGCCGGCCAGCTTCTTGCGCGCGGCGGCCACGTCGGCGCCGCGCACGCCGGCCGGGTCGCCCTTCGGACCGATCAGCACGAAATCGTTGTACATGACGGGCAGGCGCCTGAGACCGTAGCCTTCGGCGACGAATTTTTCCTCGGCCACCGGGTCGTGCACGAAGACGACGTCGGCATCGCCACGACGGCCGCTGTCCAGCGCCTGGCCGGTGCCCAGGGCCACCACGCGCACGCTCACACCGCTGGCCTGCTTGTAGATCGGCAGCAGATGGCCGAACAGGCCCGACTGCTCGGTCGACGTGGTGCTGGCCACGACGATGAACTTGCCTTGAGCGACCGCGGACGTGGTGGCGGCCATGGCGGCGGCCAGCCCGAGGGCGGCAACGATGCGGGATGCGAAGGTTCTGCGTGCGCTCATGCGGCGGGGAAGAGAGGTTGCGGCGGGAGCCGCGATTCTTCCCAACGCCAGCCGCGGGCGCGATATGTTCAGCCGCGCATAGGCGGCGCGCTCAAGCCGCCTGGCGCAAGCCCGTGGTCGCTGCCAAGGCCGCGCGCGCGACATCCAGGGCCGCGCGGATCGTCACGTCCATGTCCATGTAGCGGTAGGTGCCCAGCCGGCCGACGAAGGTGACGCGACGCTCTTGCCGCGCGCGCGCCTGGTAGCGCTGCAGCAGCACGTCGCCCTCGGTCAGGTGCACGGGGTAGTAGGGGATGTCGTCCGCGCCGCAATGGCGGCTGAACTCGCGGTAGCACACCGAGGCCTCGTGGCTTTCCCAGGGCGCGAAGTGCTTGTGCTCGGTGATGCGCGTGTAGGGCACAGCGGCATCGGTGTAGTTCATCACCGCGCAGCCCTGCAGGTCGCCCACGCCCTCGAAGCGCTGGAAGTCCAGCGTGCGGTAAGGCAGCCGGCCTTCGTCGAAACCAAAGTAGCCGTCGAGCGGGCCCGACCAGTACACGTGGTCGAAGCGCGCCACGTCGGCCGCCGCCAGGCCTTCGCCCAGATGCACGCTGATGTTCGGATGGTCCAGCATGCGCTGCACCATCGGCGTGTAGCCCTCTTCGGGCATGCCCTGGTGGCGGTGGAAGAAGTAGTTGTCGTCGTAGTTGAAGCGCACCGGCAGCCGCTTCAGGATGGAAGCGGGCAGGCGCTTCGGGTCCACCTCCCACTGCTTGAGCGTGTAGCCCTTGAAGAAGGCTTCGTAGAGCTCGGGGCCGATGAAGCGCAGCGCCTGTTCCTCGAAGTTCTGCGGCTCGACGATGCTGCGGTCGGCGCGGCTTTCGATGAAGGCACGGGCTTCCGACGGACTGAAGGTGCGGCCGAAGAATTGATTGATGGTCAGCAGGTTGATGGGCAGCGAAAACACGCGCCCGCCGGTGGTGGCCTTGACGCGGTTCACGAACGGCTTGAAGTTCATGTAGCGGTTGACCAGCTGCCACACCTCTTCGTCGTCCGTATGGAAGATGTGCGGGCCGTACACGTGCAGCAGCACACCCGACGCCGCATCGCGCTCGGTGTGGCAATTGCCCGCCACGTGAGCGCGCTTTTCCAAGATGGTGACGCGGTGCCCGGCTTCAGCCAGCTCGCGCGCGATCACCGCACACGACAGGCCGGCGCCGGCCATGCCGATGTGCTGGGGATGCTGAGGTCTTGCGTGCATGGCAGCTCCTTCGCGTTCAGCTGAAGTGCAGCATCGGCACTTCGCAGGTGCGCGGCCGCCTCAGGTGCAGCCACAAGCCGAGAAAGCGCTCACCCAGAAAGCCCGGGTAGCGGTTCTGGTAGCTGTCGTAGGGCGCGCCGATCTGTTCGAACACCGCGTCCAGCACCAGGAAGAGCTCCCGGCTGTAGGCGTCGAAGAGGTCGCGGCGCATGACGAACATGTTCCACATCGGCGCCTGCGGCGCGAGACGGAAATAGTCTTCCACGCCCGGGTGAGCCGAGTAGACGAGCTTGAGCACGCGCAGGAAGGCCTCCCACGGCGCACGCTCGACGCACGACACGTACTGGTGCTCGATGGAAGGCAGGGTGCGCACCTGGCGCGGCACGATCACGTCGTACTGCGTCAGCAGCGCCTGCAGGCGCTGGTGCTGCGCCGGCGAGGACAGGTAGTCGACCATGCCGGGGTCCAGCGGCAGGCTGGAATTGCCCGGCGCCAGCCACGTCTGGTCCATCACGAAGTTCATCAGGCGGCGGTAGTGGCACAGGCCCACGTAGTCGCTCTGCGTGTTCTTCCAGGCCCAGTACTGCACCGTCAGCTCGCAGTAATACGGGTTGAGCGCGGCGATGTGCTCGCCCGTGGCGTCGGACTCGAAGCCCTCGTGCGTGTAGCCCCCCACGCCCACGGGCCGCAGCCACCCGGCCTTCGGGTTGCTGAGGTAGTCCTTGTGGAAGGTCTGGTAGATCTGGATGGAAGGCGCCGGCGTTGTCGGCATCAAGGGCGCCGCGGCCGGCACCGAGCCCGCTTCGAACGGCGCTTCGCGTGCGCTCATGCCAGCGCCTCGGCGGCTTCTTCCACCGCGACCTCGGGCTTCAAGCCCCACAGCGCCAGGGTCTCGGCCGTCGGCTGGCCCTTGAAGGCCACCGCGGTGATTTCCAGGTTGCCGGTGCTGCTGTAGATCTTCGTGAAGCCGGCCTTCTGCAGGGCGTTGAGCAGCGACTTCTGCGTGAAGCCGGTCTTGTGGGCAAAGAACTCCTGCCCGCTGCGCTCGATCTGCAGCTGGAAGCCGTAGATCACGTCCAGCGCCATGATGGGCCCGGCGGCCGATTGGTAGAGCGCGTCGTCGATGTCCAGGCCCCCTTCCACCACGCGGCGGAAGACTTCGGCCATGTCGGGCACGCGGATCTGGATGAAGCCCCCGTCCTTCAGCACATGCTTGAAGCCGGCGAGCACCGCGCCCACGTCGTGGCGGTAGTAGTGCTCCAGGTTGTGCGAGTTGTAGATGGCGTCGAACTGCGCCGGCTCCAGCGTGGTGAGCTTGCGCGCGTCGCAGCAGATGTCGGGCTTGCCCGTGGGGTCGATGTCCAGCAGCAGGTGTTCGTAGCCGTTGTATTGCGGCGGCAGCGGGATGCTCTTGTTGTTGCCGCCGACGTTGAGGACCTTCTTGGGGCTCATGGAGTGCTTTCGGTGGGGGTGAAATGGGTTGTGCAGAGGAGGCCGCGCTTCAGCGCAGCCATTCGATGACGCCGCGGCCCAGCGTCAACAGGTTGGCGTTGAGCTGCTGCACGTCGTGCAGCGCATTCACATAGGCCACGCGCATGTTGTAGTGGTCGGCCTCGGCGGCCATCACGTCGAAGAGGCTGCGCTTGCCCAGCTGCTGCCACTGCTGCAGCGTGAAGCTGCGCACCTGCTCGCTGTTCTTCAGCACTTCGGCCAGGCGGCGCGCACGCTCCACCGCGGCCAGGGCTTGTTCGTGGACCTCGGCCACGCGGAAGCGGCGCGACTCCAGCGCCTCGGCGCGCTGCAGGCGCGCGGCCTCGGCGCGCTTGCGCGCCGCACCGGTGGCGGGCTCGACGCCAGGGCTCAAGAGCGGCACGCTCACCGACAGGCCGACGGAGTACGAACCACTGCGTGTGGTCCCGCTGTGCCCGGAGCTGCCGCTGTTGTTGCCAGCAGCGGCGCTGCCGCCGACGTTCCAGCTCACCTGCGGCTGGCCGCCGGCAGCCACCGCCTCGGCATAACGGCGCGCGGCCTTTTCCTGCGCCTCCAGCTGCGCGATCTCGGTGGACCTTTCGACGTCGGCCACCAG
>JANMMD010000036.1:0-21324 GCA_031372905.1 Betaproteobacteria bacterium
TGCATGTGTAAGGCATGCCGCCAGCGTTCAATCTGAGCCAGGATCAAACTCTTCAGGTCGAGCTTGAGGTTTACTCATAGGAATCGAAGTGAACTTCACTTCTCTATCCATGAGCGTTTAAGGTCGTTTAGACCTGATTCAATGTCACCACTGAATCTGGCACTCGCCTCAAACGCCCACGCTTATCGGCTGTATGTTGTTAAAGAGCGTAGCGCTAACATCTCTGTTTCGCGCTGCTGACCTGTTGTCAGCGAAGCCTCGCATTATGACTTGATTTAAATAACCTTGTCAACCGCTTAGTCTTTCTGCTTTTTTCGCTGCCGGCTTGTTTTACAACTTGCCGGCGCTGCGCTTCCTGAGCAGAGCCTGAAATTATGACTGGCTTTTTATCGCTTCGTCAACCCCTCAGGACTTTCTTTTCTTCGTCTTCTTTGCGTCGCCACCGAACTTTGGATTCCGGCGGCATCGGCTGCGAGGAGCGAAGCCTGCGACTGTAGCACGGTTCTTTTTCATTGCGCAACAGGGCTCTCAGGCGGCACTTGGTGACCGTCGACACCAACCGGCAAATCGAGGATCTTGCGATCAGTGAAGAGGGCCGCTGGCCTGCAGCCGCGCCAGGCACACCCCAGGCTCATCGCTGGCAAGCACCTCGTCCAGGTGCGCAGCCAGACGTCGCGTATCGGCTCGCAGTACCCGCTGCTTGATGGATGCGATGCGAGCAGGGTGCATCGAGAAACTGCGCAGCCCCATGGCGAGCAGGAGTTCCGTGAACGCCGCATCGCCCGCCATCTCGCCGCACACGCACACAGCGCGACCTGTGGCATTCGCGGACCTGATGGTCTGGTGCACCAGCTGCAACACGGCTGGATGCCACGGGTCGTAGAGGTGCGCCACAGCCTCATCGGCCCGATCTATTGCCAGCGTGTACTGAATCAGATCGTTCGTCCCGATCGAGACAAAGTCGAAATGGCGCAGAAAGCGGTCGATCAGCAAGGCTGCGGCTGGCACCTCGATCATGGCGCCGACCTCCACAGGCCCGTAGGGGCGCCCGGCCTCATCCAGCTGCTGCTTTGCGCGCGCCAAGGCCTCGAAGATCAGCTTGATCTCGCCCATCTGCGCAACCATCGGCACCAGGATGCGCACCTTGCCAAACGCACTGGCGCGCAGGATCGCCCGCAGCTGCTGGCGGAACATGCCCGGCTCGGCGAGACTCCAGCGGATCGCTCGCAAGCCCAGAGCCGGATTCAGCCCGTGGTCATGACGCAACTCTTGTTGCGTCATGCGTTCCAGTGGCTTGTCGGCCCCCACGTCCACCGTGCGGATCGTGACAGGCAGGCCTTGCAGGGCTTCAACGGCTGCGCGGTAGGCGTCGAACTGTTCATCCTCATTCGGCAGATCGCCGCCACGGTTCATGAACAGGAACTCGCTGCGGAACAGACCCACGCCCACCGCGCCGGCTTCCAACGCACTGGGCCCATCGCCAGGCAACTCGATGTTCGCCAGCAGTTCCACCGCCTGCCCGTCCAGCGTCACTGCCGGCGTATGGCGGAGGCGGTTCAGACGCGCTCGCTCCAATTCACTTTGACGCTGCCGGAAACGGTATTCCTCCAGCACGATGGGTGAGGGGTTCACCACCACCACACCGGCGTCGCCATCGATCACGACCCAGTCGTCCTGGCGGATAAGGCGGCTGGCTTCTCGTGCGCCCACGACAGCCGGAATGTCCATGCTGCGGGCCACGATGGCCGTGTGCGAGGTTCGCCCCCCTACGTCGGTCACAAAACCGGTAAACACGCTGCGCTTGAAATGCATCATGTCCGCCGGGGCGACGTCATTGGCCACCAGCACCAGCGGCTCCTCCCCGGCGAAGTCGCGCATCGCCTTGGCAGCCGCGGCGGAGTCCGGCGCATCGCCACGCGTCTTCGCCGCCATCTCACGCAGCAAGCGCTCCACCACCTGCTCGATATCGGCCTTGCGCTCGCGAAGGTAGGCGTCGTCCATCTCGTCGAACTGCCGTGCCAGCACTTCCAGCTGCGCCGACAAAGCCCATTCGGCGTTGTAGTGGCGATCCTGGATCCAGCCCTTCGTGGCCGTGATCAGCGCCTCGTCATGCAACAGCATGAGGTGAACATCCAACAGCGCAGCCAGCTCGGTGGGCGCCTCTGCAGGCAATTCGTGCTTCAGCGCCTGCAGCTCAACGGCGACACCGTCCCTCGCTTCGCGCAGCCGGCCGATCTCATGATCGATGCGATCCGGGGTGACAAAGTAATGCTCGACGTCGATACGGCTCGACGCAACGAGCACCGCGCGGCCTATGGCCACGCCCCGCGACACCGGCAAGCCAAACACCTGGATGCTCATGCCGCCAATGTAGCCCAGCCCGGCGACACCGCCGTGAATTCCGGCGACGCTCGCGCCTGCTAAGAGCTACTCGCCTTCGCCGAACTTGCCGTCGATCAGCGCGCGCAGCGCATCCATCGCCGCCTGTTCGTCGTCACCTTCCACCTCGATCAGCACTTCGGTGCCGAGACCCGCGGCCAGCATCATCACGCCCATGATGCTTTTGGCATTCACACGGCGCCCGTTGCGGCTGAGGTGGGTCTCGCTCTTGAAACTGCCGGCCAGCTTTGTGAGCTTGGCCGATGCGCGGGCGTGCAAGCCCAGCTTGTTACTGACCTGAATGTTGCTCTGGATCATCGGTGACAAGGCGGTTGGGCTGGTTCTGACGGCGTGGTGAAGCCACTTGCATGATGCCCTGGCGGCCGCCGTCGGCGGCGCGGGTCAGCAGTTCGGCCAAGGGCAGGTGCCCGTAACAGAGCGCCCGCCAGACCATCGGCACGTTCACACCGGTCACCACGCGCGCCTGCACACCGTCCGCCACGGCCATCGCGGCATTGCACGGCGTGGCGCCGAAAGCGTCGGTCAGCACGAGCACTTCGGGGCCGGGCAGGGCTTTCAGGGCGCGGCTCACCATCTCGGCGGCCGCCTCCAGGCTCGCGGTCGCAGGCACGTCCACGGCCAGCACCTCGCGGCGGCAGTCGGCATAAGCGTGCGTTGCCACCTCGAGCAGGGCCGATGCGAGGGGTGCGTGCGCAACTAGAAGGATGGAGGCCATGGGAACTTCAACGCCCATTATCGGCAGCTCGCCGACCGCGCAACAAGCCGCAGCTCAGCGCCGATGTTCTGCCGCCACCTCCCGCGTCCGCGGGCGCAGCGGCACCCGGCCATGCCGCCGCTACAGGCGAACGGCGTCGAAGAACGTCTGCGCCGCCTCGTCAGTGACGCGCTCACCCAGCACGCTGGCCTGATAAACCAGTGTGCCGCGCGTGAACACGGCCATCTGCATCTGTACGGCCTGGCCGTCGGGCAGCTTGCCGGTCAAACGGCGCCTCCCGGCGGCTTCGTTGGGCGTGGCGCCGCTTACCCTCAAAGGCAAGGTCTCACCCGCCGCCGTACCCAAATTGACCGCCGCCGACGTCGCCAACTGCGACAGCGCGGGGCCGACCAGTGCTGGATCGGCCACATCGGCCACCGCCAGGCCCCACGTCATGCCCCCGGCAGCACACGCATGCAAGGCCAGGTTCACACGCTTGCCGGCCAGGCTGAGGTCACGGCTCTGGCCGTTGGGTTTGCAGGGAAACTGCATCTGGATCGCCGCGCCTTCCGGGCGCACGTCGCGCCAGTTCAGCGCGGGGGAGCACGCTGAGAGCGCGACGAGCGCGCTGGCCACCACGGCAGCCGCGGTCTTGCCGCAACGCCCAGCGGCGCGCAGCCTGCCGAGCAGACGGCCGTGCTGGGGAAAAACACCCGGGCATTCGAGAACACGCTTCATGCCGAAGATTATCCGCAGCGCCCGCGTCGCAAGGGCTGCCGCAAAATGCCTTGATGACTGCGGCATCCTTTCCTCTTCCCCAGGGCGCACTGACCGGCGTGCGCGTTCTCGACCTTTCCCGCGTGCTGGCCGGCCCCTGGTGCACCCAGACGCTGGCCGACCTGGGCGCCGAGGTCATCAAGATCGAGCGCCCCCCGGGCGACGGGCAAGCCGGAGGCGACGACACCCGCGGCTGGGGCCCGCCCTTCCTGAAAGACCGCGACGGCAACGACACCGCCGAGGCCGCCTACTTCCTGGGTGCCAACCGCAACAAACGTTCGGTCACGGTAGACATCGCCCAGCCCGCCGGCCAGGCGCTCATCGTGCAACTCGCGGCGCACTGCGACGTGCTGGTGGAAAACTTCAAGGTCGGCGACATGGCGCGCTACGGCCTCGATGCCGCCACGCTGTGCGCACGCTTCCCGCGGCTGATCTACTGCTCCATCACCGGCTACGGCCAGACCGGCCCCTACCGCGAACGTGCAGGCTACGACTACGCCATCCAGGGCCTCGGCGGCCTGATGAGCGTGACGGGTGAGCGCGACGACCTGCCGGGCGGCGGCCCGCAGAAGGTGGGCGTGGCGGTGGCCGACCTCTTCACCGGCCTGTACTCGACGGTGGCCATCCTTGCGGCACTGCGCCACCGCGATGCCACCGGCCAGGGCCAAGCCATCGACATGGCCTTGCTCGACACGCAGGTGGCGATGCTCGCCAACCTGGGTGCCAATTACCTGGTCACGAAACAGGCGCCCAGGCGCGCCGGCAATGCCCACCAGAACATCGTGCCGTATCAGGTGTTCGAGGTGGCCGACGGCCACATGATCCTGGCGGTAGGCAATGACGGCCAGTTCGAACGCTTCTGCGGCGTCGCGGGCTGCGCCGAACTGGCGCAAGACGCCCGGTTTGCGCGCAACGCCGGCCGCGTGCGCCACCGCGAGACGCTGGTGCCGCTGCTCGCCGAACGTCTGCGTCAGCGGAGTCGCGCCGACTGGCTGGCAGCGCTGGACGCGGCCAAGGTGCCCTGCGGCCCCATCAACGACCTGGCCGATGTCTTTGCCGACCCGCAGGTGCTGGCGCGCGAGATGAAGACCACCGTGGCCCACCCGCACCACGACGCCCTGGAACTGGTGGCCAGCCCGATGAAGCTGTCGGCCACACCGGTCACGCTGCGCCGCGCGCCCCCGCTGCTGGGCCAGCACACCGACGAGGTGCTGGCCGAACTGGGTGTAGGCCCGGAAGGCCGTGCCGCGCTGCGCGCCCAGGGCGTACTGGGCCCCACCCCTGCCTCGGGGGTGGCGGCGCCACCCGTGCCGTAACAAATTCCCCGGCTTGCGGCCCCGAGGTCCGCCAGCCATGCCAAAGCCCGTCTGCACGCGCACGACGCTTTGCCCCGTTTCAGAAGAAGGTATGCCATGGATCTGACCGACATCGGCCGGCCGCCCACGCCACCGGGCCTACGCGTCGTCGAACCGCTGGAGCCGCAGATCCTCATTGCCCAGTTGGGCAGCGAGGTTGCAACGACCTTGTCGTCGGCGCTGGAGCGCGTCGCAACGCTCATCGCCAGCGGCTGCATCGACCGTGACAACCTGGCCGCGCTGCAAGCCGAGATTGCCGTCGCACGCCGCGCCGGCATCATGGGCCAGCAGGTCGTGCGGCTGTGCCATGGCGACGTGCAACTCACGCGCGAGCGCCTGGACCTCACCGCGCTGCTGCGCGAGGCGCTGCGGCAGCGCAGCCGCGATATCGACCCCCAGGGCATCGAGGTGCGGCAGGATCTGACGGGTGCGCTGGTGATGAGCGACGCGACGCTGCTGTTCTCGCTGCTGCAAACGGTGCTGGACTGGGCCTTCCAACACGCCGTCTCGCACATCGACATCAAGATCGAAGTGAAAAACCGGCCCGCGCACGCGGTGCTGGCACTGAGGTTCGCGCACCCGCCGGCCGCTGCCATCGCCAGCGCCGCCATGCCGATCACCGAGGCGCAGACAGGCGCACTGAACACCGTGTCTTGGCGCCTGCTGCAGCAAACGGCCGCCGTGCTGGGCCTGATGCTCGACCGCCGCGACCTGCCGGGAAAGACCGAGCTGCAGCTGGCATTTCCCGACACGCTGGCGCCGCGCGTCGAACCCGCAGGCACCACCGACTTCGAGGAAACCGTCTCACCCACGCTGAGCCTGCACCCGCTGGCGGGCAGCCACGTGTTGGTGCTGGCCGCGCGCCGCGAGGTGCGCAACGTCGTGCGCGAGGCCCTGCGGCCGCACTCGCTGGTGCTGGACTTCAGCGGCACGGTCGACGAAGTGCAGGCGCAATGTGCAGACGCGATGCCCGACGCCGTGGTCTACGAGGCCTCGCTGGGCGGCGAGCGCTTCGAGCGCTTGCGCAGCGAATTGCTGGCAGCATCGCCGCGCCTGGCCTTCGTACAGATCGCCGAGCAAGGGAAGGCCGTGCAGATACTGAACCAGGGCGGACGCCAATTCACCAGCGTGGGCCGCGACGCCATCATCGAATCACTGTCCGAGGCGCTGAAGTTCGAGCTTTCCCGCGCGCCTTGAAGAGCATCTGCGACCGCGTGGGCAACTTCAGCCGCCAAACACCTTGCGCAGGATGGCGCTGCCCGTCTTCACCGGGTCGGCGCGGATCTTTTTCTCTTCTTCGCCAATCATCAGGAACAGGCCATCCAATGCACGTGCCGTGACGTGCTGCTGCACGCTGACGGCGTCCCCCTTCACCAGGCCCATGCCGGCGGCTTTGGCCGTGACCTCGTTGTAGCGCTCGGCCAGCTTCACCTTCTCGGTGGCCCGGGTGACGATGGGCAGGAACTTTTCGCCCAAGGGCGAGCGCGTCTTTTCCGAGAAGTAGTCCGTCACCGAAGTCGGCCCGCCGCGTACCAGCGACAGCGCGTCTTCCACGCTCATTTGCTTCACGGTGCTGACGAATAGCGTGCGCGCCTCGGGCACGGCCGCCTCGGCGGCGCGGTTCATCGCCGTCACCAGTTCATCGACACGCTTGCCCTGGCCGGTGGCTTTCAGCAGCTTGGCTACACGGGCCAGGTGCTCGGGCAGCGGGATGCGCACCCGCGGGTCACCCAAAAAACCGTCGGTGCGGCCGAGCAACTGCACGGCCGCCACTGCGCCACGTTCCAGCGCGGCACGCACGCCGGACGCCGCATCGGTTTCACTGGGCGCCGCGCGCAGCCACGTGGGTGCCAGGGCCGTGGAGGCCACCAGTGCTGCCGTAAGATCCCGCCGCTTCATGAACACTCCCCTGATTGTGAAATTTGGTCTGTCAGGCCCGCATCTTGCGCGCCGCGCTGCCTTGCTGACAACGCTGGCGACATTGGCCTTGGCAAGTGGCTGTACGCGTGAGCCGGCCGCGCCCGCCTTCGACTACACGCTGCTCGACGGCAGCCGCCACAACTCGGCCGCCTTGCGCGGCCAGGTGCTGATGCTGAACTTCTGGGCCACGAGCTGCGCCGTCTGCGTGAAAGAGATGCCCAAGCTGGCCGCCACCCACCGCCAGTTCGCCGCGCAGGGCCTGCAGACCCTGGCCGTGGCAATGCAATACGACGCCCCGGCGCTGGTGGCCGATTTCACTGAAAAACGCCAGCTGCCCTTCGGCGTGGTCATCGACAACACAGGCGCCGTGGCACGCGCCTTTGGCGATGTCAAAGCCACGCCCACCACGCTGCTGGTGAACCGCGCCGGCCGCATCGTCTGGCGCCACGAGGGTGAGCCGTCGTTTCCAAAGCTGCGCGCACGCATCGCGCAGCTGCTGGCTGAAACCGCATGATCGGCCGCCTGAGCGGGCTGCTGGCGCAGAAGTCGCCGCCGCTGGTGCTGGTGGACGTGCAAGGCGTCGGCTACGAGGTCGACGTGCCGATGAGCACCTTCTACAACCTGCCCGCCCTGGGCGAGAAGGTGGTGCTGCTGACGCACTTCGTCGTGCGTGAAGACGCGCAGGTGCTGTTCGGCTTTCTCACCGAACCCGAGCGCGCCACCTTCCGCTTGCTGGTGAAGATCAGCGGCGTCGGGCCGCGCACGGCGCTGTCCATCCTCTCCGGCCTCAGCGTCGATGAGCTGTCCCAGGCCGTCACGCGCCAGGACGGCGCGCGGCTGGTGAAGGTGCCCGGCATCGGCAAGAAAACCGCCGAGCGTCTGCTGCTCGAACTGAAAGGCAAGCTCGGCCCCGACCTCGCGCTGCCCGCCAGCACCCCGGTGAACGACACCCAGGCCGACATCGCACAGGCGCTGCAGGCCTTGGGCTACAGCGAGCGTGAAGCCGCGGCGGCGCTGAAGGCCTTGCCCGCCGAGGTGGGTGTCAGCGAGGGCATCAAGCTGGCCCTGAAGGCGCTGAACCGCTAGTTCAGCCCAGCCTCAGTGCTTGTGGCCCTCGCCGTGGCCCGCTGCGGCCCCAGCAGGCGGTTGCGCCGAGATTTTCACATCCACCTTCACCTCGCCGGCCTTCTCGAAGCGCAGGGTCAGCGGCACCGTGTCGCCGGCCTTCAAGGGCCGCTTCAGCCCCATGAACATCAGGTGCAGGCCGCCGGGCTTGAGCTCGACGGCCTGGCCGGCGGGCACCGCGATACCCGGCACCTCCCGCATGCGCATCACGTCGCCGTCCATCTGCATGCTGTGCAGCTCCACGGACTTGCTGATGGTGCTGCTGCCGCCCAGCAGGCGGTCGGCGGCAGCACCGCCGGTGATCTTCAGGAAACCGCCACCAGCGGCCTGGCCGGCCACCGTGGGCCGGGCCCACGCGGCTTCCACCTTCACGGCGGGCGTCTGGGCCCAGGCCGCAGCGCAGGCCAGAAGGGACAGCAGCAGCAAGCTGCGGCGTGAGGCGCTCATCAAGGGGGGCATCAAAGGGTCTCCAATCGGGCTGCCATTGTGGCGCGACGGCCCAAGACCGCTGGCCATAATGCTGTATGGCCATCCAGACCGACGACTTCGCCCCCACGCCGCGGCCTGGCACCGAGCGCGTGGTGAGCGCCGCCCCCGCCTCGCCCAACGAAGAAGCCATCGAACGCGCGCTGCGCCCCAAGGGCCTGGCCGAGTACGTGGGCCAGAGCAAGGCGCGTGAACAGCTCGAGATCTTCATCAGCGCCGCGCGCGGCCGCAGCGAAGCGCTCGACCACGTGCTGCTCTTCGGCCCGCCCGGCCTGGGCAAGACCACGCTGAGCCACATCATCGCCAACGAACTGGGCGTGAACCTGCGCCAGACCTCGGGCCCGGTGCTGGAGAAGCCCAAGGACCTGGCCGCGATCCTGACCAATCTCGAGAAGAACGACGTGCTGTTTATCGACGAGATCCATCGCCTGTCGCCGGTGGTGGAAGAAATCCTCTACCCGGCGCTGGAGGACTACCAGATCGACATCATGATCGGCGACGGCCCCGCCGCGCGGTCGATCAAGCTCGACCTGCAGCCCTTCACGCTGGTGGGCGCCACCACGCGCGCCGGCATGCTGACCAACCCGTTGCGCGACCGCTTCGGCATCGTCGCGCGGCTGGAGTTCTACACGGCCGAAGAGCTGACTCGCATCGTCACGCGCTCGGCCGGCCTCTTGAACGTGCCCACCGACGCTGCCGGCGCTTTGGAGATCGCGCGCCGCAGCCGCGGCACGCCGCGCATCGCCAACCGCCTGCTGCGCCGCGTGCGCGACTACGCACAAGTGAAAGGCGACGGCCGCATCAACGCCAGCGTCGCCGACAAGGCGCTGAAGATGCTGGATGTCGACCCCATCGGCCTGGACGTGATGGACCGCAAACTGCTGGAAGCCGTGATCCACCGCTTCGACGGCGGCCCGGTCGGGCTGGACAACGTCGCCGCGGCCATCGGCGAAGAAAGCGGCACCATCGAAGACGTGATCGAGCCCTATCTCATCCAGCAGGGCTACCTGCAGCGCACCCCGCGGGGGCGCGTGGCCACGGCGGCGGCGTTTCGGCATCTGGGCCTGGTGCCGCCAGCGCGCAGCGACGACCTCTTCAACGCCTGAGCCCGTCGCTTTGAAACCAACGGCTCAGGCCGACGGTGCGTGTGCTTCGCCCGGTGCTGCCTGCAAGTGCGCGTCGTCGCTCCATCCCACCAGGCTCAGGCCTTCCCCATTGAAGAGCAGCCGGTTGATGCTGGCATTGCCCAGCTGCCAGCTGCGCGGCGCGTTCAGTTCCACGCCCACCGCCGCGCGATACAGGCAATCCAGCACGCCGCCATGCGCGACGACGGCGATGGTCTGGCCCGGGTGCTTCGCGGCCAGTGCGCAGACGGTGCCGGCGCAGCGCTCGAAGAACGGCGTCAGCGCTTCGCCGCCGCCGGGCTGGAAGTCCAACTCACGCCGGCGCCAGCGCAAGGCCGCCTCGGGCCAGCTGGCTTCGATCTCGGCATAGGTCTGGCCTTCGAAACTGCCGAAACAGCGCTCGCGCAAGCGCACATCGGTGTGCAGCGCGGCCCCGGTGCGCGCCACCAGCGGCTGCGCGGTGGCCAGCGCCCGCTGCAGGTCGCTGCTGTAGACGGTGCTGATGTCCTCATCCGCCAGCGCGCTGGCCAGACGCTCGGCCTGCCAGCGACCGACGTCGTCCAGCTGCACGTCCAGCTGGCCCTGAATGCGGGCTTCGGCGTTCCAGGCCGTGCGCCCATGGCGCAGCACGAAGAGGCGCGTCGGTTCGCGCACCCCCTTCAGGCTCCGTCGGCCAGCAGGCGGCGGTTCAGCGTGTAGGTGCCTGACAGCGTGGCCGCGCCCAGCACGTGACCGGCCAGCGCCGCACGCACCTCGGCGCCCGTGAAGGCGCCCTCCACCGGCAGCCGGGGCAGGCTCAGGGCGTAGAGCGTGAACACATAGTGATGCACGAGGCTGTCGTTCCACGGCGGAAACGGGCCGTCGTAGCCAAAGTACTGGCCCGCCATTTCGGCGTGGCCGGCGAACCAGCCGGTGTAGTCGTTCAAGCCCTGGCGCGCACCGTGCAGCGTGGCCGGGCCGGGCTTGCCGCGTGCGGTGAAGCCGCGGCTGAATTCGCCCTCGGCGATGCTGCTCAAGGCCGGCGGCAGGTCGACCAACACCCAGTGAAAGAAGTCGACGCGCTCCAGATCGACCGGGATCTCGCGGCCTTCCTGGTTCACGTCGTCACCGCGGCTGGGCACATCGAAGTCGTGGCAGATCAGCACCAGCGACTGCGTGCCCGCAGGCAGGTCGCTCCACGCCAGCTGCGGGTTGATGTTGTCGCTGAAAGCCGCTTTGCCGGCGCCGTCGGGCTTGCCGGCGGCATGACGCTGGGGGATGGGGTCGCCGTTGGTCCAGCTGTCGCTCCAGAGCTTCATCGTGTGTCCTTGGTCTGTTCTTGTTCGGCGCCGGCCTTCAGACGCCCCAAACCACCGGCGCATCGCCTGCCTGGGCGCGGCGCAGCATCTCGATCATCGGCCACAGGCGCTGGCGCAGGCCCACGGCCGGCTGCGCGGCTTCATCGTCATCGGCCTGGCGCGATGCTTCGTCCTGGGAGATGGACGCCAGCAGCGCCGCTGTGGCCGCCGGCATGTCGGCCACCTCGATGATGCCGCGCGGCGCGGGCTCACGGCCCAGCAACTGCAGGAGCTGGTCGCCGTGGGCGCCCAGCATGATCAGGTCGCCGGTGGCGGCACTCTTGAACTTGTAGATCATGGATGGCTTCGCTGCGCAGCCGAGCAGGCCGGGCCGTCATTGTGCAACCGGGCTGCGCGGCTGCACGGTCTGCCAGCGCACCCGCTTTCAGCGAACCAGGCGTATGCGGCGTGGGTGCGGCAAGCTCGGGGGCCCGGCTGCGGCCGGGGCCGCGGACACGGGCTGGGCCAGCACAAGGCGCTGCTCGAAGCTCAGGCTGTCCAAGGCCGGCGCGTACAGCCAGCCCTGGAATTCATCACAGCCTTCGGCCTGCAGGAACTGCCGCTGCGGCTCGGTTTCCACGCCTTCGGCCACGCAGCGCATGCCCAGGGCACGGGCCATCTGCAGGATGGCGCGCACGATGCCGGCGTCGCTTTCATCGCCAGGCAGGCCCTGGATGAAGCTGCGGTCGATCTTCAGCTTGCCGATGGGAAAGCGCTTGAGGTACGACAAGCTCGAGTAGCCGGTGCCGAAGTCGTCGATCGACGTCTTCACCCCCAGCCGCGCCAGCGCATGCAGGCGGTGCAGCGCTTCGTCGGCGTCGTGCACGAGGATGCTTTCGGTCAGCTCCAGCTCCAGCAGCTGGGCCGGCAGTCCGCTCACTGCCAGCACGCTGGCCACGCGATCGACGAAGTGTGGCTGCTTGAACTGCAGCGCCGAGACGTTCACGGCAATCGGCACGGCATGGCCGCGTTGATGCCAGAGGGCGGCCTGACGGACCGCCTGGCCCAGCACCCACTCGCCGATGGGCACGATGAAGCCGCTGTCTTCGGCCACGGGGATGAACTGCGCCGGCGACACCTCGCCCAGCTCAGGGTCGCGCCAGCGCAGCAAGGCCTCGGCGCCCACCACGCGGCCATCGGCCAGGTTCACCAGCGGCTGGTAGTGCAGGCGGAAGCGCCCGCTCACCAGCGCCTGGCGCATGGCGTGGTCGAGCTGCATGTTGTGGCGGCGGTCGCCTTCCGCGCGCGCCTGGTGCACGCGGAAGTGCGCGCGGCCGGCGCTCTTGACGATGCGCATCGCGGCCTCGGCATGGCGCACCAGTTCGTCGATGCGGTTGCCCTGAGACGGCGCCAGCGCAATGCCGATGCTGCAGGTCAGCGTGAACGGCGCGCCGTCCACGCTGCAGGGCTGCGCCACCACATTCAGGATGCGCCGCGCCGTGGTCTCGGCGGCGCCGGCGTCGGCCGGGCGCACGAGCACGGCGAACTGGTCGCCGCCCAGGCGTGCCAGCAAATCGTCGGCGCGCAGGCAGGCCTGGATGCGGTGGGCCACGGTCTGCAGCACGCGGTCGCCGACATCGTGGCCCAGGCTGTCGTTGATCTGCCGGAAGCGGTCGAGATCGACGAGCAGGAAGGCATAGGCATGGCCGTCGCGCCGCGCCTCGGTGGTGGCCGCAGTGACGGCGTCCACCAGCGCGCTGCGGTTGGGCAGGCCGGTGAGCACGTCGTTGTGCGAGAGCTCTTCGATGCGCGCCTCGGCCACCACGCTGGCGGTGAGATCGCGGAACGACCAAACCCGCCCCCGGGGCCGGCCGCGCACCATCAGCGGCCGCGAGACGCGCTCCACGACCTGACCGGTGTTCAACGCCAGCCGGTCGCTGGACGAGGCCTTGGGCGTTTCGCTCAAGATCTGCAGGCGGCGCGTGTAGTCGGCGGCGTCGGCAATGCTGCGTGCCATCCAGGCCTGCACCGCTGCGTCGTCGTCGCGCTGCAGCAGTTCTGTCGGCAGGCCCCAGATCTCGGCGAAGCGCCGGTTGCAGGCACTCATGCGGCCGTTCGGATCGGTGACCAGGATGCCATCGGCGGTGGCTTCCAGCGTGGCCTGCAACTCGGCCAGCGCGGCTTCCCGCGCGTGCTCGGCCCGCTGCTCTGCGCTGCGGTCGCACACCATCACCAGCGCGTGCGTGGGCGCGCCGCCATCCGGGCACGGCAACACGGCCAGGCTGCGGCTGACATGGCGCGCACCACCCGGCGTGGCCACCACGGTGTCGCTGTGCAGGGGGCCGATGGCGCCATTGGAATCCCACCACAGGCGGTCTTCGGGCGAGGTCAACAAGGCTTCGGCGCCGGCGCCGGACAGCGCCGCCAGCGGCTGCCCCAGCAGCGCAGCGGCGGCGGCATTGGCGGCCACCAACTGGCGATTTGCCAGCGCCACCACCCAGGCGGCATGGGGCATGCCGCCCAGCAGAGACACCCAGGCACTGCAGCCGGGGCCCGGGTCTGGCACTGGCTCCGTCACTGGACCCATCACGCGGCCAGCTCCGCCGGCTGCGAGACCACGTTCAAAGGCTCGAAGTAATAGTTCACGCGCGGGCGCGGGTCCAGCGCGGCCAGTACGGCCGGCGGCACCTTGGCAGCGGCCAGGCTGCGGCGTATGCCCAGGTCGGGCTGGTGCTCCAGGTCCAGCATCTGCGCCGTGCCGCTGGGCGCTGCGCGCGGGCCGGTGCGCATGCCCGGCGTGCCATGCACCAGCACGCGAGGCTTCAAGGGCCGGCTGGAATTGACGCCCACCACCATCGCAAAGCGGTCGTCGGTGAGCTGCACCAGCGAGCCCGCGGGGTAGACGCCCATCATGCGGATGAAGGCGTTGAGCACGGGCGGGTCGAAGCGCGAGCGCGACTGCGCGAACATCATCGACACCGCCTCGTGCGGCGTCAGCGCCATGCTGCGGCCACCAGGGTTGCACAGGTTGTCGTAGCGGTTGACGATGGCCACGATGCGCGCGCCCAGGCTCAGGCGGTCGGCGGCCAGCTTCATCGGGAAGCCGCTGCCGTCGGCGTGTTCATGGTGCTGCGCAATCACCGCCAGCGTGCCGGCGTTCAGGCCCATGCGGTGGCCCTGCAGCACACCCTTGGCCACGTGGTCGCGGTAGCCGCTGGTCTCGGCCGCGCTGAAGCCGTCTTCAGCGTGGCGCAGGCGGTCGGGCACGTCGACCTTGCCGACGTCGTGCAGCAGAGCACCGACACCCAGGTCCTGCATGTCGGTGTCGGACATGCCCATGGTGCGGGCGATCAGCATCGCCACCACCGCCACGTTCAAGGCGTGGGCGGCGCTGCGGTCGCCGCCACTGCCGTTGACCAGGCGTATGCCCACCTCTTCGGCGGCCAGCATCTTCTCCAGCATCGCGCGCGCGAGCGTGGCTGCGGTGCGGCCGGCCTCCTTGGGCTGCGCGACCAGCGTGTCGCTCACTTCGCGCATCACCTTGGCGGCTTCGCCGTACTGGCGCTCACAGCGCTTCGCGGCTTCACGCTGTGCGCTCAGCCAAGCCTGCTGGCGCTGTGCGGCGGCCTCTTCGGGGCTGGTTTCGACGCGGCCCGCGGGCCCAGCGTGAGACACCAGCGCGTCCGCTGGCCCGCCAGGCTGAGCGGCCGACATGTCGCTCTTCTCGGGCACCCAGCGCACCCGTGCCAGGCCCAGGCCGCGGATGGTGGCGATCTCGTCGAGCGACGAAATGCGAAAAGCCGAGAGGGGAAACGGGTGTGACAGCCAACCACCTTCAAGGTGGATGTACATGCCCACGCGCAACTCCTCGACGGCAACGGTGCTGCTCATGTGAATCCCTGTGCATTGGCTGGGGCTGCCCTGGTGTGCCGCCCCTCACGCCTGTTTTCGGGCGTCTCGGTGCGGAACTTGAATGCGCCGGGCGATCTGCACGCCGTGCACGCCGCGCCGTGAAATCCGCCACATCTGGCAAACCCGCTTACGCATCAGGCGGCGCGCGGGCATCCTTGGCGCCTCGCTTTTTTGCACCTGGAACCCGGAGAACCCCGAGATGAGCTTCAAGCCCCTGTTCAACGCGCTGGCCACGGCCGCGCTCACCACCTTCGCCAGCAGTGCCGCGCTGGCCCAGGGCGCGCCCATCAAGGTGGGCCTCATGCTGCCGGCCACGGGCACGTTTGCCGCTTTGGGCGACGCCATCGAGAAAGGCTTCAAGCTGCATGTGCAGGAACAGGGCGGCAAGCTCGCCGGCCGCGAAATTCAATATTTCAAAGTGGACGACGAGAGCGACCCGGCCAAGGCCACCGACAACGTCAACAAGCTGATCAAGCGCGACCAGGTCGATGTGCTGGTGGGCACCGTGCACAGCGGCGTGGCGCTGGCGATGGCGCGTGCCGCGCGCGACAGCAACACGCTGCTCATCGTGCCGAATGCCGGTGCCGATGCCATCACCGGCGCGCAATGCGCGCCCAACATCTTCCGCAGCAGCTTTTCCAACTGGCAGCCGGGCTACGCCGCGGGCGTGGTGGCCGCGGGCAAGGGCTACAAGCGCGCGATGAGCATCACCTGGAACTACGCCGCCGGCAATGAATCGGTGAAGGGCTTTGCCGAAGGCTTCGAGAAGGGCGGCGGCAAGCTGATGAAGGAACTCAGCCTGCCCTTCCCGGGCGTGGAGTTCCAGGCCCTGCTGACGGAGATTGCGGCGCAGAAGCCGGATGTCGTCTACGCCTTCTTTGCCGGTGGCGGCGCGGTGAAGTTCGTCAAGGACTACGACGCCGCGGGCCTGAAGAAGAGCGTGCCGCTGGTGGTCTCGGGCTTCGTCACCGACGGCACGCTGGAAGCGCAAGGCGCCAGCGCGCAGGGCATCCTCAGCACGCTGCATTACGCAGACAACATCGACACGCCGCGCAACAACGCCTTCCGCAAGGCCTACGCCATCACCTGGAAGTCGCAGCCCGACGTCTACGCCGTGCAGGGCTACGACGCCGCGCAGATGCTCGGCGCCGGCCTGAATGCGGTGAAGGGCGACATCAAGCAGCGCGACGCGGTGCAGGCCGCGATGGCCAAGGCCGTGATCGACAGCCCGCGCGGCAAGTTCAGCCTGAGCCCGCAGCGCAACCCGGTGCAGGACATCTTCCTGCGTGAAGCCAAGGGCGCGAACAACGAGTACCGCGGTGTCGCCGTCAAGGCGCTGGCCGACCCCGGGCGCGGCTGCAAGATCTGATCTCGCGTGGGACACTGGCAGGCTTGCCGAACAGGAGCCTGCCCGTGATCCTTGAACTCGCCGACATCCGCATCCAAGCGGGCCAGAACGCCGCCTTCGAAGAAGCCATCCAGCGCGGCATCGACACCGTGGTGCATCGCGCCCAGGGCTTCCACGGCGCCAAGGTCAACCGCGGCATCGAAAGCCCCGAGCGCTACATCCTGCAGATCTTCTGGGCCACGCTGGAAGACCACACCGTGGCCTTTCGCCAGGGCCCGCTGTTTGCCGAATGGCGCGCCATCGTCGGGCCCTTCTTCGCCGCGCCACCGGTGGTGGAGCACTTTGAACTCGTGAGCAAGCCGTGACGGTGGCCACGGCCTCGGCCCCGGCCACCCGGTCCACGCGCGAGGCCGCGCTGCAGGCCGCCGCGGCCCACTTCGACAGCGGCACCTTTCTGCAAGACCTGGCGCGCCGCGTGGCCATCCGCACCGAAAGCCAGGACCCGGCCTCGGGCCCGGCACTGCACGCCTATCTGGCTGACGAGATCGGTCCGACGCTGCGCGAGCTCGGCTTCGCCATCACGCTGCACGACAACCCCGAACCCGGCTTCGGGCCTTTCCTCATCGCCACCCGGCACGAGGCGGACGAGCTGCCCACGGTGCTGGTCTACGGCCATGGCGACGTCATCCGCGGCCAGGACGCCAGTTGGAAACAGGGCGCCGGCCCGTGGCTGCTCGCGCAAGACGGCGAACGTCTGTACGGCCGCGGCACCGCAGACAACAAGGGCCAGCACAGCATCAACATCGCCGCGCTGGCGCTGGTGCTGCAGCAGCGCGGCAGGCTCGGCTTCAACGTCAAATGGTTGCTGGAAACCGGTGAAGAAACCGGCAGCCCGGGGCTGGCCGCGTTCTGCACCGCGCGGGCCGAGGCACTGCGCGCCGACGTGCTGATTGCCAGCGACGGCCCGCGCCTGCGCCGCGACTGCGCCACCGTCTTCCTGGGCTCCCGCGGCACGGTGAATTTCGACCTCACGCTGAAGCTGCGCGACGGTGGCCACCACAGCGGCAACTGGGGTGGGCTGCTGAAGAACCCGGGCACGGTGCTGGCCAACGCCATCGCCTGCCTGGTGGACGGGCACGGCGTCATCCGTGTGCCCGCGCTGCGGCCCCCGCCCATCCCGGCCAACGTGCGCACCGCGCTGGCCGGCCTGCGCTTCGGCGGCGACCCCGGCGACCCCGCGGTGGATGCCGACTGGGGCGAACCCGGCCTGACCCCCGCCGAGCGCGTGATTGCCTGGAACACGCTGGAAGTGCTGGCGATGGTGACCGGCAACCCGCAGCACCCGGTCAACGCCATCCCGCCCATGGCCAAGGCCACGATGCACATGCGCTTCGTGGTGGGCACCGATGTCTCACAGCTGCATCAACACCTGCAGGCCCACCTGGCCGCACACGGCTTCAGCGAGATCCAGATCGACGTCGGCCCGGTGATGGCCGCCACCCGGCTCGACCCGGACAACGCCTGGGTGCGCTTTGCCCTTTCCAGCATCGAGAAAAGCACCGGCCGCGCGCCCGTGCTGCTGCCCAACCTGGGCGGCAGCCTGCCCAACGATGTCTTCGCCGAGATCCTCGGCCTGCCCACGGTGTGGGTGCCGCACAGCTACCCGGCATGCAGCCAGCACGCGCCCGACGAGCACCTGCTGGTGCCGGTGGTGCGCGAGGCGCTGGCGCTGATGACGGGGCTGTACTGGGATCTCGGTGAACAGGCCGCGACGCTGCCACGCCGTGGCGCCTGACAACTCCTTCAAGCCACCCATGTTGCGTTCACTCAAAGACCTCTTCGACAGCCTGCTCGCACCACAGCTGGCCCACAACGGCGCGGGCGGCGCCGGCACACCGCAGCACCGCCTGCACCTGGCCACTGCCGTGCTGCTGGTGGAAGTGATGCGCGCCGACGCGGAATGCAGCGACGCCGAGCGCCAGGCCGTGCTGGGCGTGCTGCAGCGCCGTTTTGCGCTGGCCGACGACGAACAGGCGCAACTGCTGGCGCTGGCCGAACACAGTGCGAAGAACGCCACCGACTTCCACGCCTTCACCTCGACGCTGAACGAGCAGCTCAGCTTCGAGGACAAGGTGCAGGTGGTGGAAGCGATGTGGGCGGTGGCCTACACCGACGGCCAGCTGACGGCGCACGAAAACCACGTGCTCTGGCGCGTGGCCGACCTGCTGCACGTGCCGCACGGCGCTTACATCAACGCCAAGCTGCGCGCCAAGGCTGCGGCCGGCCTGGCCTGAAGCTTCAGGCGGGAAAGCTCAGCGTCACCGTGGTGCCCAGGCCCACGGTGCTGGCCACAGCCACCTCGCCACGGTGCAGCTCGACGATGCGCTTGACGATGGTCAGGCCCAGGCCCTTGCCTTCTTCGCTGGTGGCCGGCGCCACGCTGTGGCTGCCCTGGCGGGCTTGGTAGAGGCGGTCGAAGAGATGCGGCAGGTCGGCGGCCGCAATGCCGCGGCCACTGTCGGCCACGCTGACCTGCACCCACGCGCCGTCATGCTGAAGCGCCAGCGTCACGCGGCCGCCCGCCGGGGTGTGCTTCAGTGCGTTGTCGAGCAGGTTGGCCACCGCGCGCTCGAAGAGCTCGACATCCACCTCGGCGGCGGTGGAGCCGGCCTCGGAGCCGGCTTCAAACTGCAGCGCCACGCCTTGCGCGGCGGCGCGTTCGGCATAACGCAAGCTGATGCCGTCCAGCACCTCGGCCAGATCCAGGCGCATCGGTTTCAGGCGGAACTCGGGTTCGTCCAGCAAGGCCAGGTCGCCGAGTGAGCGCACCATGCCGGCCGCGTTGCGCGTGTTGCGCAGCGCCACCTGCACCAGGCGGCGGTCTTCGCCGCGCGCGGCATCCGCCTGCCAGCGTGCTTCCAGCGTTTCCAGACAAGCCACCGTGGCGGTGAGCGGGCTGCGCAGGTCGTGGCTCAAGTTGCTGACGCTCTCGCGGCGAAAGCGGTCTAGGCGGCTGAGTTCGTCCCACTGCATGCGCAGCGTGCTCAAGAGCGCATGAAAGCCGCCGCGCAGCCGGCCCACTTCGTCGGCCTTGGCCGACGCAGACCCAGCCGCTGGCGCCGGCGGCGCGGCCACGCCGGCGGTCATGCTGAAACCCTCGCGCGCGGCCATCGCCACCTCGTCGGTCAGCACACGCAGCGGGCGCGTCACGGTGATGATGATCCAGGCCGCCAGCAACGAGGTCAGCACGCACACCACCAGCACCGAGGCCACGGCCGGCGTGGCCAGGCTCTGCCACAGCAGCGCGGCGCGCGGCGCGGGCAGGCCCGGTTTGCGGCAGACGAGGTAGAGGTAGCCCTCGGGCTCGGTAGACGGGCGGATGACGGAGCGGCTCAACACGCGCGCGGCCACCACGGCATCGCTGTCCATGTATTCGGGGTCGTCGCCCATCACATAGGCCGCGCTGCGGTCGGCACGGCCGGCGGCAGCGGCGGCTGTCTGCACGGGCGGCAAGGCCACCTTGAAACCGGGCGCCAGCTGCATGCGGCCGGTGTGGGCCAGCACGGTGCCGTCGGCGGCCAGGAGATAGAGCTGGCTGTTGGGTTCGTACAGCAGCAGGCTGCGCAGAAAGCCGCCGAAGGCCTCGGCGTCGCTGCGTTGCTGGTCCAGCAGGTCGGGGTGCTGGGCCACCACACGGCCCAGGAAGGCGTCACCGCGCTGCCAGGTGCCTTCGTGCTCGAACTTCTGGAAGGCCAGCGCGACCGCGACGATGACCCCCACGGCCGTGGCCAGGCCGGTGAGAAAGACGGTGAGCGCCAGGCGCAGGCGGATGCTCACCGCACCGCCTTCATCGAGAAGCCCTCATCGAGGACGCTTCATCGCGGCACATCACGCATCTTGTAGCCGGCACCGCGTACGGTGAGGACGAAGCGCGGCTGCAGCGGGTCCACCTCCAGCTTGGCGCGCACACGGTTGATGTGCGTCGTCACCGTGTGCTCATAACCTTCGTGCGAGTAGCCCCACACCGCATCCAGCAACTGCGCGCGTGAGAACACCCGCCCCGGGTGCTGCGCGAAGTAGAGCAGCAGGTCGAACTCCAGCGCCGTGAACTCCAGCGCCTTGCCGCCCACGCGCACTTCGCGCCGCGCCGGCTCGACCTCGAGTTCGCCATTGCGCACCACCGCGGCCGAGACCCCCGGCGCCTGCGCCGCACGCAGCAGCTCGGCGCGGCGCAGCAGCGCCTTCACACGCGCCAGCAGCTCGGCCATCGAGAACGGCTTGGTGAGGTAGTCGTCGGCGCCCAGCTCCAGGCCCAGCACGCGGTCGAGTTCGGTGCTCTTGGCGGTGAGCATCAGGATGGGTGTGGCGCGCCCCCGGGCACGCAGCGCCTTGCACACCTCCAGGCCGTCCAGGCCGGGCATCATCAGGTCAAGCAGCAGCAGATCGCTGGCCCGCTCCAGCTGGCTGGCCAGCGCCGCCGTGCCATCGGCCACGGCCGTGACGGTGTAACCCGCCTGCTGCAGGTTCAGCACGATGAGGTCGCGGATGTCGGCCTGGTCTTCGGCCACGAGGATGCTGCTGGGCATGGGCAATACGGTCGGTGGCCGTGGCGGCTTCTTACACCGATGTCGTCACACCGATGTGAGGTGCCTGTGATCTTCGGTGAGGCCCCTGCGAGGCCCGTTTTGCACAGTGTAGTCACCCGCTGCCAACCCAGGCCCACCATGCAAACCGCCCAGACTCTCGCCGCCGACTTCGCCCACATCCACGCCAACGCTGCCCTCGGCTGGCACGACCTGGCGCCGCACCGCAGCTACCTGGTGAACTTCGCCAAGCGCCGCTTGCTAGACCCGGCCCTGGCCGAAGACCTGGTGCACGATGTCTTTGAAGCCGTGATGACGGGCCG
>JANMMD010000208.1:0-21738 GCA_031372905.1 Betaproteobacteria bacterium
GGCGCCGAGACCAGCCCGATGAAGATCGTCGGCGACACCGAGAAGCGCGGCACCGAGGTGCACTTCCTGGCTGACGACACCATCTTCAGCAACATCGACTTCCATTACGACGTGCTGGCCAAGCGTTTGCGTGAGCTGAGCTTCCTGAACAACGGCGTGAAGATCCGCCTGGTGGATGAACGCAACGCCAAGGAAGACAACTTTGCATTTGCGGGCGGCGTGAAGGGCTTCGTCGGCTTCATCAACACCGGCAAGAAGGTGTTGCACCCGAACATCTTCCATGCGATGGGCGACAAGCTGAGTGATCAGCAGACCAACATCGGCGTCGAAGTGGCCATGCAGTGGAACGACGGCTACGCCGAGAACGTGCTCTGCTTCACCAACAACATTCCGCAGCGCGATGGCGGCACGCACTTGACGGGCCTGCGCGCAGCGATGACACGCGTCATCAACAACTACATCGTTGCGAACAAGATTGCCGAGAAGGCCAAGGTCGAGATCGCGGGCGACGACATGCGCGAAGGCCTGGCCTGCGTGGTGAGCGTGAAGGTGCCCGAGCCCAAGTTCAGCAGCCAGACGAAAGACAAGCTGGTCAGCAGTGAAGTGCGCGGGCCGGTGGAAGACATCGTGAGCAAGCTGCTCACCGACTGGCTGCTGGAGAACCCGGTCGACGCCAAGATCATCTGCGGCAAGATCGTCGACGCTGCGCGGGCGCGCGAGGCCGCACGCAAGGCGCGCGAGATGACGCGCCGCAAGGGCGTGCTCGACGGCCTGGGCTTGCCCGGCAAGCTGGCCGATTGCCAGGAAAAAGACCCGGCGCAGTGCGAGATCTACATCGTCGAGGGCGACTCCGCCGGCGGCAGCGCCAAGCAGGGCCGCGATCGCAAGTTTCAGGCAATCCTGCCGCTACGCGGCAAGATCTTGAACGTCGAACGCGCGCGTTATGAACGCCTGCTCAGCAGCGACAGCATCGTCACGCTGATCACGGCCCTGGGCACCGGCATCGGCGCGGAAGACTTCAACGCCGACAAGCTGCGCTACCACCGCATCATCATCATGACCGACGCCGACGTGGACGGCGCGCACATCCGCACGCTGCTGTTGACGTTCTTCTATCGCCAGATGCCGGTGCTGGTGGAGCGGGGCCATATCTACATCGCGCAGCCGCCGCTCTACAAGGTGAAGCTCGGCAAGCACGAGGAATACCTCAAGGACGGCCTGGCGCTGGATGCCTTCCTGCTGAACGTGGCGCTGGACGGCGCGGCCATCTACCCTGATGGCGTGGGCGCTGCCCCTGGCGGGCGCGAGCCGCTGCAGGGCCAGACGCTGGAAACCCTGGCGCGCAGTTACCTGGTCGCCAATGCCGTGACCGACCGTTTGAGCAACTGGATGGACGTGGATGCCGTGCGCGCCATCGCCAGCGGACTGACACTCGACCTGGACAGCGCAGGCGCCGCAGAGGCCAGCGCCGCGGCTCTGCAAGAGGCCTTGAAGGACGCCATCGTCAGCGCTGAATTTGATGTGCGCACCGACAAGCACCTGCTGCGCATCAGCCGCCGCCACCATGGCAATGTGAAAAGCAGCGTCATCACGCAGGACTTCGTGCATGGCGCCGACTACGCCGCGCTGGCCAACGCCGGCACGTCGTTCCTCGGCTTGCTCGGCACGGAAGCCGTGGTGCGCCGGGGCGAAGGTGAAAAGATGAAAGAGCAGAAGGTGGCCGATTTCCGCGCTGCGATGGGCTGGTTGATGGGCCAGGCCGAAAACGCTGTGGGCCGCCAGCGTTACAAGGGTCTGGGCGAAATGAACCCCGAGCAGTTGTGGGAAACGACAATGGACCCCACTGTGCGCCGATTGCTCAAGGTACAGATCGATGATGCGATCGAAGCTGATCGCGTCTTCACGATGCTGATGGGCGACGAGGTGGAGCCCAGGCGCGAGTTCATTGAAAGCAACGCTCTGCGGGCAGCGAATATCGACGCCTGAGCATGCAGCCAGGCGTGGCACCACGGTGCAACAAAGAGCTCCTTCTTTGCTCCTGCGTTGCGGTGTCGGCCCTGGCAGCGTGCTGTCCTACAGGCGCACGCTCTGCACGACTACGCGGCCACGGGCCGGCTGCCGGCTGCCCCGCGCCATCGCGCTGCGCACACTCAAATCCGTCAGCGATCTTGCTGAACCAAGACCAGATTTGAAAAGGTGCCCGCCATGCTGCATTACGCCGTCGTGTTTTTCGTCATCGCCCTGATCGCCGCCCTGTTCGGTTTCACGGGTCTGGCTGCTGGCGCGGCCGGCATCGCCCAGGTGCTGTTTGTCGTGTTCCTGGTGCTGGCCATCGGCGGCTTCATCGTCAGCATGTTTCGCAAGTCGAGCTGAGCCTGTCTCGGCATGACGACATTCACTTCCCCCATCCAGGAGCCCGCCATGAACCCCAATGCCACGTTTGCCTCGCTCGAAGACAAGGCCCTTGAAGCCGCGCATGACTTGAACATTGCTGCGCAGAACGGTGTTCGCGCGCTTGACAGCAACGCCCAGAGGCTGCGCGAGCAGGCCCGTCACGCCGGCGATGTGGTGCGCGATCGCGCCGCCGCGGCGCAGCGTCGTACTGCGCGCTATGTGGCTGACGAGCCGATGAAGTCGATCCTGGCTGCGGCAGCCATCGGCGCGCTGGTCACCGGGCTGGCGATGTTCTTTAGCTCGCGGCGCGGCCACTGAGCGAGCGTTCGGGCGCCTGTATGCGCGTCCGCTACCGCACGTCGCTCGAGGCCATCAGGGCCCGCCAGGTTTCCACCGCGGCGGGCCCTTGTGGCGCGTCGGCTTCGGTCAGCGCGGCCAGTGCATCGGGCTCGCACCAACCGGCACGCCAGTGCTGCCCCGCCCACGGCGGTACATAGCTGGCGTCTACCAGCACCAGTGGCTTCGCCTGGCGCGGGTCCGAAGTGATGGCCGCAAGGGCCACGCTCACCTGGTCGGGCGAGCCGCAGAACAAGGCGCCGACACGCTCGCCGTCGAAAAGCATCGTGCCCGTGATGGCGAGCCGGTCGTGCCGCTCTCGGCAACGCTTGAAGATGTCGGACACGACCCCCGCGCCCACGCCTGGAGCGAGCTTCGTGACGAGGAGCGTGCAACGCCGCGCAGGCGGTTGGCGCGCCTGGACACGTTCGCCGTGGTCGAAACCGTCGAGGACTTTGAACTGTTCCGACGAGCTGTCGTTGCTGGCCTCCTCGCCGGCAAAGGCGGAGGCGCGGTCGATGAAGTGGCTGCGGTTCATGGAAACCGGAGTGTCCGGAACCACCAGACGCTGACAACGTCATTTGATCGCGGGCAGCACTCCGTCTTGCAGCGGCAAGCGCGCGCGGATGGTGGTGCCCTGTCCTGGTACTGACTCCACCGTCAATTCGCCGCCAATGGACGCCACCCGAAAGCGCATGCCGGCCAGGCCGTGGCCCGGTGTGCGCTGCTTCACGGCAAAACCACGGCCGTTGTCGCGCACCAGCACCAGCGCCTGTTTCTGCGGGGTGCCGGACTGGATGTCGGTGGCCATCTTTACGCTCACCTGGCTGGCTTTGGCGTACTTGGCGATGTTGGTCAGGGCCTCTTGCACCAGCCGGTAGACCACCAGCGCGCGCTCCGGTGGCAAGGCGATCTCTTCCAGTTCCAGCTGCACCGGCACGTCGCTGCTCGCAGACCACTCCTGGCACAGGATGCGCAATGCCGGGCCCAGCCCCAGGTTGTCCAGCGACGAAGGTCGCAGGTCTTCGATGATGCGGCGCTTCAGCGCAATGCCGGCGTCCAGCGTGGCGTGCAGGTGTGTCACGCGCTCGCCCACCTCGGGTCCGGCCTGCAGCAGGCGCGAGCGCATGCGCGCCAGGTCCAGCTTGGCCGCAGTGAGCAGGCCGCCGAGCTCGTCGTGGAGCTCACGCGCGAGGTGGCTGCGTTCATCTTCACGCACCGTCTGCAGGTGGCGCGCCAAATCGCTGAGCTCGCCGGTGCGGCTGCTCACGGTTTCCTCGAGCTTGTCGCGTTCGGCGCGCAGCGCATTCAGGTAGTTCAGACGCTCGGCGTCGCGGTGGCGCAGCACGCGCATCGTCGTCAGCATCGCAGCCAGGCAGCACAGCACCAGCCCCAGGATGCTGAAGCGGCTGTAGAGCAACACGCGGTCGCGCTTCTGGCCCGCCTCGCGCAGCTCGCGGCTCTGCGCCAGGCTGAGCGCCTCGACGGTGCGGTCCATGTCGGCCATCTGCTCGCGGCCGATGTCGGAGAGCATCAGCTCCAGCGCGCCATCGTGGTTGCCCGCGTTGAGCCGCTTCATCGTTTCTTCCAGCTCCGACAGTCTGCGCTGGGCCAGGTCCATCAATTCCCGCAGCGCCGGCGCTTCCTGCGGGCGCGTCTCGGCGGCCCGCTTCACTTCGGCAATGGCCGTACCGACGCTTTGCAAGGACTGCTCGAAGGCCTGGCGGTACACCGGGCGCGCCGTCAACATCAGCCCGCGTTGTGCTGATTCGGCGGCCACCACGGTGCCGCGCAGCTGTTCAACGGCAATGCGCGACTGCACCACACTGTCGCGGTCGACGTTGATGGCACTGACCGTGTGATACCCGACCTCGTTGACGACGATGAAGGTGCAGGCCAGCGCCACGGCCAGCGGCGGGGCCATCGAAGAGCGCGCGAACCACGTCAGCCGCTCGAGGTGCGCCGCGGCGCCGGCGGCTGTCAGGGGGGCAGGCACGCGGCGTGGCGCTCAGGCAGCGGCGTTCGGCGCCGCGGGGAAGCGCCGGTCGGCCAGCACGAGGCAGTGTTCGATCAGCGCGTCGATCTCACCGGATTTGTCGAACACGCGGCTGGCGCCCAGGCTGATGCAGCGCCGCCGCACGTCGGCCGTGGCGTAGTTGGTGAGCACCACACGGTCGGCATCGCTGCCGCTGCGACCCAGTTGCTCCAGCACCTGCAGGCCCGAGCCCTGGCGCAAGAACAGGTCGACGATGATCAGATCGCAATCGTGCGCCGGGTCGTTCAGCCAGGCCATGGCGGTGCCTTCGCTGTCGGCATAGCCCAGCACCTTCATCGGCACCAGCTCTTCGAGCGTGGCCACAAGGTTTTCCCGGATCACCGGGCTGTCTTCGACGATGAAGGCTTTGAGCATGTGGGCGTCAACCAGGCCAAGCGGCAGGGCCTGTTGTGAGCGAAAAGTGTAGGCGCCAACTTGCGCGCCGCTTGTAGGACGTCACCGCGCTGGCGCCCCCGTGCGTGCTGGGCCCGGCAGCGTCACAACATCGGCCTTTCGGACGGGCGGCCGTCGTGCCACAGCTCGGCCAGCAGTTCCAGCGCCGGCCCTTCGCCCAGGCGCAGCTCGCCTTCTTCGATGCGGTACAGGCCGCGCTTGGCCAGCTTGCGCAGCGTGCGGTGGGTGTGCACCAGCGAGAGGCCCAGTGCATCGGCGATGTGCTGCTGCGTCAACGGGAAGACGATGGACTTCACCGGCCCCTGCGCCGGCTTGGGCATCACCACCGCGGCGCGCTTGAACAGCAGCACCAACAGTGCCGCCAGGCGTGATTCAGCGCTGCGGCGGCCCACCGACAGCAGGTGGTCGTCGACCAGCGCCTCCTCTTGCGCCGAGAGCCAGGTCAGGCTGTAGCCGAGGGCCGGCGCCTGGCGGTGCAGCTGCCACAGCGCGTCGCGCTGGAAGGGGCAGAGCCAGACCTCGGTGAGCGCCTCGACGCCGTGCACGGCGCTTTCGGCCAGCCGCTGCTGCAGGCCGATCAGGTCGCCCGGCAGCAGGAAGTTCAAGATCTGCCGCTGGCCGTTGGACAGGGTCTTGTAGCGAAAGGCCCAACCCGCCAGCAGCGTGTACAGCGGCGGGTTCTCCTGGCCTTCGGCAATCAGCGTGTGGCCTGCCGGCTTGCGTGCTTGCTTGCCGCGCAGCGATTCGATGAGTTCGAGCTCAGGCTTGGTGACCGGCGCGAACAGCTTCAGCTGGCGCAGCGGGCACTCCGCGCAGGGCACGGTGATGGGTTCGGATGTGGGCACGTGGGTGGCGGCGCTTGCGTCATTTGACGTACCGCATTGTCGTCGCCGGAAAACAATCAGACCACCTGGGTTGCCCTGCAGGCGGCCCGGCCGGCCGCGCCGCTCAAACCGCGTCGGCTCGCGTGCCGCCGCGGCCGCTGCTGCTAAGGTAGGGGCACAACCTGCGCTTGAGGAGCCACAACCATGATCCGGATCGGCATCGCTGATGACCACGCCATCGTCCGCGACGGGCTGCGGCGTTTTCTGTCCGACAACGTCGACCTGCGCGTCACCGGCGAAGCCTGCAACGGCCGCGAGGCGCTGGAGCTGGCGCGCGGCGGCGACATCGACGTGCTGCTGATGGACATCTCGATGCCCGACCAGAGCGGCGTCGATGCGCTGGTGGCCATCAAGGCGCGCTACCCCGACCTGCCGGTGCTGGTGCTCAGCGGCTTCCCGGAAAGCCACTACGCCACCACGCTGCTGCGCCAGGGCGCCAGCGGCTACCTGAACAAGGAATGCGACCCGGAGGAGATCGCCACCGCCATCCGCACCGTGTTTCGCGGCCGCAAGTACATCAGTGCCGCGGTGGCCGAGCTGCTGGCCGACGGCCTGGCCGGCGACGGCGACAAGCCGGCGCACGAGCAGCTGTCCGAGCGTGAGCTGCAGGTCTTCCTGCGCCTGGCCCAGGGCGAGACCATCGGCAACATGGCCAAGGCGATGTTCCTGAGCGTGAAGACCGTCAGCACCTACCGCACACGCGTGCTGGAGAAGCTCAAGCTGGCCAGCAACAGCGACCTCACCTACTACGCGTTGAAGAACGGGCTAATCCAGTAGGCCGCGCCAGGGCCGCGACGGGCTTCTTGCGACCAGCAGGCCCGGGCCCGGCTGGGCCGTCGTGCCCACCTGGGCCGCCTTGCCCCACACGTTCCAGCCACAGCAGTGCTTCCACCTGCGTGACCAGCCGGTGCAGGTAGGCCGGCGAGGCATCGCGCAGCGCCGTCAAGGCCAGGTGCACCAGACGTTGGGTGTTCAGCGGGCCGGCGTTGGCGGGCACCCGGGCCAGGGCCTGGTGGACCCGCGCCTCGACGCTCAGGCGCGACCAGGTGCTGCGGTAGTCGCGCACGGCCTTCAGTTCACGAAGGGGCGCGGCGGTCTTGCCTGAGCGTTCCGGCGCGGTTGCTGACGCGCCCGCTGTCATGCCCTGCTGCGCGATGTGCGCCAGCAGGACTGCCAGCGGACTGGTGCCTGGGTGCGCTGCCGCTTTCGCGGCCATGGCGGTTGCTGCAGCCGTCGGGTCGTGCGGCGGCGCCACGGCGCCGGCTGCAACGGTGGCCCGCAGCGCGCGCAGCCGCTCCTCCAGCAACAGCCGCACTGCGCCCTGATGCAACGCAGCGCGCCGCGCCAGCGCTTCAATGTGCCGCAGGTGCAGCGCGGCGCACACCGGGCCGGCAGCCTGGCCAGCCATCAGCCGCCCGTCTTCTTCGCCGCCGGCCTGGGCAGCGGCGTGATCTCGACACGCCGGTTCTGCGCCCGCCCGGCGGCGTCGTCGTTGCTGGCCACCGGCTGCTCGGCGCCAAAGGCCGCGGCGAACACCGCCGACGAGGGCACGCCCGCTTCAATCAGCGCGCGTGTCACCGTCAAGGCGCGCTGCGCCGAAAGCGCCCAGTTGTCGGCGAACTGGGTGCTGCCGCCGCGCACCTGGCGGTCGTCGGTGAAGCCGCTGACCATCAGCACTTCGTCGCGCGAGGCGAGGTAGACGGAGAGCGTCGCTGCCAGGTTCTTCAGCAGTTGCCGGCCCTCGGGCTGCAGCTGGTCGGAGTTGAAGGCAAACAGCAGGCTGCTGCTGATGCCGATGCGGCCGCCCGTCAGCGTCACGCGGCCCTCGGCCAGGGGAACGGCCAGCGCCTGCTCCAGCGCCGTGCGCCGGCCTTCTTCGGCCTGGCGCTTCTTGACCTCGTCGTCCAGGCGCGCGGCCAGTTCCAGCTGCAGGCCGAGCACACACACCAGGATCAGCACGAACGCGCCCAGCAGCCCGGCCATGAGATCGCCGAACACGGCCCACACCGGCGCGCTGTGCTCGCCCTCGCCAGTGCTGTCATCGACGCCGGCGTTCATGCCGGCGTTGACGTGTCAGCGTTGACGGGTTGCGCGGCGGCAGTGCGGCGCGCCAGGCGCTGCAGGTCGTCGACGATCTGCTTCTGCGACAACAGGCTGAGGTCGATGACCTCCCGCGCCTGCGCCACGTAATAGGCCAGCTGTTCGTCGCTGCGCGTGCTGCTGCGTGCCAGCGTCTCGTCCAGGCGCTGCAGGTGGGCCAGCAGCGCCTGGCTGCTGTGGCCGAAGTCGTGCACCGCACCGCCGAAGGCCTCACCCAGGCTGGCCACGTCCACCGCACTGGCGCTGAGCTGGGCGCTCACGGCCTCCAGGCGCGATGCCTCGGCGTCGGCCTGCGCGGTGAAGCGCGCGCCGGCTTCCTGCAGCCAGTGCGCGCTGGACGCCACGAGCTCGTCGATGGCCTGCTTCTGCGCCGTGGTGGTGTGCTGAACCGCGCCCAGCAGCGTGTTCAGCGTGGCCATGATGCGGCTGCGTTCTTCCAGCAGTGCGGTGTCCTGCGCCAGGCTGGCGCTGAGCTGGCCGCGCAGCTGTGCCACCACTTCGGCGGCGGCGCGTGGCGCCTCGCCGGCGGTTTGCGCCAGGCGCGCCACTTCCTCGATGGTGCGCTGCGCCTGCGCCTCGAGCTGCCGGCTGAGCTGGCTGCCGTTCTGTTCCAGGCGTGCGGCCGTCTGCGCCAGTGCGGTGCTGAAGTGGGCCAGGCGGGCTTCGTCGAGCGCGCTTTGCTGCACCTGCTGGCGGGCCTGGGCCTCGCCCAGGCTGTGCAACACGGCGGCGGTTTGCGCCTGCGCCTGCGCGGCCGCGTTGTCCAGCCATGCCGTGGACTGTGCTTCGAAACGCTGGGCCAGGCCGTCCAGCTGCTGCTGCACCGTGGTGGCGATGTGGCCGTGCAGCGCCGCGGTTTCGCGCGTGATGCCGCTCATCGTGGCGGCCACGGCGGGCTGCAGCGTGGCCAGCGTGGCCGCCGCGAGGCGCGCGCCTTCGTCCAGGCTGTGCTGCAGGCTGCGCTGCAGGCTTTCGCCCATCGTGGTGGCCAGGCCCTGCAGGCTGGCCACCAGCAGCGGCAGCTGTTCGGCCTGCTGCTGCTGCAATGCGAAGGCGGCCTGCTGCAGCTGCTGCTGCTCGGCCCAGCGCTGCTGCTCTTGATGCTGGCGTTGCTGCAGCGCCTGGCGTTGCGCTTCGTGCCGCTGGTGGGCGCGCGTGAAAGGCCGCAGGCTGCCGGCCATGTGGCCATCCAGCGCCGTCGCCGCGGCCGCTCGCCCGCGGCGGCACAGCGCCGACACAAGGCCCAGCATCGCCGAGGCCGCGACGCCGGCCACCGAGGTGCCGAAGGCCAGGCCCAGGCCGCGCACCGGCGCGGCCAGCGAATCGCGCATGGTCTGCACGTCGCTGGCGCGCTCCAGCGCCAAGCCGGTGCCGTTGAGCGTCAGCACCATGCCGAGGAAGGTGCCCAGCATGCCCAGCAGCACCAGCAGCCCGGCGATGTAGGGTGTGAGCGCGGGCCCCGGCAGCGCACCGCGTTCGTCTTCCACACGCTGGCGCACCGCAGGCCGCAGGCTGGCGGGCACGCGAGTCAGCCATTCAGTCAGGCTGGCGGGTGCGGGCAGCGCCGTCAACGAGCCCAGCGCTTGCTGCAAGCCCCGCGTGGCCTGGTGGAAGTGCCACAGCTCCAGCACGCCCCAGGCGTAGAAGGCGCCGATCAGCAGCGTCATCGCCAGCGCCAGCGGGTTGCCTTGCGCATTCAGGGTGGCGTGGCTGGCGCCCACCCAGGCCACCACCAGCGCGCCAGCCGCCACTGCCGTGCCGGCGGCGGCGTAGAAAGTCCTGCTCATGCCGGGCCTGCGTGCGCGGTGCGCAGCGCGTCCAGCAGGCCCAGTGCCGGTTGCAGGCGAAGTTCGAGTTCGGCACCAAGCAGCGCTTGCATGCCCTGGTGGAAAGCACCCGGCACGGCGCCCTCCTGCTTGAAGTGCTTCTCCAGCAGCACCGGCATCAGCGCCAGCTGCGTCTGTTCGCGCGGGGCCAGCGCGGTGGCCAGCGCCGCGTCCAGGGCGGCCAGCGTGCCGAGCGCGGCGAAAGCCGCATGCAGTGCCGCCTGGGCCTGCAGCGCGGCCCGGGCTTGCGCGCGCAAGGGGCCGACGGCAGCCTCCATGGCCTGCTGCAAGCGGAAGCAGGCGCGGCGCCAGGGCAGGAAGTCGCCACGGTCTTCGCCGAGCGCCACCTCGTCCAGGGTCTGGGCGATGCTCAGAGTCAGGGCCGTGCGAACGCGGGTGAACTCGGTGTCCAGCCTGGCCACGGTGTCGTTGATGGCCGCGATGGCACCCGGCGGCGGCGCCTGCGCTGTGTCCGCCCTTGGCGTTGTGTGCGCCGGCAACGCGGCCGACAAACCAATGGCATCTTTCCAGCCGAGCCAGCGCCCCAGCCCTTCGACGAAGGACGGCGGCGCCGCGGGGCGGTCGGTGAGGGCCATCTGAGCCAGCAGTTCGACGAGTGCCGAGCCGTTCAGGCCGGTACGCGGTAGCTCAAGCTGCATGCGGGGCGCGGTGTGTGGGGCGAAAAACCCAGCACTCTACACCGCGGGTGCTGCAGGCCCGGCAGCGGCGGTTCAGGCCTTGCGCCAGCGTGGTGGGCTCGAACTGTCGACGGCGCCTCGCGGCGGCAAGGGCGCAGCAAGCCGCTTCCTGTAAACATTCGCATCAAGAACTCGCATTGCGGCCGGCAAACCCGCTGCGATGGCGCAGACTGCGGGCGTTTGTCGACCGCGAGTGTGTATGTCCGCCAGCCCCTTCCCGCCCCATCCCGACGAGAAGCCCGACAAAACGCTGGGCGAGCCGCGCGCAGCGGCGTCATCGCCGCTCGTGCCATTGCCGCTCGCCTTGGTGCTGGGTCTTGCGCCCGATGCCGACGCCTGGCTGCACGCCGCGCTGGGCGACTGCTGCCGGCTGCAGCGCGCCGACGAGGCCGAAGCTGGGCTGGCCCGGGCGCTGGCACCCGATGCCGCACCCCCCGACCTGCTGCTGCTGGACGCTGCCGCGCCGGGCATCGATGCACCCTCACTTTGCCGCCGCGTGCAGACCGATGAAACCCTGCGCGACATCCCCTGCATCGTGCTCGGCAGCGTGGCCGACGACGATGGCGGCGTGCTGGTGCTGCAGCTCGGCGCCGCCGACCACGTGGCGCGCTCCTGCAGCGCGGCGGTGCTGCGCGCGCGCGTGCTGGCGCAGCTGCGCCGCCAGCAGGCCAGCCAGCAGGCGCGCAGCGACACCGAGCGCCTGCGCGATGAACTGGCGCGCCGCACCGCACAGCTCACCGCCATCCAGGACGTGACGACGCTGGTGATGGCCTCGATGGCCGAGACGCGCGGCGCGGAAACCAGCAATCACATCCGCCGCACGCAGTACTACGTCAAGGCCCTGGGCTGGCGCTTGTGCACCCACCCGCGCTTTGCTGCCGAACTGACGTCCAGCCGCATCGAGCTGCTGTTCCGTTCGACGGCGCTGCACGACATCGGCAAGGCCGGCATCCCCGACCGCATCCTGCTCAAGCCCGGCAAGCTCAGCCCGGAAGAGTTCGAGATCATGAAGACCCACACCACGCTGGGCTTCGAGGCCATTGCCAATGCCAAGCGCGCGCTGGGCGTGGATGTCGACTACCTGAACTTCGCCAGCGAGATTGCCTACTCACACCATGAGAAATGGGACGGCAGCGGCTACCCCCTGGGCCTGGCCGGCGATGCCATCCCGCTCTCGGGCCGGCTGATGGCGCTGGCCGATGTCTACGACGCGCTGATCAGCCGCCGCGTGCACAAGGAAGCGATGCCTCATGAGCAGGCCATCGCCATCATCCGGCAGACGAGCGGCCGCCATTTCGACCCGGATGTGGTCGACGCCTTCCTGGCCATCGAAGACCACTTCAAGGCCATCGCCATCGCCTACGCCGACACCCACGACGACCTGCGCAAGAAGATGGACTACCTCGGCATCGCTCAGGTCTGAGCGTGGCGGCGCGGCCAGAAACACCGGTGCTCGTCACCGGCGGCAGCGGCTACATCGCCGGTTACCTCATCCGCCAGCTCGTGGCGGCGGGCTGGCAGGTGCACACCACCGTGCGCAGCCTGGCGCGCGAAGGCGCCGTGCGGGCGCTGCTGGCGGTGGATGACACGAAGCTGCGCTGCTTCCCGGCCGACCTGCAGGCCGACGCCGGCTGGGACGCTGCCGTGGCCGGCTGCCGCCACGTGCTGCATCTGGCCTCGCCGCTGCCGGCCGGCGTGCCCCGGTATGCCGACGAATTGATCGTGCCCGCGCGCGACGGTGCGCTGCGCGTGCTGCGTGCGGCCCGGGCCGCGGGCGTGCAGCGCTTCGTGATGACCTCCAGCGTGGCGGCCGTGGCCTACGGCCGCGGGCGCGGCGTGCACCACTTCACCGAGGCCGACTGGACGCCGGACGACTACCCCGGCGCCACGCCCTACATCCGCTCCAAGACCCTGGCCGAACGCGCCGCACGCGCCTGGGTGGCGAGCCACGGCGGCGCGATGGAGTTCTGCACCATCAACCCCAGCGTCGTGCTGGGGCCGGTGTGGAGCGGGGATTACTCGGCTTCGGTGCTGATCGTGAAGAAGCTGCTCGACGGCAGCTTGCGGGCCTGCCCCGACATCGGCTTTGGCATCGTCGACGTGCGGGATGTGGCCGACCTGCACCTGCGGGCACTGGTGGTGCCGGGCCTGGCCGGCGAACGCTTCATCGCGTCGGGCCGCTTCATGAAGCTGCGCGAAGTGGCCGAGGTGCTGCGCCGCGAACTCGGTGCCGACGCAAGCCGCGTGACGCGGCTCAACGTGCCCGATCGGCTGGTGCGGCTGGCCGCCCTCTTCAACCCGCTGGCGCGTGCTGCCGTGCCTGAGCTGGGCGCCGTGCGCCACCAGAGTTCGGCGCATGCCAGGCGCGTGCTGGGCTGGCAGACGCGGCCCGAGGAACAAAGCATCTTGGACGCCGCGCGCAGCTTGCTGGCCTTGGGGCCGGGTCTGGGGTCTGTGCGGCGCTAGGCCAGGTTCATCGAGATCACGACCCCCACGCCGCGCCGCCGGGCGGCCGGACGCGCAGGGACGTCGCGGTTGTCAGGCTGGGCCTCGGCTGAGGGTGCACTGGCCGCCGGGGCCGGTGGTGCGGCCTGGGCCAAGGCCTGGGCCTTGTCCGACACAGACGCTTTGCCGGCCAGGCTGGCCTGGGCGGCGGCTGTGAGGCCGAGCAACAGGCCCAGGACAAGCAGCTTCTGGCGGGTGCGGTGGTTCATGGTGAGCTGCCCTTCGTCTGGCGGCGGCGGCAGAAAACGCATGCTAGACGCTGAGGGCCGCCGTGGGTAGCCTGCGCCGCGCAGCCAGCTCGGCTTCCAGGCGCCGCTGCAGCTGCGCGCGCGGAGCGCGTTGCAGCTGGCACAGCAGGGCGTGGTCGACGGCACGGCCGGCCAGCGTGCCGGCAAAGCGGTCGGCCACATCGGCCTGCAGCCGCAGCAGCAGGTGGGCCGTGGTCAGCGCATCGGCCAGCGCGCGGTGGGCGCGGCCGTGGTCGGCCAGGCGGTGCAGCCGTGCCAGGGTTCCGAGGCGGTGGTTGGGCGAATCCGGGTAGAAGCGGCGGCTCAGCAGCAGCGTGCAGGCGAACGCATGCGCGGGGTCGGGGTCGGCCCCTGCCAGCGCCGCCTCGGCGGCCCAGAAGCCGCGGTCGAAGGCCGCGTTGTGCGCCACCAGCGGGCAGCCGCGCGTGAACTGCAGCAGCTCGTGCATCACCTCGCGCGCTGGCGGCGCGGCCTGCAGCATGGCATTGCTGATGCCGGTGAGCTGCTCGATGAAGGGCGGCACCCAGGTGCCGCTGTTCATCAGGCTCTGAAAGCGGCCCACCACCTGCCCGTCTTCCACCAGCACCGCGGCGATCTCGGTGGCGCGCGCGCCCTGCGCGGGCGACATGCCGGTGGTTTCGAAGTCGATGACGGCGATGGTCTGCATGGTGGGGGATTGTCGTGGGCGCCGTGCCGGCGCGGCCGAGAATTGCCGCCCCAGCTTCACTCACGAAACGACCGCCCCCATGAACCCAGACCTCTTCGAGCTAGGCCTCGACACCCGCCGCGCCGTGCTCGGCGCCGACTATGTGGACGCCGCCATCGCCAGCGCCGACGACTTCAACCGCCCGCTGCAGGAGCTGGTGACGCAGTACTGCTGGGGCGACGTGTGGAACCGCCCCGGCCTGGACCGCAAGACGCGCAGCATGCTCAACCTGGCGATGCTGACGGCGCTGAATCGCCCGCACGAGCTGAAGCTGCACGTGAAGGGCGCGCTGACCAATGGCGTGACGAAGGAAGAGATCCGCGAGGTGCTGCTGCAGACCGCCATCTACTGCGGCGTGCCGGCTGCGGTGGACAGCTTTCGCAGTGCGCGTGAGGTGTTCAAGGAGCTCGGCGCCTGAGCCTGGGCGCCGCAGCATCACGACGCCTTCGCTCTGCCGCCCGGCCGTCGCCCCATGTGGGCCACGCCCGAGGCCGAGGCCGCGCCGTCAACCGCAGCCTCAGGGCGCGGTGATGAACGCGCGCAGCAAGGCCATCGCTTCGTCGGGGCAGTCGCGCCAGGCACCGTGGCCGGCTTGCGGAAAAGTCACCAGCCGGCTCCAGGCTGCCGGAATGGCCGCCGCAATCTCCTGCGCGTCTTCCAGCGGCGTCACCGGGTCCAGCTCGCCGGCCATCACCAGCACCGGGCATTGCACCTGGGCCAGGCCGGGCAGCAGCTGCATGGTCTGCTGCTCGCCACTGGCGCTGGTGAAGAGGATGTCCTCGTTCATCAGCGTGCGCTGGCGCGCCACCGGGTCGGCCGGCGTCGGGTTGTAGACATCGCGGCAATGCTGGTTGTAGGGGCCCCAGGTGGCCGGGCTGGGTGAGGTCCAGAAAGCGCGTGCGGCGGCGCCGGCCGCAGCACCGCCGAAGCGCGTGAAGGCCGCCACCTTGCGTTCCAGCCCCAGGTGGTGGCTGGTGCTGCTGAGCACCACCCTGGCCGGGTGCGCGGGGTGGCGCGCCAGGTAGCGCTGCGCGACGAAGCCGCCAAAGCTCTGGCCGAGCACGATGGGCTTGTGGATGCCGAGCGCATCGCACAGCCGCACCACGTCGTCGGCGAAGGTGTCCAGCGTCCACTCGGCGGCGGGCCGGCGGTCGCTGCGGCCGTGGCCGCGGTGGTCGACATAGACGATCTGCGCCACGTCGGCGAGCCGGCTGAACAGCGGCTTGAAGCTGTTGTGGTCGTAGCCCGGCCCGCCGTGCAGCAGGATGAGCGTGGGCTTTTCGCGCAGCGTCGGGCCGTCGGGCACGAAGCCCGGGCCTTCGATGTCGACGAAGAGGCGGATGCCAGGGGCGATGGTGATGCGCATGCCTGAACTTTAAGGTCGCCTCAAACGCAGGCCAGCCTGACGAAGGCCTGCGCGGCGGGCGTGAGCGCATCGCGGTCGCGCATGGCCAGCAGCAGCCGGCGTTCGCAGCGCATGCCGCTGATGGGCGCCAGCACCATGCCCAGGGCGTGCACATAGGGCAGCGCGCCTTCGCGTGGCAGCACTGCCAGGCCGAGGCCCGCGCTGACCATGCGCGCCATGGCGTCGAAGCTGCGCACCTGCGCGCGGATGCGCAGCGGCCGGTGCGCGGCCTCGGCCGCCGCGGCCAGCTGGCGGGTCAATGATGTGGTGCGGCCGAAGGCCACGAGGTCGTGCCCGAGCAGCGTGTGCAAAGGCACGGCGGTGGTGGCCGCGCCGTCGCGCGCGCCCGCCACCAGCGCATGGCTGGCAGGCAGCATCAGCACCAGCTCGTCGACGTGGCACACCAGCGTCTGCAGGCCTTCGGCGGCGGTGTTCTCGCCGATCACGGCCAGCTCCGCGGTGCCACGCGCCACGGCGCGCACGGCGTCTTCGCTGATGGCATCTTCGAGGTCGAACACCACGCCCGGGTGGGCCTGGGCGTAGCGCGCCAGCAAGCCCGGCAGAAAGCCGCCGAAGGCCGAGGTGTTGGCCCACAGGCGCAGGTGGCCGCCCGTGCCGCGTTTCACGTCGCCCATGGCCAAAGCCAGCTGCTCCAGGCGCGACACCATCTCCACGGCGTGCGGCATCAGGGTAAGTCCTGAATCGGTCGGCACCACCCCGCGTTTGCTGCGTTCGAGCAGCGGCGCGCCGATGTGCGCTTCCATTTCCGCGATGCGCTTGCTGGCCGCGGCCAGAGAGATGTCGAGCCTCTCGGCCCCTGCGGTGAGGCTACCGGTGTCCACCGCCGCGACGAAGAGGCGCAGCGTGGTCAGGTCGAAGCGGTTGAGGTGGATGGCCATGGCGGGTTCAGCCCGGCGATGCTCAACCAGGCGTTGAGGATGTGTCAACCAGATGCCAAGCCCGAAGGTGGCGGCTGCCACCAACATGCGCAGCAACAACCACCCCTGCTCTGCCGGAGACAAGACCCATGCGCTTTTCACGTCGTGCCCTGTTCATCGCTGCCGCTGCGTTTTGTGCCGCCGGCAGCGCCTTCGCGCAGGCCTACCCCAGCAAGCCCATCACCTTCATCGTGCCCAACCCGCCGGGCGGCGTGGTCGACACCTCGGCGCGCCTGCTCGGCGACCCGCTGGCCAAGCTGCTGGGGCAGGCCGTCGTGATCGAGAACAAGGGCGGCGCGAGCGGCAACATCGCCTACGGCCAGGTGGCGCGCTCGCCGGCGGATGGCTACACGCTGCTCATCAGCTACTCGGCTTACCACGTGGGCAACCCCTCGATGTTCAGCAAGATGCCCTGGGCGCAGAAGGACTTCGTGCCCGTGGCTTTGCTCACCGCGGCCACCAACGTGATTGCCGTGCACCCGAGCGTGGGGCCGAACAACCTGAAGGACTTCGTCAGCTATGTGAAGGCCAACCCGAACAAGCTGAACTACGCCTCGCAGGGCATCGGCTCGCTGTCGCACGTGGGCACGGAGCTCTTCCTCGTCAACACCGGCACCGACATGGCCCACGTGCCCTACAAGGGCAGCGGCGCGGCCATCGCCGACGTGCTGGGCGGCCAGGTGCAGGTCTTCATGACGACACCGCCCTCCGTCATGCAGCACGTGCAGGCCGGCAAGCTGAAGGCCTACGCCGTCACCGGCAAGAGCCGTCACCCCGGCCTGCCGAATGTGCCAACGACAGCGGAGGCCGGCATGCCGGGCTTCGAGGTCGAAGCCTGGGTGGGCCTTTTTGCGCCCGCCGGCACGCCGCCCGCGGTGGTGCAGCAGCTGACCGAGAAGGTGAAGGCCGCGCTGGCGACGCCCGAAGCCAAGGCCGTGGCCGAGAAGACCGGCATCGAGATCCGCTACATGGACCCGGCCGGCCTGGCCAACCTGGTGACGAAGGAAACCGAGTACTGGGGCAGCGTCATCAAGGCCAAGAACATCAAGGCCGACTGAGGCGGGAGCCTTCACCATGACCCGCACCCACTACCGCATCGGCCAGATCGTGCCGAGCTCCAACACCACGATGGAGACCGAGATCCCGGCCATGCTGCGCGCGCGCGAAGCCATCGCCCCCGAGCGCTTCAGCTTCCACTCCTCGCGCATGCGCATGAAGCATGTGACGAAGGAAGAACTCGCGAAGATGGACGCCGACAGCGACCGCTGCGCGCTGGAGCTCAGCGACGCGCGCGTGGACGTGCTGGGTTATGCCTGCCTCGTGGCCATCATGGCCATGGGCCGCGGTTACCACTGCGTGAGCGAACAGCGACTGCGCGCGCTGACGCTGGAAAACGAAGGTCCGGCGCCGGTGGTGACGAGTGCCGGCGCCTTGATCGAAGGCCTGCAGGCCCTGGGCGCGAAGAAGATCGCCGTGCTCACGCCCTACATGAAGCCGCTCACGGCGCTGGTGGTGGACTACATCCAGGACCAGGGCATCGAGGTGCTGGACGCGCTGAGCCTGGAGATCAGCGACAACCTCGAGGTGGGCGCGCAGGACCCGCGCGCGCCCATCGAGATCAGCAAGCGCCTGAACACCGCCAACTGCGACGCGGTGGTGATTTCGGCCTGTGTGCAGATGCCGTCGCTGGCCAGCGTGCAGCCGGTGCAGGACCGGCTGGGCATTCCCGTCGTGAGCTCGTCGGTGTGCACGACCTGGCGCATGCTGAAGGCGCTGAAGCTGCCAGCGGTGTCGCCCGATGCGGGCGCGCTGCTGTCGGGTCGTTACTGAGCGCTGGGGCGAGAAGCCGTGGTCACCCGCGACGCGCTGCAGGGCCTGAAGGTGCTGGAACTGGGCCAGCTGATTGCCGGGCCCTTCGCCGGCAAGACGCTGGCCGATTTCGGCGCCGACGTCATCAAGATCGAACCCACGGAAGGCGGCGACCCGCTGCGCAAGTGGCGCCTGCTGCGCGAAGGCACCAGCGTCTGGTGGGAAGTGCAATCGCGCAACAAACGTTCGGTGGCGCTGGACTTGCGCAGTGCAGAAGGCCAGCAGGCGGTGCGTGCGCTGGCCGAGCAGGCCGACGTGCTGATCGAGAACTTCAAGCCCGGCACGTTGGAGAACTGGGGCCTGGGTTGGGACGCGCTGCATGCGCTGAACCCGAGGCTGATCATGCTGCGCATCAGCGGCTTCGGCCAGACCGGCCCCTACCGCGCCAAGCCGGGCTTCGGCGTGCTGGGCGAGGCCATGGGCGGCCTGCGCCATCTCACCGCCGAGCCCGGGCGCGTGCCGGTGCGCGTGGGCGTGAGCATCGGCGACACGCTGGCCGCGTTGCATGGCGTGATCGGCGTGCTGACCGCGCTGCGCCACCGCGAGGTGAACGGTGGCGAGGGGCAGATGATCGACGTGGCGCTGTACGAAAGCGTCTTCAACGTGATGGAAAGCCTGCTGCCCGAGTACGACGCGTTTGGCGCCGTGCGTGGCGCGGCTGGAAGCGCGCTGCCGGGCATCGCGCCCAGCAACGCGTACCGCTGTGCCGGTGACGCCTACGTGCTGGTGGCGGGCAATGGTGACAGCATCTACCGCCGGCTGATGACCGCCATCGGCCGCGACGACTTGGGGCAAGACCCGGGCCTCGCGCGCAACGACGGCCGCGTGGCGCGCGTGGCCGAGATCGACGCCGCCATCGAGGCCTGGACGCTGCAGCGGCCCATCGAAGACGTGATCGCCGCGCTGGACGCCGCCGGTGTGCCGGTGGGCCGCATTTACACCGTGGCCGATATCGCGAGCGACCCGCAGTACCTGGCGCGCGAGATGGTCGTGCAGACCGCCGATGCTGAAGGCCGGCCGCTGAAAGTGCCTGGCATCGTGCCCAAGCTCGCGGCCACGCCCGGCCGCCTGCGCAGCCCCGCGCCGCGCCTGGGCGAACACACCACCGCCGTGCTCGGCGCCGTGGCGGCCGGCCGCGGCTGGCCGGCCCGACCGGCCGCCAACGACGAAAGCTGAAGTTCGTCATGCCCGCCCTGCCCGCCACCCGCATCCATGTGAACGAGGTCGCGCCGCGCGACGGCCTGCAGATGGAAAGCTGTTTCGTGCCCACCGATGCCAAGGTGGCCTGGATCGACCAGCTATCCACCTTGAGCTACGCCAAGATCGAGGTGACGAGCTTCGTATCGCCCACCGCCATTCCCGCGCTGCGCGATGCCGAAGAGGTGATGCGCCGCATCACGCGCACACCAGGCGTGGTCTACACCGCGCTGGTGCCGAACACACGCGGGGCAGAGCGCGCCATCGACGGCCGTGCCGACGAGTTCAACCTCGTGATGTCGGCCAGCGCCACGCACAACCTGGCCAACCTGCGCATGACGCAGGCGCAGAGTTTCCGCACGCTGGCCGAGGTGACGAAGCTGGCACAGCAGGCGGGCGTGGCGGTGAACGTGTCGCTGTCGTGTGCCTTCGGTTGCCCGATGGAAGGTGAAGTGCCAGTGGCTGACGTGATGGGCTGGGTGGACCGATACGCCGATCTCGGTGTGCAGGGCGTGACCTTGTGCGACACCACCGGCATGGCCGACCCCGGACAGGTGCTGGCGCTGTGCGGCCAGGTCGCCGAGCGCCACCCCGGCCTTGCGCTGACTGCGCATTTCCACGACACACGCGGTCTCGGCGGCGCCAACGTGTTTGCCGCGCTGCAGGCCGGCATCACGCGCTTCGATGCCAGCCTGGGCGGCATCGGCGGCTGCCCTTACGCGCCCGGCGCCAGCGGCAATGTCGCCACCGAAGACGTGGTGCACCTGCTGCAGTGCCTGAAGCTGGATTGCCGCATGAACCTGGAAGCCCTGGCCGCCGCCGCCCAAACGCTGCGCGAGCTGCTGGGCCATGCCTTGCCCAGCGCCGTGGGCCGCGCCGGCCCGCGCTGGCAGCGCCACGCCGTGCCCGCAGATTTTGAGCAGACCCGCGAACGCGCCCTCGCGCGGGAGCGCGCGGCCTGAGCGCGCACATCATCACCACGACAACAAACAGGAGACAACTCACCATGGCCCGCTACGACCTCAACGTCAACGGCCAGCGCCGCCGCGCTGAAGCCGATTCCGACTCACCGCTGCTCTACGTGCTGCGCGACCAGCTCGAACTCAAGGGCCCGAAGTTCGGCTGCGGCCTGGGCCAGTGCGGCGCCTGCACCGTGCACATCGACGGCAGCGCCGTGCGCTCTTGCAGCTACCCGGTGGAGGCCGTGGGCGCGAAGAAGGTGACGACGCTGGAAGGCCTGGGCAGCAGCAGCCGGCCATCGAAACTGCAGCAGGCCTTCATCGACGAGCAGGCCGCGCAGTGCGGCTACTGCATCAACGGCATGGTGATGCAGGCGGCGGATTTGCTGAAGCGCAACGCCAAGCCCAGCGAGCAGCAGATCCGCGAAGGTCTGGCGATGAACCTGTGCCGCTGCGGCACGCACCAGCGCATCGTGCGCGCGGTGCAGCGCGCATCCGGCCAGCCGGTGACGGCGTGAAGGAGGGGCAGCCCATGAACACCGCAACGCTCAATACGAACCGCCGCCACTTCCTCACCCTCACGGCCGCCACTTCCGGCGCGCTGGTGGTGGGTTTCAGCTTCAGCGGCAACGCCGCTGCAGCCAAGGCGCCCACGCTCACGCCCGCCAAGGCCGTGGCGAAAGACCTGGTGGAAAGTTTTGTGGCTGTCAGCAAAGACGGCGCCGTCACCGTCTATGTCGGCAAGGTCGACCTCGGCACCGGCACACGCACGGCGCTGGCGCAGATGGCCGCCGACGAGCTGGACGTCGCCTTCGAGAAGGTGACGATGGTGATGGGCGACACCGGCACCACGCCCGACCAGTGGATCACCGGCGCCAACCTCACCATCGCGCAAGGCGGCACCGAGATGCGCCGCGCCTGCGCCACCGCGCGCGCCGCGCTGGTGGAACGTGCGGCCGCCAAGCTCGGCCTGCCGGCGGCCGACCTGGTGGTGGTGAACGGCACCGTCTATGCCAAAGCCGACCCCAGCAAGAGCGTGGCCTACACCACGCTGGTGAGCGAGCAGCCGCTGGCGCTGAAGGTCGACGCCAAGGTGGTGATGAAACGCGCTGCCGAGTACCAGGTGGTGGGCAAGTCGCTGCCGCGCGTGGACATCCCGGCGCGGCTGACGGGCGAGTTCCCGTACATGCAGGACTTCCGCCTGCCCGGCATGCTGCACGCGCG
>JANMMD010000131.1:0-1817 GCA_031372905.1 Betaproteobacteria bacterium
GCCGGCCACCGCGGGGGCCGACGCTGCGCGGGCGCTGTCGGCCGCCGTTGTTGGCACCGGCACAGCTGCGGCCGCGGCCTCCAGCAACGCCTGGCGCTGGTCACGCGCCAGTGCCTTCTGCTCTTCGCTGAGCAGGGGCACGATGGACACGCCACGGCGCCGCGTTTCGGGCGGCTCTCGTGCTGGCATGGGTGCTTGCGTGACTGCTAGCTCGGGCGCTGGCGTGACCTCTTGCGGTGGCGCAGCCTGCGCCGGGTGAGCGCTGTCGGCCGATGGCATCGTCGCGCTCGCAGCGTGGCTGGCGGGCCTGACATCGCCTGCAGGTGCCTGCGCAACAGCCGCCGAAGCTGCAGCAGGGGATGCATGAGCAGCAGGGGCCGGCGCAGCCGCAGACCCGGCCGCGGTCTCCGGCAGAACCGTCCTGGGCTGCGTCCACCACACCGCCGTGCCCACCAGACCCGCGCCGAAAGCACCCAGTGCAGCCATGCGCGGGCCGCTGTGGATGCGCCGCCCCAACACCAGCGGGCCATGGCCCAGCAGCACCCGGCTCTTGCGCGTGTCGGTCTCGATCACGGCCGTGAGGAGATAAATCTGCGCAGTCACCCGCTGGCGGCGGTCGGGCTTGCCGGCCTCGGCTGGCACTTGCCTCACAGGGCCGTCGAGCGGCGCACGCGCGAGCACGCGGCCGTGTTTCAGCGCAAAACGTGCCACCTGGCGCGCGCTGAGCGTGTCGATGAAGTTCTCGTTGAAGCTGCGCTTCAGCGTGGCTGGCGCCAAGGTGGCCAGCACCGCCGCGGCGGTCTCGGCTGCCTCAGCGTGGTGATCGGAGTCACCAGGCGCGGCGTCAGCTGCCTGCTCCCGCGTGCGGGCCGGCGCCCGTTCGCGCAGGCGGCTGCCTTCCGAAGGGTTCTGGGTCTCCGCGGCGGCGGCCTGCGCCACTTCGGTCAGCACCGGCAGCGGCGTGGCGGCAGCAGCAGCGATCGCCTGTGCGGCAGCCTGGGCGGCACTGGGTGCTGCCGGCGGCGGGGCTTCGCCGGTGAAGGGCAGTGCCACATAGCCGATGGCATGCACCTGCGCTGCTGAAATGCGGCGCGCCAGCGGGTGGCGGTTGTGCCACGCCACCACGCGTTCGGCCACGGCCGAGAGCTTCAGCGGATGCAGGCGCAGGTTATCCATGTTGAAGCCGCATTGTCGGCAGCCGTGTGCCGGCGCAAGCCGCACATAAGCGGCACTGCGGCGGCGCATTTCAGCGCCGCGCTGCCGCTTCAGGCGGGCAGCACGGTGCCGCTGAGCTGGCCGAGGCCGATGCGCACCGCGCCGGGCGCCTCGCAATAGGCGCGCAGGATGACCGTGTCGCCGTCCTGCAGGTAGGTGCGCTGCTCGCCACCAGGCAGCCGCAGCGCCTCTTTGCCGCCCTTGCTCAGCTCCATCAGGCTGCCGCCCTGCCCTGCACCAGCGCCAGACAGCGTGCCGGTGCCGAAGAGGTCACCGGTGGCCAGGTTGCAGCCGTTGCTGCTGTGGTGGGCCAAGAGCTGCGCCGGCGTCCAGTAGGCCGCATCGGCAGCATTGGCTTGCGACAGGCGCACCGGCGCCTGGGCTGCTGTGCGCATCGCGGCGGTCTGCAGCCACACCTCCAGCACCATCGAGATAGCGCCATGGCTTCGGTTGCCGGCCGCGTCCAGATACGGCAGCGGCTGCGGGTCGCCCTCGGGCCGCGTGAAGGGCCGGCGGAAGGGCGCCAGCGCGTCGAAGCTGACGATCCACGGCGACACCGCGGTGGCAAAACTCTTGGCCAGGAAGGGCCCGAGCGGCTGGTA
>JANMMD010000150.1:0-10146 GCA_031372905.1 Betaproteobacteria bacterium
AAGGCCAGGTGCCCGAACGCTTTCAGGTGCTGGTGGAGTTCCCGAGCATGGCGGCGCTGCAGGCCTTCTACGACGCGCCCGAATACGCGCCCTTGATCACCATGCGCCAGCAAGCCGCGCAGGGCACGCTGGCGTTCATCGAAGGCAGCTGAAGGCCGCGGCCGCGGCCACCCGGCTCGGGTTCAGGCTCGGGTTCAGGCTCAGGCTCGATCTCAGTCGGGCAGCGAAAGCACCACGTTGCCCAAGGCCCGCCCCTGCTCCACCATCTCATGGGCTTGCGCGATCTGCGCCAGCGGCAGCCGCGCTGCGATCGCATGCTGCAACGCGCCGCGCTGCAGCCAGCGTGTCAGCACGGCCTCGGCGCGGGCGCGATCGGTGTCGCTGAGGTTGTAGACGATGAAAAAGCGCAGCGCGATGTTTTTCGCGATCAGCGGGAAGAACGGCACCGTGAACTGCCCGGCACCACTGCCGTAGACCACGCAGCATGCGCCCGGGCGCAGCAATTCGAAGTTCAGCGCTGCATTGGCGTGGATGTCCACCTCGACGATGCGGTCCAGGCCGCTGCCCTGGGTGGCGGCATTCACGCGCTCGGCGACGTCTTCTGTCTTGTAGTCGATCACCGTGTCGGCGCCGGCCGCGCGCGCCACAGCGGCCTTGGCCGGGCTACTGACAGTGGCCAGCACCTGCGCCGCACCCAGCAGCCGCGCAAACTGCACGGCGTAATGGCCCACCGCACCGGCACCGCCGGCAATCAGCACCTGCTGGCCGGCCACGCCACCGTCCACCAGCAGCGCTTGCAAGGCGGTGAGCGCCGGGATGCCGAAGCACGCGGCCGCCTCTTCCGGCATGCCCTCGGTGGCGGCCTCAGGCAGTTCCACCGCCTGGCGCGCCGGCAGCACCACGAACTGCGCGGCGGTGCCAAAAGCGCGGCCCCAGGCGGCGTTCCACACCCACACGCGCTGGCCGATGCGCGAGGCATCCACGCCATCGCCCACCGCATCCACCACGCCCATGCCGTCGCTGTGCGGCACCACGCGCGGAAAAGGCATCACGCTGCTGCGCAGCCCGGCGCGCGATTTCACGTCCGACGGGTTCACGCCCGACCAGCGCAGGCGCACGCGCACCTCGCCCGGGCCGGGCTCGGGGCGCGGCAGCATGCCGAGCTGCAGCACCTCGGCGGCGGGGCCGGTGCGTTCGTAGAAAGCGGCTTGCATCGTGTTCATGGCGATCCTGTGAGCGTGAACTTCAACAGCAGGTTGTTGGCCGGCATCGTGCGGCACTCGGCCAGCAGCAGGCCGGCCCGCTGCGCCGCGGTCTGCACCTCGGCCAGGCGGCGCAGGCCCCAGCGGGCATCACGCGCGCGCAAGTCGGCGTCGAAGGCGGCATTGCTGGGCGCCAACGGCTCGCCGTCGACGATGAAGGGGCCGTACACAGCCAGCACGCCGCCGGGCCTCAGCGCGCGCGCGGCACCGGTCATGAAGGCCGGTGTCACGGCCCAGGGCGCGATGTGCAGCAGGTTGGCCACCACCACCGCGTCGAAAGCCGCAGCCTCCACCGGCCATGGCGCCAACACATCCAGCACCCAGGGCGCGCGCACGCCCGGCAGGCCGGTGCAGCGCGCGGCGATCGCATCCAGCGCTGCAGCGTGGGCCTCGGTGGGCTGCCAGTCCCACCCCGGCATCGCCTGGCCGAAGTGCTGCGCGTGCTGGCCGGTGCCGCTGGCCACTTCGAGCACGCGCGCCTGCGGCGGCAGCCAGGCTTGCAGCGCCTGCAGGATGTGCGGTGCATTGCGTTCCGCAGCCGGGCTGTGCGGCAGGGCCATCTGCGGCGCATGCGCAGACGAAGAAGCAGGCGGAGGTGCACTTTCTGGGTTCATGACCTACATTGTCCGGCGCGGCGCAAGCATGCGCCTTCGTTCACTGCCCAGCCCGCCGGAGCCCGCATGGCCGCCTACCTCTACGCCAATGTCGAAGTCACCGACTTGGCCGCCTATGAAACCTACCGCGCCGAAGTCCCGGCCTTGATCGCGGCCCACGGCGGGCGCTACCTGGTGCGCGGTGGCGCCGTCACGGTGCTGGAAGGCCCCGGTGTGCCGCAGCGCCAGGTGATCCTCGAGTTCCCCGACATGGCGCACCTGCAGGCCTTCTACCGCTCGCCCGAATACCAGCGCCTGCTGGCCATACGCCAGGGCGCCTCCAGCGGCACGCTGTTCGCCATCGAAGGCGTGTAGCCGCAGCCACCATGGACACCACGCCCGCCGCGGACATCGACGCTGCAGTCGCAGCGCTGTCCGCGGCGTCGGCGGCGGCCCCGGCGGTGGCAGACAACCAGGCCCTGGGCGTGAGCCTGGTGCTGACCTGGATGGGCATCGTGGTGATGGTGCTGGCGCAGCTGGCCGCGCCCTGGGTGCTGAAGCGCTACCGGCGCCGGGTCGAGGCCTTCATGCTCGCGCCCGCAGCGCTGGCCCTGGGCCTGGCCGATCTGCAGCCCGCACCTGTGTGGACCGCCACCACATTGCTGGCCGCCATCCAGAAGCGGCGGCACCAGGTGCTGTGGGTGCTGGCTGGGGTGGTGCTGCTGTATTCCACGCTGGCCGCGCTGGCTTTCTTCTACCGCTTCGAGAACACGCGCGACGGGCTGATTTCCTACGCGGTGTCGTTCTTCATGTTCGCTGCCTTCTGCGGGCCTGTGGTGCTGCTCGGGGTCTCGGCCTCCCGCTTCGGCCATCACTTCTGGGTGTGGTTTGCGCCCGCCACCTTTGCCGCATTCGCGATGCAGGCGGTGGTGACCACGGTGGACGGTGAAGGTGGCCGCAAGGGCGCCGCGGGTGCGCTGCTGGGTGTGGTGCTGTTGACGGTGGCGGCCGTGCTCTTGCGCCACTGGCTGCCCGAAACCTGGTCGCGCCGTGTGCGCGCGCTGCTGGCGCTGTGGGGCTGGAAGCTGGTGCTGCCGGCGGCACTGCTGACGGCCGCCAGCCTGGTGGCGCTGCTGGGCTGGCTGCAGAACCCGGCGCTGCAGAAGCTGGTGGCCTCCTGCGTGGTGGCGCTGGTGGCCATCACGCTGTGTTTTTTGACGATGGTCGACCGCATCAAGCGCACCGTGGTGCCACTGCTGGGCGCGGCGCTGCTCAGCATCTTCGTCGTGGCGCTGGCCAGCGGCGCCATCGCCGTGGCGCTCATGCAGCCCGAAGGCACCTGGGCCCGCGCCACGCTCGGCCTGGCGGCGGTGGGCATGGGCTTGCTGGCCGCCTACTTCATGCTCAGCTGGATAGGCCTGGCCTACGAGCAGAAGGTGTTCAGCGACGCGCAGTTCCAGGTCTTCAGCTGGATGCTGGCGGTTTCGGGCGCGGCAATGGCCGTGGAAACCATGTTCCAGCAGGCCTCGCTGATCGACCCCTCCAACCTGCAGCTGGCCGCCGCCAGCGTGGCCGCGCTGCTGGTGTACTGGCTGGTCACGCGCTACGGTCTGCAGCCCTTGCGCAGCAACCGCCGCCTGCTGGTGCTTCGCGTGTTTGCGCAAGACAGCCGCGGTGAACGGCTGATGGACGAGCTGGAATACCGCTGGCGTTTCATCGGCCCCATCGCGCTCATCGGCGGCACCGACATGGCCGCGCACACCATCGACCCCGCCAAGGCCGCCGCCTTCCTGCGCGGGCGGCTGAAAGACGGCTTCGTGCCCAACGCCGAAGTGCTGAACCGCCGCGTCAACAACTTCGACGACGAGCCCGACCCCGACGGCCGCTACCGCGTCAACGAGTTCTTTTGTTTTTCTGACATCTGGCAGCTTGCCGTGCAGCGCCTGTTGCAGGGCTGCGATGCCGTGGTGGTGGACCTGCGCGGCTTTACGGCGCTGCGCCGCGGCACGGCCTGGGAACTGGGCCAGTTGCGCGAAACCGGCGCGCTGGCACGCACCGTGTTCCTCATCGACCGCGAAACCGACCAGGCCGCCGTGCACGAGGCGCTGGGCAGCAGCCCGGCCCTGCCCTTGCCGGCAGCGCGCGTGATGGCGATGGACCGCTCGATGGACGGCGAGGCGATGGTCGAGGCGCTGGTGCACTGCCTGGACGCGCCGCGGCCCGCGCAGCCCGAAGCCGTGGTCGGCCTCGGACTGCGCAGCGCGGCTTGAACCCGCTTCAACGGCGGCGCGCGGCCGCAGCGAGGGCCAACAAACCGCAGGCCATCAGCGCCCAGGTGCCGGGTTCGGGCACCTGGCTCAGCACGAACAAGCGCGAGTTCGGCGTGCCGCTGTCTTCGGCCACGAGGTAGATGTTGCCGCGCTCGTCCACCGTCACGCCTTCGATGGCCTGGCTGGTGATGCCGGTGAGGTCCAGGCTGCTGATGGTGCTGCCCAGGCGGTCGATCTCGACGAGGCGGCGCGAGTCGAGGCTCAGCACCAGCAGGTGGTTGGCGGCCGCGCCACCCGCCAGGCTGTTCACCGGCGCCAGCGTGGCCACATCGGAGAGGCTGTTGAGGCCGAACAGCGACGTGGCCCCGGTGAACGTCACCGTCTCGCTGAAGCTGCCGCCACCCAGCGAGAAGCTGGCCAGGCCCCCGCGCAGCTGCGCCGGGTTGTCCTGCTTGACGATGAACCAGGTGCCGTCGCGCGGGTCGACGCTGAGGCCTTCGATGCCGACGTTGCCGACGGTCGGCCCGAAGCTCACGCTGGGCGCGTTCGCCAGGTTCACGCTGCCCCCGGCCTGGAAGCTGAACAGGAAGGCGTCCTGCAAACGCTCTTCGGCCACCACGAGCAGGCCGTTGCCGAGGTAGGCCAGGCCCTCGGCGTCGTTGTTGGTGCTGGCCGCGGGCCAGCCGGAGAACCGCATCGTCGACAGCGTCTGGCCGGTCAGCGAGAGCTCCACCACGCCCAGGCCTTCGTCGCCGACGATGAAGAGCGACTGGCGATCCCGCGCGTAGGTCACCGCGCTGGCTTCCAGCCCCAGGCCGCCGAGCGCATCGATGGTGTAGTTGCCGGTGACGGCATAACTGCCGAGGTTGATGGAAGCTTGGGCAGCGGCGGGGCCGGCAGCGGCCAGGGCCAGCGTCGCGGCAGCCACCAGGGTGTGCAGCAGGTGCTTCATGGTCGCCACCTGTTCAAACCGCGCGGCGGCGGGCGATGCCACCCACCGCAGCCAGGCCCGCGAGCAACAGCGCCCAGCTGCCAGGCTCAGGCACCACGCCCACGCTGCCGGGCGAACCGATCTCACCGCCCGCAGCGGCCGTGAAGGCGCCGTTCACGCCCACGGCCGATAACACCGACAGCGTCACGCCCGAGGCCCCCGCTGCGTTGTCGAAGGTGGCGTAGGGCGCGCTGGCGGGCGAAGCGCCGAAATCGACGCGGGTGACCAGCGTGCCGGCGGCGTTGTAGAGGTTGACCGCGTCGCCGCCCGTGCCCAGGCCGATGCCCGCGCCCGAATAGCGGCCGATCTGCAAGCCCGCCGGCGCATTGGCGCCGAACCACGTGCTGAGGAAATTGGCGTTCGCCGCCGCGCCTTCGATGAAGATCACCGATTGGCCGGCGCCAATGCTGCTGATGCCCGCCAGCGCCACCGATGACACGAAGCTGTTGGAGTTGTCATCGACCTTCCAGCCGCTGATGTCCACCGCCGTGCTGCCGAAATTGGTGATCTCGAACCCGTCGGCAGCCACCGGCGAATTGCCGCTGCTCCAGGGCGCCACTTCGGTGATGGCCATCTGCGCCTGGGCGGCGCTGCCGAAAAGCGCCAGAGCGAGTGCGGCGAGTGCGCGTTGTGCGCGCTGTGTGGGCTGCGCGCGGGGCGTGGCATGCATGGAGGCTCTCCTCAAGGTGGTGGCAATTGCCGCGCACCATAAGTAGCCCCTGTGACAAGCCGACGACAGATCGCCCGGCGCCCCGCGTTCAGGCGGCCAGCCCAGCCGTCGGTCAACCCGCGGTCGCGCGTGCCTCCAGGTCGGCCTTCAGCGTCGGCGCCAGGCGCAGCTCTCGCGCCAGGGCATCGAGGTAGGCGCGCTCCATCGTGCTGGTCTGGTCCACCACCAGCAGGCTCGCGAGATAGATCTCGGCCGCCATCTCGGGGCCTGTGGCCAGCGCGGCCACTTCGGCGGGCTCGACCGGGCGTGCCAGTTCGGCATCCACCCAGGCGCGCGTGGCGGCATCGGCCGCGCTGCGCTGCAGTTCGGCATGCACGAGGCCACGCTCACGTTCGTCCATGTGGCCGTCGGCCTTGGCCGCGCTGATCAGCGCCTTCAGCATCGCGCGGCTATGGTCTTCCAGTTGCGGGGCGGGCAAGGCCGCAAAGCCGGCTGGTGCCGGGGTGATGTCGATGGGCGGCCGCTGCATCACCGGCGATGCCGGCGCGGCCTGCCGGGCCTGGTGTTCCTGGTAGGCCTTCCAGGCCATCGCGCCGATGGCCGCCACGCTGCCGTACTTCAGCACGGTGCCGCCCATGCCGCGGCCGCGCCGGCTGCCCATCAACAAGCCCAGCACGCCGCCGACGGCGGCACCGCTGGCGTACTTGCCGAGGTCGCTGCGCTGCGACGTGCCTGCGGCGGGCAGGCCGGACTTCAGCAGTTGTTCAAGCAGGGAAAAGGCGCTCATGGGGCAGGTCCTCGCGACAGGTGGAAGCTGCACTCTAGCGAAGCGGCGCCGGCCCCTTCAGAGCCCGCACCGGGGCTCGGGCCTCGCGAGCGCTGGCTGCGCGCCCGCTCAGCGGCGTGCGTCGAACTCGACGTTGTCGATGAGGCGCGTGCGGCCCAGGCGCGCCGCGCCCAGCACCACCAGCGGCTGCGGCATGCCGGTGCTCTCTGTGGCCTGCGGCGGAGCCAGATCGGCCTGCCGGCGCAGCGCGACGTAATCCGGCACCCAGCCGCGTGCTTGCAGCGACGCGACGGCCTCGGCTTCGAGAACCTCGAAATCGCTGCGGCCGGCCTGCACCGCCGCGGCCAGCGCGCGCAAGGCTTGCGCCAGGGCCGGCGCTTGCGCGCGCTCTTCTGGCGACAGGTAGCCGTTGCGCGAACTCAAGGCCAGGCCGTCGTCGGCACGCGCCGTCTCACCGGCCAGCACCTGCACCGGCAAGGCCAGCTGCCGCACCATGTGGCGGATGACCATCAGCTGCTGCATGTCCTTCTTGCCGAACACCGCGACGCTGGGCTGCACGGCGTTGAAGAGCTTCAGCACGACGGTGCTGACACCGACGAAGAAGCCCGGGCGAAAAGCGCCTTCCAGCACATCCGCCAGCGCTGCAGGCGGGTGCACCTTCACGGTCTGCGGCTCGGGGTAGAGCTCGGCCTCGTCGGGCGCAAAGACGATGTCGCAGCCGTGGTCCTGCAGCAGCGCACAGTCGCGCTCGAAAGTGCGCGGGTAGCTGTCGAAGTCTTCGTGCGGCGCAAACTGCAGCCGGTTGACGAAGATGCTGGCCACCACGGGCGTGCCGTCACCGACAGCAGCGCGCGCCTGGCGCACGAGTGCGAGGTGGCCCTGGTGCAGGTTGCCCATGGTCGGCACGAAACCTGGCCGCGGGCCGGGCTGCAGGGCTTCGCGAAGGGCGGCAATGCTGCGGGCGATCTGCATCACGCGTAGCCGTGTTGCGCGGCGTCGGGAAAGCTGCCGTCCTTCACCGCGGCCACGTAGCGCTGTACCGCTTCGGCCACCGGGTTGGCGCTGGGGCCGACATCGGCGATGAAGTTGCGCACGAAGCGCGGCACGTTGTTGCCGTTCAGGCCCAGCATGTCGTGCAGCACCAGCACCTGGCCGGCGGTGGCGGGCCCGGCGCCGATGCCGATGACGGGGATGCCCAAGGCCTGCTGCAACTGCGCCGCCACCGCACTGGGCACCAGTTCCAGCACCAGCATCGCGGCGCCGGCATCGGCCAGGGCCTTGGCATCCGCCAAGAGGCGCGCGGCCGCCACGTCGTCGCGGCCCTGCACGCGCCAGCCGCCCAAGGCGTGCACCGACTGCGGCGTGAGCCCCAGGTGCGCGCACACCGGGATGCCGCGCTCCACCAAGGCCGCCACCACCGGCACCGTCCAGCCGCCGCCTTCGAGCTTGACCATCTGCGCGCCGGCCTGCATCAGCTTCACGGCACTGTCGATGGCCTGCGCCGTGCTCTGCTGGTAGCTGCCGAAAGGCAGGTCAGCGATGAGCCAGGCCCAGCGCCGGCCGCGCGCGACGCAGGCCGTGTGGTACGCCATCTCTTCCAGCGTCACCGGCAGCGTACTGTCGCGGCCCTGCAGCACCATGCCGAGAGAGTCGCCCACCAGCAGCACATCGACACCTGCATCGTCCAACACGGTGGCGAAGGTGGCGTCGTAGCAGGTCAGCATCGCCAGCTTTTCGCCGGCGGCGTGCATCGCGCGCAGGCGGTGCAGCGTGAGGGGTTTGCGTTCGGTCATCTCGGGCTGAAGCGGTCGTGGTCCTTGCCACGGGGCGCGAAGCATAAGCCGGCGGCATGACGGCCGCGGAAAGGCCTCAGGACAGCGCCGATACCACCTCGGGAGGCGCCTGCACGAGCTCGATCAGCACGCCTTCGCCGCCGATCGGGAAATCGTCGCTGGCCTTGGGGTGGATGAAGCAGATGTCGTGGCCGGCGGCGCCCTTTCGGATGCCGCCCGGCGCAAAGCGCACGCCGTTCGCCGCCATCCATTCCACCGCTTTCGGCAGGTCGTCGACCCACAGGCCGACATGGTTCAGCGGCGTGGTGTGCACCGCCGGCTTCTTGTCCGGGTCCAGCGGCTGCATCAGGTCCACTTCCACCGCATGCACGCCCTGCCCCAGGGCGCAGATGTCTTCATCGACGTTTTCGCGCTCGCTGATGAAGGTGCTCTTGACCTGCAGCCCGAAGATCTCGACCCACAGTTTCTGCAGGCGCTGCTTGTCGGGCCCGCCGATGGCGATCTGCTGCACGCCGAGGATGCGGAAGGGCTTGGTGCTCATGAGACTCAGCCTGCCACGCTGCCGGTGATCTTCAGGTCCAGCCGCTGCAGCAAGGCGCGGTCGCCGGCGGCGTCGGGGTTGCCGGTGACGAGCAGCTTGTCGCCGTAGAAGATGCTGTTGGCGCCGGCCATGAAGCACAGCGCCTGGATGCCATCGCCCAGCTCACGGCGGCCGGCGGACAGGCGCACACGCGACTTCGGCATCGTGATGCGTGCCGCGGCAATCACCCGCACCACCTCGAAGGGGTCGAGCGGCGCGGCATCTTTCAGGTCATCGGCCAAGGGCGTGCCCTCCACGCGCACGAGGTCGTTCACGGGCACCGACTCCGGCGGCGGGTTCAGGTTGGCCAGTTCGGCCACCAGCCCCGCGCGCTGATCCCGCGTCTCGCCCATGCCCACGATGCCGCCGCAGCACACGCTGATGCCGGCGCTGCGCACATGAGCCAGCGTGTCGAGCCGGTCCTGGTATTGCCGCGTGCCGATGATGGTGGGATAGAAATCCGGCGCGCTGTCGAGGTTGTGGTTGTAGAAATCCAGGCCCGCGTCGGCCAGCGTGCCGGCCTGGGTGGGCGTCAGCATGCCGAGCGTGGCGCAGGTCTGCAGGCCCAGGCCGCGCACGCCGCGCACCAGCTCAGCCACCTTCTCAACGTCGCGGTCGTTGGGGCTGCGCCAGGCCGCGCCCATGCAGAAGCGCGTGGCACCAGCGGCCTGCGCGGAGCGCGCGGCTTCCAGCACCGCGTCGGGCGCCATCACCTTGCTGGCGTCGACGCCGGTGTCGTAGTGCACCGACTGGGGGCAGTACCCGCAGTCCTCGGGGCAGCCACCGGTCTTCACGCTCAACAGGCTGGCCAGTTCGATGTCGCCGGCCGGCCAATGTTCGCGGTGCACGGCGTGGGCTCGCTGCACCAGGTCCATGAAAGGCTGCTGCATCAGCGCGAGCACGGCTTCGCGTGTCCACGGACCAGCCGCGGGCGCCAAGGGCTTCGCGGGGCGGTGCAGTTGAATGGGGCTTTCAGCAACGAGTGAAGTCATCGCAGGCTTTCAGGAAAAACTCAGGATCGGTTGGTCGACGGCGAGGCTCTCGCCCTTCTTCGCCAGCAGCTCGGCCACGGTGCCGTCCTGCTGCGCGGTGAGGATGTTCTCCATTTTCATCGCTTCGATGACGGCCAGCCTTTCGCCGGCCATCACCTTCTGGCCGGGCGCCACCGCCAGGTCCACCAGCAGGCCCGGCATCGGCGAG
>JANMMD010000223.1:0-15510 GCA_031372905.1 Betaproteobacteria bacterium
CATCGGCCCACACCGCGCGGACCTGCTGGCCCGGCCGCAGCGCACGCACGCTCACCACCGGCCGGCCGTCTTCGGCTTCCACCCAGGCATAACCGCGCTGCAGCACGCGGTGCGGGTCGTGCGCCTGCAGGCGCGGCACGGCAGCGCGCAGGCGCCGCGGCTCGGCCTGCAGGCGCTGGGCCACGGCGCGCTGCAGGCGCTCTTGCAAGCGCTGCGGTGCTTCCGCCAGGCGCTGGCGGCGCAGGAGCAGCGCGCGCTGCAGGCGGCCGCCCAGGGCGTCCAGGCGCTGCGCCTGGCCTTGCAAGCTGCGCGCGGGCTGGCCCAGGCGCAAGGCCAGTGTGTCCAGGCGCTGAGCCTGAGCTTGCACAGCTCGCTCCAGCGCGCGGCGCATCAGGCTGGCTCGGGCCTGCAGGCCACCCAGAGCCTCGTCACGCGCAGGGGCGGCGAGTTCGGCCGCGGCCGTGGGTGTGGGAGCGCGCAGGTCGGCGACGAGGTCGCACAAGGTGACATCGGTTTCGTGGCCCACACCGCACACCACCGGCAGCGGGCAGGCGGCGATGGCCTGCACCACGCGTTCGTCGTTGAAAGCCCACAGGTCTTCCAGGGAGCCGCCACCCCGCACCAGCAGCAAGGTGTCGACCTCGGCCCGCTCGCCCGCCAGGCGCAGCGCGGCGGCCAGCGCTGCCGGCGCCTCGGCGCCTTGAACGAGGCTCGGGTAGACCACGACCCGCAGCTGCGGCGCACGCCGCTGCAGCGTCGTCAGCACGTCGTGCAAGGCCGCTGCACCCAGCGAAGTGACGATGCCCACGGCGCGCGGAAAAGCCGGCAGCGGGCGCTTGCGCGACGCGTCGAACAGCCCTTGTGCCTCCAGGCGCGCACGGCGGCGCAAAAACTCCTCGTACAGCGTGCCGGTACCCAGGCGCTGCAGCGACTCCACCACCATCTGCAGCTCACCGCGCGCGTCGTAGATGCCGAGCCGGCCCCGGGCTTCCACCTGCTGGCCGTCGGCGGGCGGGAAGTCAGTCAGCACGGCAGCGCGGCGGAACATCGCGCAGCGCAACAACGCCGGGGCACCGGCGATGTCCTTCAGCGCGAAGTAGCAGTGCCCGCTGCCGGCGCGTGAAAAGCCCGACAGCTCGCCACGCACCGTCACCGCGCCAAAGCGCGCGGCCAGTGTGTCGCCAGTGGCCAGCAGCAGCGCCGCCACTCCCCAGGGCAGGCGGGCAGGCGCGGCCGCCCCGCGTTCGGTTCCGCCATCCATGCCGCGCTCAGCGCCACGCTCATTTCCCCGCTCACCCATGCGCCGGCCCAAGGCTGGCGCGGTGCAGGATGCCCACAGCCGCGCCAATCCACGCGATCCGGCCCATTGCACCCGTCACACTGCAGTCATATTCGCGCAAGCTGTTGATTTGCATGAGAAATTTCTTGCCCGAAAATTTGGCAACCGCACGCAGGGCTTGCAGCACTGCGGGTTTTCGAGCTTGCGCTGCGCTTTGCCCACAGAGTTGTCCACAGTTTTGGTGGACGGATGGGGTGGTCTGCGCAAGCGAAGGAAACCTGGCTTGGCGGTGCGAAAGCATCGGCCATAATCCGCCCGGTACCCGCATCGCTGGCCTGCCGCCAGCCCCGGAACGTCGCCGTTTTCACCGTCGTCGAACCTCAGATTTCTAGCCAGAGATCCCCTTGCTGTCGATCATACAAGCGGCCGGTTGGCCGATATGGCCCCTCATCCTTTGCTCGATCGTGGCCCTGGCGCTGGTCATAGAGCGCCTGTACCAGCTGCGCCCTTCGCTGGTGGCACCGGCAACACTGCTGGATGAAGTCATCGGCTTCACGCGCGCCAGCCTGCCGGCCGCCGATGTGGTGAACAAGCTGGCCGAGAACTCGGTGCTGGGCAGCGTGCTCGCCGCCGGCCTGCGCAGCGTCATCGCCGAGCCGCGCATCACGGAAACGGCACTGCGCCAATCGTTCGAGAACGCCGGCCGCACCGCCGTGCACAAGCTGGAGCGTTACCTCAACACGCTGGGCACCATCGCCGCCTCCGCGCCGCTGCTGGGTCTCTTCGGCACCGTGGTCGGCATGATCGAGATCTTCGGTTCGCAGGCGCCCACGGGCGCCGGCGTGGGCGCAGGGGCAGGCGGCGCCAACCCGCAGCAGCTGGCGCACGGCATATCCGTCGCGCTCTACAACACGGCTTTCGGTTTGATGATCGCCATTCCGTCGTTGATGCTCTATCGCTACTTCCGCGGCCGCGTCGACGAATTCCAGCTCGGCATGGAACTCGCGGCCGAACGCATGGTGCCGCACTTGATGCGCTTCGTCGTGCGCACACCGGCGTGAACTGCGGCCCCCGGAGCACCCAGGCATGAAGTTCAGCCGCCGCCGCCTTGAAGAGCCCGAGATCAACCTGATCCCGTTCATCGACGTGCTGCTGGTGGTGCTGATCTTCCTGATGCTGTCCACGACCTACTCGCGCTTCACCGAGTTGCAGATCAACCTGCCCGCTGCCGATGCCGAGAAGCTGCAGCAGCGCCCGAACGAAGTGCTGGTGGCGGTGGCCGCCGACGGCCGCTATGCCGTCAACAAGAAGCCCGTCGATGGCCGCAGCATCGAGCTGCTGACGGCCGAACTGGTGGCCGCAGCGGGCGGGCGCCCCGACACCGTGGTCATCATCTCGGCCGACGCACTGGCCGCGCACCAGGCGGTGGTGAACGTGCTGGACGCTGCGCGCCGCGCGGGGCTGGCGCGGTTGACCTTCGCGGCGCAGTCGAGCACGGCCGCGCCGCGCTGATGCGCAAGCCCGCAGGCCGGGCCATGAGGGCGCGGCTGGAGGCCATGCTGCAAAGCTGCTGGTGGCAGCCCGCGCCCAACGCGCTGGCCTGGGCGCTGGGGCCGCTGTCCTGGGTCTATCGCGGCTTGCTGGCGCTGCACGGCCGCCGCGCGGCGCAGCCCGTCGCCTTGCCTGTGCCGGTGCTCGTCGTGGGCAACCACGTTGTTGGCGGCGCCGGCAAGACGCCCACCGTCATTGCGTTGGTGCAAGCCCTGCAGGCTGCGGGGCACCATCCGGGCGTGATCTCGCGCGGCCATGGCCGGGAGGGCGCCGAGGCGGTGGCGGTGACCGATGCCTCCACCGCCGCCGCCGTGGGCGACGAGCCGCTGCTGATCCGCCGCCGCTGTGGTGTGCCAGTGTGGGTCGGCCGGCAGCGCCCGGAGGTGGCCCTTCAGCTGTGCGCCGCGCACCCGGAAGTGGACGTGCTGGTGGCCGACGACGGCCTGCAGCACCGCGCCCTGGCCCGGCAGGCCGAAGTGGTGGTGTTCGACGAACGCGGGGCCGGTAACGGCCTGCTGCTGCCGGCGGGGCCCTTGCGTGAACCGCTGCCAACAAACGTGCCAGCGATGCGCCGCGTGCTCTACACCGCTGGCGCCGCCAGTACCCGCCTGCCCGGCGTGATGGCAACGCGGCGACTCGGCCTGGCCTGGCCTTTGGCCGCCTGGCAACGCGGCGATGCGACACAGACCCTGCCGCTGCAGCAACTGCGCGGTCGGCCGCTGCTGGCCGCTGCCGGCATGGCGGCGCCGGAGAAGTTCTTCACCATGCTGGCCGCCGCAGGGCTGCGCTTCGAGCGCCTGCCGCTGCCCGACCACCATTCCTACACCACCCTGCCCTGGCCGGCCGATACGCCCGAGTTGCTGGTGACGGAAAAGGACGCCGTGAAGCTGCAGCCCGAAGCCGTGGGCAGCGCGCGGGTGTGGGTGCTGCCGCTAGACTTGCAACTGCCCGCCGGCTTGGTAGACGAACTCTCGACGCTGCTCTTCCCCCCGCCACCCCTCCGACCTGCCGCCCCATGAGCCTGGACCACCGCCTGATCGACCTGCTGGTTTGCCCGGTCTGCAAGGGCCCGCTGGAAATGCGGCGCAACGCGGAACAGCGCCCCACCGACCTGGTGTGCCCTGCCGACCGGCTGGCCTTCCCGCTGCGCGATGGCATCCCCGTGATGCTGGAGAGCGAAGCGCGCCCGCTGGACGGACCGGCTGCCGCAGCCTGAGCCGGCGGGATGTCCGGCCCCCTGCATTTCACGGTGCTGGTGCCCGCCCGTCTGGCATCCACGCGCTTGCCCAACAAGCCGCTGGCCGACATTGCCGGCCTGCCCATGGTGGTGCGCGTGGCGCAGCGCGCGGCCTTGAGCGGCGCCCTGCGTGTCGTAGTCGCCGCGGACGACACGCGCATCACACAAGCCTGCGCCGCACACGGCGTGCAGGCCGTGCTGACGAACCGCGATCACGCCAGTGGCAGCGACCGACTTGCGCAAGCCTGTGAACTGCTGGGGCTGGACGGCGACGATGTGGTGGTCAACGTGCAGGGCGACGAACCCTTGATCGACCCGGCGCTGGTACAGCGCTGCGCACAGCTGCTGGGGGAGCGGCCCGACTGCGTGATGAGCACTGCCGCCCACGCCATCAGCGACCGTGCCGATTACCTGAACCCCAACGTCGTGAAGGTGGTGCTGGACGCGGCCGGCCGCGCGCTCTACTTCAGCCGCGCACCGATTGCGTGGTGGCGCGACGGCCTGCTCGATGGCCAGCCCGCATTGCCCTCGCCCGCGCCGCTGCGTCATGTTGGCCTGTACGGCTACCGCGCCGGCTTCCTGCGGCGCTTTCCGAGCCTGCCGATATCGCCGCTGGAGCAGACCGAGGCGCTGGAGCAACTTCGGGTGTTGTGGCACGGTGAACGCATCGCGGTGCACGTGGCAGATGCCAGCCCGGGCCCCGGTGTGGACACCCCCGATGACCTGATCCGCGTGCGCGCCCTGTTTGCCAGCGACCAACGGCAGTCTTGAACGCCACGCCGGCGCACTGAAGCGTCAGCGGCCGCGCAGATCTGCGTGATATTCTCGATCGCAGAGACAGCGCAAAAACCAGCGCAGCAGCAGGGCAAGCGTGCCACCCTGCGCCACCAGAACACAAACTTCCGAGGCACTCGATGAGACTCATCCTCCTGGGCGCACCCGGCGCCGGCAAGGGCACGCAGGCCAGCTTCATCTGCAAGCAGTTCAACATTCCGCAGATCAGCACTGGCGACATGCTGCGCGCCGCCGTGAAAGCCGGCACGCCGCTGGGTGTGGCTGCAAAGAAGGTGATGGACAGCGGCGGCCTCGTCAGCGACGACATCATCATCGGCCTGGTGAAGGAACGCATCACCCAGCCCGACTGCGCAGGCGGCTTTCTCTTCGACGGTTTTCCGCGCACCATCCGCCAGGCCGATGCGATGAAGGAAGCCGGCGTCACCCTCGACGTGGTGCTTGAGATCGACGTACCCGAAGACGCCATCATCGACCGCATGAGCGGCCGCCGCGTGCACACGGCCTCGGGCCGCAGCTACCACGTGAAGTTCAACCCGCCGAAGGTCGACGGCATTGACGACGTCAGCGGCGAGCCCCTGATCCAGCGCGACGACGACAAGGAAGAAACCGTGCGCAAGCGCCTGCAGGTCTACCAGAGCCAGACGCGGCCGCTGGTGGATTACTACGGACAGTGGGCCGCCAGTGCCAGCGCCGGTGCGCCCCGGTATGCACGCATCAGCGGCACCGGCAGCGTCGAAGAGATCACCGCGCGCGTGATGGCCGCCCTGAAGGGCTGAGCAATCTCGACAGCCCAGGAGCGAAGCAGATGGATATTGCAGACAAGGTCTTCATCGTCACCGGCGGCGCCTCGGGCCTGGGTGAAGGCACGGCACGCATGCTGGCTGCGGCCGGCGCCACGGTGGTGGTAGCCGACCTGCAGGTGGAACGCGGCACGGCCGTGGCCGCAGAGATTGGCGGCGCCTTCGTGAAGTGCGATGTCAGCCAGGAAGCCGATGGGCAGGCCGTGGTGGCCGCCGCGCTCGGCCTGGGCAAGCTGATGGGCCTGGTGAACTGCGCCGGCATCGCACCCGCGGTGAAGACCGTGGGCAAGGAGGGCGCGCACCCGCTGGCCACCTTTGCCAAGACCATCACCGTCAACCTCATCGGCAGCTTCAACATGATCCGCCTGGCCGCCGAGGCCATGGCGAAAAACACGCCCGAGCCCACCGGGGAACGCGGCGTGCTCATCAGCACCGCCAGCGTGGCCGCGTACGACGGGCAGATGGGCCAGGCCGCGTACAGCGCCAGCAAGGGCGGCGTGGTGGGCATGACGCTGCCGATCGCACGCGACCTGGCGCGCAACGGCATCCGCAACATGACCATCGCGCCGGGCATCTTCGGCACGCCGATGATGTTCGGCATGCCCCAGGACGTGCAGGACGCACTCGCCGCCAGCGTGCCCTTCCCCAGCCGCCTGGGTACGCCGGCCGACTTCGCGAAACTGGTGAAGCACATCGTCGAGAACGAGATGCTGAACGGCGAAGTGATACGCCTGGACGGCGCCATCAGGTTGGCCCCGCGCTGACATGGCGCGGCAGGCCAAGGCTCCGAACCGAGGCCGGACATGAACACCTGCCGGCTGCTCGTCCTGGACGATGACCCGATGATCGGGACGACCATCCAGGTCATCGCCGAAGCATCCGGCGCCGCAGCCTGCCTGACCACCGAGCCCGAGGCCTTTTTCCAGGCCCTGGCCGACTGGCAGCCGACACACGTGTGCACCGACCTCAGCATGCCGACGATGGACGGCCTGCAGGTGCTGGCCGAACTGGCCCGGCGTGGCTGCACCGCGCAGATCATCATCAGCAGTGGCGTCGGCCAGCGCGTGCTGGAAGCCGCCGCGCGTTCCGGTGCGGAGCAAGGCCTGCAGATGGGTGGCGTGCTGGCCAAACCCTTCACCCCGGCCGAGTTGCGCAAGTTGCTGCAGTCCGAGGCAGCACCGGCCACGGTGCCCGCACCGCTGCCTGCCGATGTGCGCTTCAAGCCCGACAAGGCGGCCTTGGAAGCCGCGCTGGCAGGCCAGGAGCTGACCGTGGCCTATCAGCCCAAGGTGGACTGTGCCAGCGGCCAGCTGGCAGGGCTGGAAGCGCTGGTGCGCTGGCAGCACCCTGCGCACGGCACCATCGGCCCTGACCGCTTCATCCACCTGGCCGAGGACGAAGGCCTGATCGATGCACTGACGCTGCAGGTACTGGACATGGCGCTGGGCTGGTTCGTGCCCTGGCGCACGGCCAGCGCGCAGCGCGAGGCGTTGACGCTGTCGATCAATCTCTCGGCGCGCAGCCTGGGCAGCCCGTCACTGGTCGCCGAGCTGCACCACCGCTGCCAGGCCGCCGGTCTCCCGCCCAGCCGCCTGGTGCTGGAGCTCACCGAAACCGCGGCCATGGACAACCCCGGGCTCGCGCTGGAGCTGCTGACGCGCCTGCGGGTGCAGGGTTTCCAGCTCTCGATCGACGACTTCGGCACCGGCTACTCGTCGATGGTGCAGCTGGTGCGGCTGCCGTTTTCCGAGATCAAGGTCGACCGCTCGTTCGTGATGACCGCGGCGCGCTCGGAAGAGTCGCAGGCGGTGATCCGTTCGATCATCGGCCTGGGCCACAGCCTGGGCCTGCGCGTCACCGCCGAAGGCGTGGAAGACGCCGTGGCGCTGAGCTACCTGCGCGAGGCAGGCTGTGACCAGGCCCAGGGCTACTTCATCGGTCGGCCGATGCCAGCGGCTGAGCTGGAAGACTGGGCGCTGTGGAGCAACTCCGCGGGCCGCTTGCCAGAAGCGCCATGAGCCGTCATCAGTCACTCGGATAAGAACTCAGCGCACAGACTTGCTCATCGGTTATTGCTAAGCGGCACGACCTGCGCCAACGCCCTGACGTCGCCTACCTGCCCGGCCCCAGACCCTGAACTGGGTCCGGCTCGGCAACTGCCGAACCACCGAAGACACGCATGCTGGCAGGCCACACCTGTGGCCGCACGGCTTCGTTGCGCTCGGTCCATGCAAACCCTGGTCATCCGAGCACGTCCACAGTTGCTTGCCAGCCACGGCAGTGAGATTCCGGCGCCATACATAGACCTGTGAACGGCAAGGCGCCCTCACAATGCCCCTATACGTTGACACGTTTATGGGTACTGCCCTTGACCCGAAGCATCGCGACTCGCGCCGCTGGGCCACGTGTTTGGTCAATTTGACTTTGAGGAGTGAACTGCATGATTCGGAAAACTGTTATCGCACGGTCGGTTGCAATGGCCTTAGGAATCATCGCGGCAGGCGTTTACACGGTACCCGTGGCCTACGCGCAGTCGAACACGAACGGCACCATCATCGGGCAGGTGACAGCCGGGCCGGGCGTGACCGTGGCAATCGAGAACCTCGGAACCGGCGCCAAGCGAACATTGACCCCAGACAGCGCAGGCCGCTTTCAAGCCACCGCGTTGCCCCCTGGCTCATACAAGATCACGGTGATGATGGGAGCACAAGCCGGCCGCTCCGAGCAAGTCGAAGTGTTGGCTGGACAGGGAACTGAACTGAACCTGTCCGCAGCCGGCACACAAACGATCGTGATCGCAGGCTCGCGCGTTCGCTCGATTGACGTCTCGCGGGCTGACAGCGGCGCGACGTTTACTGCCAAGGATATTGATCGCCTTCCCGTGGCCCAAAACGTGGCGGCAATCGTGCAATTGGCTCCGAACACGACGCGTGCGGACTTTCGCTACGGCAACAACGCTGCGAGCTTCGGTGGTTCGGGCTCATCGGAAAACGCGATCTACATCAACGGCTTTCCGGTCACCAACGCGCTCTACCAGGTCGGCTACTCTTCTCTGCCTTTTGGCGCGATTGCACAAACAAGCATCCTGACCGGAGGCTATGGCGCTGAATTTGGCCGCTCTACCGGTGGCGTCATCAACATCACCACGAAGAGCGGTGGAAATGAGTTCGAGTTCAGCACTGGCGTTCGGTTTGCGCCCAACTCGTTGCGGTCGAAGGCCCGTAACCTGACGTACCCCAACACAGGTGCGACGGAAAACGCCGCCACCGACGGGAAGATTTTCTTCTACAACGAAGGTAACAAGCAGACAGAGACTGCATACAACGTCTCTCTGTCGGGCCCGATCATCAAAGATCGCTTGTTCTTCTTTGCTGCAACGGAGTACACCAAGACCAGCCAGGAAACGACGCGCCTGTCAGCAGCGTCAACAGCAGCGATCAACACCGGCTGGCTGGAGCAAGACCGCACCACACCGAGATCCATCCTCAAGCTCGACTGGGCCATCACCGACAGTCACCTCATCGAATTCACCGGCATTCGGGACAAGGTGAAGACAGAAGAGAGGTTTTTTGGCTTCAACTACGCCACACTCAGCCGTGACACCACCCAGCGCGGTGGCGCGAGCTTCGTCAACTACGGCGCTGGTGTTCCTTTCCTGAACGCTACGGGTGCCGCGCTGGCCGCTCCGCAGGGCGCCAACGTGAACATCCTGAAGTACACCGGCAACCTAACGGATGACTTGACGGTGCAGGTGCTGTACGGTACGTCGAAGACAGACCGATCGCAGATTCCAGTCGGCTACGTCCCGGGTCTCTATCCGATTGCAGCCCCGGTGACCGCGCGTGCGCCTGGTGTCAACTACACGCCCACGCAGGTGCAAGGCTTCACCTCCGCACTGCTGCGCGACGATGCCGGTGACGACAACACGGGTTCGCGTTTCGACGTCGAGTACAAGCTGAACTCGCAACACACACTGCGCGCCGGCTTGGATTACAACCACATCAAGGGTCGCAACGGCACGTCTTCCGCCGGCGGTGGCACCTGGACATACGGCAAGTTGGCGACGCCCGGGACCATCGTTCCAGGCATGACCACCACGCCGGCCGGCCCGCTGGGTAGCCAGGGCTACTACGTCACTGAAGACATCGTCCGTGGTGGCGGCAACCCCGAAGTGAAGCAGTCGGCCTGGTATATCGAGGACAGGTTCCAGTTGTCGAAGGACCTGCTCATCGCACTGGGCCTGCGCAATGAGGCATTTAACAATCTGAACTCGGTTGGTGATTCGATCATCAAGAAGAACAAGCAACTAGCTCCGCGGGCCAGCGTGGCGTGGGACGTCAACGGCGATCAGTCGTTCAAGGTGTTCGGTACGGCGGGCCGTTACCACCTCGGCATCCCCGCCAACCTGGCGGTGCGTTTTGCCAGCGGCAGCCTCAACACGCAGCAGTTCTACAGCTATACGGGCGTCGACCCGGTCACCGGCGCCCCCCAAGGCTTGGTGAAGCTCAACCCCAATCTTTATTCTCCGAACAACGAATTCGGCGTACCACCGGATGCGCGTGTCATTTCGGCTACCGACATTCGCTCCAACACCCAGGATGAGTTCACCATCGGCTTCGAGAAGGCGCTTACTCCCGAATGGAAGGGTGGCGTTCGGCTGAACGTGCGTAAGCTGAAAAGCTCCATCGACGACGTGTCCGATCCGACGGTGATTGCGAATAAGCTGCGTCAAAGGAGCGTTGCAGAGGGTGACTATTTCGAAGGCCATTGGCAAGGTGCATTGTTCAACCCGGGTCAGTCCAATACCTTCTTGGTGCCTGTCGACGCCGCGGGCACGCTGCGTCAAGTCACGATGGCCTGGAACGAATGGGGCTTCCCTGAAGGTCTCAAGCGCCAGTACACGGCCCTCGACTTCCTGCTTGAGCATCCGCTGCGCGACGGCTGGTACGGCAAGATGACATACACGTGGTCGAAGAGCACTGGCAACACCGAGGGGCAGCAGAAGTCGGATAACGGCCAAGCCGACGTCGGTTTCACCTCGGTCTGGGACTTCCCGCAACTGATGTTGAATTCGAACGGCCCATTGCCGAACCAGCGCAAGCACCAGATCAAGGCATTTGGCGTCTACAACTTCAGCGATGAGTACGCCATCTCGGGTAACGCCCTTATCTCGTCAGGTCGGCCGAAATCCGCTACTTGCAACCTGCCGGTGGCTGTAGACACGTTGGGCTTGAGCAGCGGCTACGGTTCCATCTTCTACGTTTGCCCGGATGCACCCGGCCGTGGCGGTCTCGGAACTTTGCCTTGGGAAAAGCGGTTCGATATTGGTTTCATCTACAAGCCAAGTCTGCTCCCTGGCCTGACCGCCAAAGTCGAAGTGTTTAATCTGTTCAATACACAGACGGCGACTGCCGTCAATGAAGCTCGGAACACAGTTGGCGGACAGACCTCGGCAACGTCCCAGCAGGTTATCAACTACTCGGCTCCTCGCGCTGTTCAGTTCTCGGCGCAGTACACCCGGAAGTTCTGATAGCAAAAGCCCCGGCTAGGCTGCATGCAGCGCACAAGGCCCTAGCGGAAACGTTAGGGCCTTTTTTCACGATCAGTCGCGTTAGTCTCGTGGCCGTGAGTGCGCGATCCACGCCCGCGGCAATCGCGTTTTGAAGCTGGCCCTCCTTCCCGCTTGCGATCGTGTCCAGGCAAGACTTAAGCGGACACTGTGACCTGCGAGAAGAGCGACTCGAAGACGCTGAAGCCTGAGTTCAAGGCGCTGGTCATGGCCGAGCACGATGCGGGTGGAGCGCAGTCTGCGAAGGTGACGACGGGGCATGCGGGATGGCGCATAGCATCAATGCCAGTTGATTTCCCAGTAAGTGGTGCAGGTCCACAGGTGCGCGGCAAGCCGCGGAGGCTGGAGCCCGGAGGGCGAAACCAGTAGCTGCTTGCCGCGCGGCAGCGGCGATCCCGGCAAGGGGTAGCCATTGTGATCCCGGATAGGGTTGAGGTGCGAAACACAAGGTTGATCCTTGCCGCAAGCACGATGACCAATCCGGCTATGGCACTGGCCGATCTCGCCGAGAAGGGAGCCGATATCGACGTGCTGCGCCAGATGGTGCAGTTCATGGCGCAGCGCCTGGTGGAGACCGACATCGACGGTCGATGCGGCGCTGGCTACGAAGAGAAGTCGCCCGAACGGCTGAACAGCCGCAACGGCTACCGCGACCGCAGCTGCGACACGCGCGCCGGCAGCGTCGGGCTGAAGATCCTCGAGCTGCGTCAGGGCAGCTTCCCGGAGTTCCTGGAGCCCCGGCGCACGGCCGAGAAGGCGCTGACCGCGGTCATCCAGGAAGCCTGCATCCAGGGCGTGCCGACTCGCTCGGCGGACGAACTGGTCAAGGTCCTGGGCATGAGCGGCGTGTCCAAGAGCCAAGTCCAACTCCAACTCCAACTCCAGTGCATCGCAGGAGTCGCGCGCTGCCGCTGAGCAGACCTGCCTCAGCAACTGGCTCGACCGGGTAGACCGACTGGTGGTGGTTGAAGTGGGGGCCGGCATCACCATCCCATCAATTCGGCACTTCAGCCACGGCTTGCTGGCCAACCATGCAGCCCGCCTGGTCCGCATCAACCGCCGAGAGTCCGCCGTTCCCATGTCAGGCGATGTTGCGATTGCGAGCAGTGCCGTCGCGTCACTGCAAGCCATCAATGCCGAGCTTCAGCGAAGATGACCGCGTATGCGCCCGTGTAGCAACACCTGCGGTTGTGAGCGATTTCGCGAGGCCGAGCCAACGCAAGGATGATTGGATAGTCCAAACTGTCTCGTCGTCCGCCACCAGGTAGTCAGTGGGCGGTCGAAGCGCCGTGCTTCGCCCGTCAGATCGGTGGCCAGAACGACGAAGGGGTTAGCGGCTACTCGCCCGCTAACCCCCGCCAATACCTGGTGCCCGAGACCGGATTCGAACTGGTGACCTTCGCATTACGAATGCGCTGCTCTACCAACTGAGCTACACGGGCTTGATCGTCGCGCCTGCCAAATGCTTGGCAGTGCCCCAAACAGCCCTCAATCATATCCGACTTCAAACGGGCTACCGGCAAAATAGGGGGGATGCGCTCGCCCTGTCTGCACCAAATGTTTCATGACCCGGCATGGCGAGGCCGCTGGGGCCTGCTGACCGGCGCCCTCGCGCTCGTCGTGGGGATGGCGGCGCTGACCCCGGGCGATGCGGCCCCAAACCTGAGCTCGAACGACAAAGTCAACCACCTGCTGGGTTTCGCGGCCCTGGCCGCATCTGGGGAGCTGGCATTGCGCCAGGGTTGGCGCGCGTCGCTGCTCGTCGCGGGCGGCATGCTGGCCTACGGCGGCTTCATCGAACTGGCGCAAACACAGGTGCCCGGACGCGTGGGCGAGTGGGCCGACCTGCTTGCGGACGGAGTGGGTGTGGCGCTGGGTCTGACCCTGGTGCTGGTACTGCGGCATATCTGGCGCAAGCAGGCGCCTTGAGAGCGCGGGGCCCATGGCGGTGGCTCACGCCATGAGCCACCCCCGCCTGACACTGCTGTCATCACCCGGGCAAGGGGCCCGGTCCACCGATGGAGCAGCAGATGAACCAGTCCACGCTAGAACTGATCGCCCGCCCCGAGGCGGACCCCACTTCGCAGCCCAGCACCGCGGCGGATGCCACGGGCTGGGCCTTAGGCTGGGACCACGCCCACCACGGCTTGGTGCCCCCGGCAGAGCTGCTGCTGGAAGGCACGCCCATCGGCCAGGGCTGGCGCGCGGGCCGCGCCGTCTTCGGCCGCCGCACGCTGCGCACCGGCCGCGCCACGCGGCAGTGGCTGGCGCTGCGCACCTTGGCGTGGCGCCAGGGCATAGGCTTTGAAGACCAACAGGTCAGCGCGCATTACCTCGCGCAACTGCACACCGAGCACTGCCCCGTGCTGCGGCGCCCCCTGGGCGGCACCACCGGCCATGACGACGCGGCTGTCACCGATCGCCTGAACCCGCAGGCCGGCTACGCCGCCGGCAATCTGGCGGTGATGAGCCGTGCCGCGGCGCAGGCTCGCGCGGGCGTCGATGTGCTGGAGGCACTGCGCCGCGCCACGCGTGCGCACGCCTGCGGTGAAGTCGTCGAAGGCCTGGACGCCGCCGCCTGGTGGCGCCTGGCCGCCCTGCGGGCTTTCGCCACGCCGCTGCCTTTCCATGACGCCGCGCGCGTGCCGCTGGCGGTATTGCCGCCCAACCGAGTGCGCCTGCTGAACGCCGCCCAAGGCTTGCAGGCCTTGGTGACGCGCTTGTTCATGGCCACGGGCTGGGCGGCCCGCACGCGTGCGCTGGGGCAGTTGCTGCCGGCCCACACGCTGCGTCACGACTTCAACCTCTTCGTGGGCGCGCTGGCGCCGCGCGTGCTGGAAGCCGGCACCGAGCCTCTCGTGCTGCGCCGCGCGCTGGAGGACGCCTGGCTGCAAGAGCGTGTGCAGCGCCGTTGGCAGCACTTGGTGCTGAGCCTGGGTGAAACCGCCACCGAGGCCTTGCTCGAAAGCGCCACTGCGCAAGGCCTTGCCGGGGTGCGCACGCTGCACCACACACGCCAGGCGGCCACCGAAGGCTGGGCGCTGCCGCTGGCCGTCGCCGCGGCGCCGGCATGGCGCGGGCACGCCGCGGCCGGGCAGCTCGCGCTCCGCGCCGTGACACCGCGGCCCGGGCTCAGCCCGGGCCTGAACCGGACCCCGTCGGCTTGACAGCAGGCACGGCCGGCAGACCGCCGAAAAACAGCGCCGTCACCACCGAGGCCAGCGCATCGTGGCTGAGCGCGCCGTCGGCCTTCAGCCAGGTGAAGGTCCAATTGATCATGCCGAACAGCAGCATCGCCAGCGGCGTGTGCAGGCCGGCAGCCTGCAGCTCCGGCCGGCAGGCCGCCACGCCGGCGGCAAACGCCGCCACGACGCGCCGCTGCGCTGCCAGCACGGCGGTATGGTCGGCGGCGCTGAGGAAGCGCACGTCTTCGGTCAAGACGCGGTGTTCATGTGCAGCGCTGGCATAGGCCTGCATGAAGCGCTGGATCAAGGCCTGCAGATGGGCCTGCGGCGGCAGGCCTTCTGCGCTGACGGCCTGCACCAGCGCCTCCAGCCGTGCCACGTGGCTGCGGGTGATGAGCGCGAGCAGCCCGTGTTTGTCGCGGACGTAGTGGTAGAGCGTCGCCTTGCTGACGCCACAGGCCGCAGCGACATCGTTCATCGTGGCTGCGGTATAGCCGCGCGTCGCAAAGAGCTGGGCGGCTGCAGCCAGGATCTGCTCACGCTGCCCGTCGAAGCCGGCCGAACGCGGGCGCGCCATCAGCGTTCGTCGAAGGACAGCAGCACACGCTCGCTGATCGGCTGCGCCTGGCAGGTGAGCACGAAGCCGGCCGCCACCTCTGCGGCTTCGAGCGCAAAGTTGCGGCTCATGCGCACTTCGCCTTGCAGCACGCGCGCGCGGCAGGTCGCGCAGACACCACTGGCGCACGAAAACGGCAGCTCCATGCCGGCGCGCGTCGCAGCCGCCAGGATGCTGCGGTCACCGGCGCCCACAGCGACATCCCGCGCCACGCCGTCACGGACGATGCGCACGACCTGCACGGCACGCGCAGCGGCCATGTCGTCCACCGTGGCGCTATCCGGCGCAGCGAGCGGCGGCGGCGCAAGGGCCGAATCCTTCGGCACGCCGAACCTTTCAACGTGGATCTGCCCCGCGGCCAGGCCGGCAGCCCGCAGCGCGGCCTCGACCTCGTCGTTCATCGCCTGCGGGCCGCAGACGTAGGCTTGATCGACGGGCCCGCACACGCGCAGCAGCGTGGCGATCTTGGCGGCATCGA
>JANMMD010000253.1:0-26216 GCA_031372905.1 Betaproteobacteria bacterium
CTCAGCGCCAAGGCGGTGAGCGTGGTCGACAGCAGCGGCGCCCTGCTCTCGGGCCCCGGCGATGAAGAGACGGCCCAGGGCCTCGATTCGCAGCAGCTGCAATACCGCCGCGAGATCGAGGCCGGCTTCACCAAGCGCGTGCTGGCGCTGCTGGAGCCCGTGGTGGGCAGCGACAACGTGCGTGTCAGCGTCACCGGCGACATCGATTTCAGCCAGGTCATGCAGACCGCCGAGGCCTACCGCCCGAACCAGGGCGAAGGCGCCAAACCCGCCATCCGCGAGCAGCGCACCGAAGAGAACACCCAACCCGGCAGCGCCACGCCTTCGGGCGTGCCAGGCGCCACCAGCAACCAGCCGCCGACGCCGGCCACAGCACCCATCAACGGCGCCGCGCAGGGGCTGCAAGGCACGCAGGCACCGGGCGCCACCGCCGGCGCGGCGCGCCGCGAGGCAGCCACGCGCTTCGAGGTCGACAAGACGGTCACCGTCACGCGCAATGCGGTGGGCAATGTGCGCCGCCTGAATGCGGCTGTGGTGGTGAACAACCTCAGCATCACCGATGCCAAGGGCAAGACGACGACCGCGCCCTTGTCGGAAAAGGAACTCGAACAGCTCACCGCGCTGGTGCAGCAAGGCATCGGCTTCAACGCCGAGCGCGGCGACGTGGTGAAGGTGGTCAACGCTCCTTTCCGCACCGACACGCCGCCGCCGGCCGAAAGCACGCCGATCTGGCAGGCGCCCTGGTTGCTGGATCTGCTGAAGACCGCCGCCGCACCGCTGGCACTGGCCGTGGTGGCGCTGGTCATCATCACCAAGCTCATCCGCCCGGCCTTCACCGCGATGACGGCCCCGCCGCCGCCACCCGAGAAAGGCAGCCAGCTCGACGAGGTGGTGTCAGAAGAAACGCCGGTGGCCAAGCCGATGCTGGCCGCACCGACGCAGAGTGAGCGTGTCGAGCAGGCGCGCGCCCTGGCCAAGGCCAACCCCGCAGCCGTGGCCAACATCGTGCGCGGCTGGGTCAACGGCGAGGCGGCCTGAGGGCCACAGCACCCATGGCCAGCGCAGCACTCGACGACGACGGCCTGGAGAAGGCCGCCATCCTTCTGATGACCCTGGGCGAAGAAGAAGCCGCCGAGGTCTTCCGCCACCTGGCACCCAAGGAAGTGCAGCGCCTGGGCGAGACCATCGCACGCATGAAGGCGGTCACGCGCGAACGCGTCGACCAGGTGATGGAGAACTTCTCCGACCTCGCCGCCAACGAGCACATGCTGGTGGCCGACAGCAACGAGTACGTCAAGAGCGTGCTGCGCAAGGCGCTGGGCGACGACAAGGCCAACCTGCTGATCGACCGCATCCTGCAGGGCAGCGACGTCACCGGCATCGAGAGCCTGAAGTGGATGGACCCCAATTCGGTGGCCGAACTGCTGCGCAACGAACACCCGCAGATCGTCGCGGCCATCCTCGTGCACCTGGAATGCGACCAGGCCGCCGAGGTGCTGAAGCTGTTCGTCGAGCGCCAGCGCAACGAGGTGATGGTGCGCATCGCCACACTGGACGGCATCCAGCCCACCGCGCTGCGTGATCTGAACGAGGTCATGAGCAAGGTGCTGGCCGGCGGTGACCGCAGCCGCAAGGCCAGCCTGGGCGGGGCGAAGCCTGCCGCCGAGATCCTGAACATGCTGGGCACGGCCATCGAGACCAGCGTGCTCGACTTCGTGCGCGAAGCCGACAACGAGCTGGCGCAGAAGATCATGGACAACATGTTCACCTTCGACGACGTCGAGAAGATCGACGACAAGGGCATCCAGGCGCTGATGAAGGAAGTGCAGAGCGACAGCCTCATCGTCGCGCTGAAGGGCGCGACGCCGGCGCTGCGCGAGAAGATCTTCCGCAACATGAGCAGCCGCGCCGCCGAGACGCTGAAGGAAGACCTCGAGGGCCGCGGCCCGGTGCGCTTGTCGGAGGTGGAAGCCGAGCAGAAGGAGATGCTGAAGATCGTGCGCCGCCTGGTCGACGAAGGCCAGATCGTGCTGATGGGCGGCGGCGACGAGCAGTTCGTGTAAATGAGCAACAACCCCAAATTCGGCGGCTTCCCCAACGTGCCGCCGCCGCAAGGCAGCAAGGCCGGCACGGCCTACCAGCGCTTCATTCCGCGGGAAGAGCTGGGCGACTTCGCCAGCTGGCGCCCGGGCCAGTTCGGCCAGGGCGCGAGCGCCACTCACGCGGCCGCGCAGGCCGCTGCAGCCACCACGCCCGCCGAGCCCACGGCGGCCGACTGGGAAGCGCGCATCGTCGCGGCACGCCAGGCCGGTTATCAGGACGGCTACCGCGACGGCCTGGTGGCACTGGACAACTTCAAGCAGAGCTTCGCGCAGCAGGCCACCTCGCAGGTGGGCGCACTGCTCGAGAGCTTCGACGTACAGCTCACCGCGCTGGACGGCGAGATGTCGCGCACGCTGGCGCGCACCGCCGTGCAGCTGGCGCGGCAGGTGCTGCGCACCGAACTGCGCCAGCACCCCGAGGTGGTGGCGCAGGTGGCCGCCGAGGCCGTGGGGGCGGTGATGCTCAGCGCGCGCCACATCGCCGTGCAGGTGCACCCGCTGGACCTGCCCTTGGTGGCCGAAGGTGCCGCCGAGGCGCTGCAGGCGCGCGGCGCGCGGCTCACCGCGAACACCGAGATCCAGCGCGGTGGCGTGCTGGTGGAAAGTGATGTCGGCGCCGTGGATGCACGCATCGCCGTGCGCTGGGCGCAGGCCGCCGCGGCACTGGGTTCCAAGCTGCCGCTGGAAGGCCAGGACGGTGACGATGGCGACACAGACGGCGAGAGAGACGGCGCATGAACAACAGCCCTGAACAACACATCCTGGCGGCCGCCGAACCCTCGCTGCCGGCCTGGCCCCAGCCTCGCCTGCAGGCGCGTGGCCAACGCTTCAGCCGCTACTTCGCGGACATGCAGGACTACGCCGCCGTCGTGCAGCCGCTGGAGACCGTGGGCACGCTGCTGCGTGTCACGGGGCTGGTGCTGGAAGCCGCCGGCGTGCGCGTGCCCGTGGGCAGCGTGTGCGAGGTGCACTGCCCCGGCCAGCCGCCCGCGCTGGCCGAAGTGGTGGGCTTCAGCGGCGACCGCGCCTACCTCATGCCCATGAGCGAGGTGCACGGCCTGGCCAGCGGCGCCCGCGTGGTGCCGCGCCCCGCACCGGTGAGCCCGCCGCGCTTCGGTTCCGAGAACCATCCCTGGCGTCGCAGCGAAGACCGCGGCCTGCACCTGCCGATGGGCGTGGGCCTGCTCGGTCGCGTCGTCGATTCGCACGGCAAGCCCATCGACCGCCTGGGCCCGCTGCAGGACGTGAAGACCGAGCCGCTGGTGCGCCGCCCCATCAACGCGATGGACCGGGATCCCGTCCGCAAGCCGCTGGACACCGGCGTGCGTGCCATCAACGCCTTGCTCACCGTGGGCCGCGGCCAGCGCATCGGCCTCTTCGCCGGCACCGGCGTGGGCAAGAGCGTGCTGCTGGGCATGATGGCGCGCTACACGGCGGCCGATGTCATCGTCGTCGGCCTCATCGGCGAACGCGGCCGCGAGGTGAAGGAGTTCATCGAGGACATCCTCGAAGACGAGGGCCGCGCGCGCAGCGTGGTGGTGGCCGCGCCGGCCGATGCACCGCCGCTGATGCGCATGCAGGGCGCGGGCTACGCAACGGCCATCGCTGAGCACTTCCGCGACCAGGGCCTGCACGTGCTGCTGCTGATGGACAGCCTGACGCGCTACGCGATGGCACAACGCGAGATCGCCTTGGCCATCGGCGAGCCGCCCGCCACCAAGGGCTACCCGCCGAGCTGCTTTGCGAAACTTCCCCAGCTGGTGGAACGCAGCGGCAACGGCCTGGCCGGCCAGGGCAGCATCACCGCCTTCTACACCGTGCTCAGCGAAGGCGACGACCCGCAGGACCCGATTGCCGATGCCGCGCGCGGCATCCTCGACGGCCACATCGTGCTCAGCCGTGAACTGGCCGAAGGTGGCCATTTCCCGGCCATCGACGTGGAGAAGTCCATCTCGCGCGTGATGACGGCGGTGGCACCGAAAGAACACCTGCTCGCCGCACGCCGCATGCGCCAGCTGATGGCCAAGGTGAACAAGGCGCGTGACCTCATCCAGCTCGGCGCCTACCAGCCCGGCCACGACCAGGAACTGGACACCGCCGTGAAGCTGCAGCCGCAGATGAACGCGCTGCTGCAGCAGGACATGCACGAACGCGCCGCGCTGGACATGAGCCGCGCGCAGCTTTGCCGTCTGATGACTGCCGCCTGATGACGAACTGATGCATCCCTGCCGGAAACACCCCCCATGACCGCCGCCCTGCACACCCTCCTGGAGCACGCCGAACGCCAGCGCGATGAGGCCCAGAGCGCCCTGCTGCAGGCCGAAGACCACCTGCGCCGGCTGCAGCAGCAGGAAGAACAGCTGCTCGCCTACCGCGAGGACTACCGCCAGCGCCACCCGGCCCTGGGCGGACGCAGCACCAGCATCGAGCTGCTGCGCTGCCACGAGGGTTTCATGCAGCGGCTGGACCAGGCCTTGCAGCAGCAAGGCGCCCAGGTGCAACACGCCGAAAACCGCGGCGCCCAGCTGCGTGCCGCCCTGGTGGCGCAGGAGATGCGCGTCGCTGCCGTGCGCAAGCTGTTGCAACGCCGCGGCACCCAGGTGCAACAGCAGGCTGCCCGCCAGGACCAGCGCCGCAGCGACGAAACCGCGATGCAGCAGTACCACCGCCGCGCCGAAGAGGCCAGCAGCGGCGGCTGGCGCCTGGGCACCGAGGCCATGCCGCTGTATTGATGCAGCTGCCGGCACCTGACTCCGCCTGTACCCACAGCCACTTCTCCTGACGGAAGCCCGCCATGGCCGCCATGACCCTGCCCCCGGTGAACCCGACTCCGATCCCGACACAACTGGTGGCGCCGCCCTCGCCCAGGGCCGGTGATGCCGCCGGCAACGCCGCCGGCCCCGGCAGCTTTTCGCAGCTGCTGGAAGCCGCGGACGCACGGCGCCAGAGCGATGCGCCCGAGCCAGCGCCTGCCGCGCCCGCCAGCCCTGAAAAAACTGCCCAGAACACCGCTGCCCGTCCCCAGGCGCCGGCGCCGAAAACGCCCACGCGTGACGGCACCAAGGCCGGGGGCGCACAGGCCCCGACCGACGCCGACAACAACACCGCCGAGCGTGCCGGGGCCGAGGCGGAGGCCGCCAGCAACGACCTGGCCGACGAAGCCGCGGCACCCCACGACGCAGCCAGCCTGCTGGCGAGCCTCGGCCTGATCAACCGTCCCCACCTGCCCCCTGCCGAAGCCAGCGCCACACGCGGCCGGGCGGGCGTGAGCCGCCTGGCGCCGGACGCCGCTGTCGACGCCCTGCAAGCCCGGGCCGGCACTGCTGCGGATGCCGGGGGTGCCGGCGCGGCCCTGGCCGCCGAACTCAGCGCGACAGCAGCCACCGCCGAGCGCGGTGCCGCCGGCAAAGCCTTTGCAGAGCTTCTTGCAGCCGCGCAGGGCAGCGAAACCACGTCCGACACCGCTGCTGTCGCGCTGGTCGAACAGCGCCTGGCACCCCAAGCCGAGGCCCGGCCGGCGGACGCCAGCGCTCTGGGGTCGCTGCTCGGCACCCACGCCGCGCCCGCCATGCATGCGGCGGGCAGCAGCGCGGCCCACCCGGCCGAAGCGCGGCTCGGCACCACGCCCGGGCAAGCCGGCTTTGCGGAACAACTGGGCGCCCAACTCAGCACCTTCGTGCGCGACGGGGTGCAGCACGCGCGCCTGCAGCTGCATCCGCTGGAACTGGGGCCGGTGACGGTGCAGATCGAACTCCACGGCGGCAGCGCGCACCTGAGTTTTGCGGCCGAGCACGCGCAGACGCGCCAGGCGCTGGAGCAGGCCCTGCCCACGCTGGCAGGCAGCTTGCGCGAGGCGGGCCTGACGCTCAGCGGGGGCGGTGTGTTCGAACAGCCGCGCCAGCCCCAGCCCGAAGGTGACGGTGGCCGCGGCGACGGCACTGGCGCACGCGGTGGCCGTGGCGGCAGCGGCGGTGAAGGCGAGGGCAACGGCGATCAGGGGTTGCTGCAGATGGCCGCGAGCTCCAGCCAACGACGCCGCGGCGTCGTGGACCTCATGGCTTGAGCCCGCCGGCAGCGCCCGGCCAGGCATTGCTTAAAGCCTGCTTAAGCGCCGCTTATCGGCGCTTCGCGAGAGGGGCCTGCTCTCAATAATTCTTGCAACAGGTCGAAGGGCGCCGCATCCGCGGGCCTGGGCAGCCGGGATGCAGGAGAGCCGCCTTGTCCACCAACACCGCCACCGCTGTCGATGCCGCACCGCCCGCCAAGGGCAAGAAGAAACTCATCATCATCGCCGGCGCAGCAGTGCTCGTGCTGGTGCTGGCTGGCGTCGCGGCGATGATGCTGATGAAGAAGCCGGCCCACGACGAGGAGGCGGGCGACGCCCCGGCCAAGGCGGCCGTCTCCAAGCGCGACCCCAAGGCCGTGCCGGTGTTCGTGCCGCTGGAGCCCTTCACCGTGAACCTGGCCGACCGCGAGGCCGAACGCTACGCGCAGGTCGGCATCACGCTGGAAGTGACCGACCTGAAGGTGGGCGACCAGATCAAGCTCTACATGCCCGCCATCCGCAACCACATCCTGATGGCGATTGCCGACCGCAGCGCGGCCGACCTGCAAGGCCGCGAAGGCAAGGCCCAGCTGGCGGCCAAGGTCATGCGCGAAACCTCCCGCGCCTTGGGCTACGAGGTCGAGGACGAAGAGGCCGCGCCCAGTGAAGACGAAGCGCCGGCCCAAGGCGCCAAGGCCGGCAAGAAGAAAAAGAAGAAGGCCGCGCCGCCCGAGCTGCCGGTGACGGCCGTGCACTTCTCCAACTTCATCATTCAATGAGCCGGCCCCAGGGGCGCGCATGAACCAGCAGATCCTTTCGCAAGACGAAGTTGATGCCCTGCTGCAGGGCATCACCGGCGAGAGCCAGAAGCTCGAGCAGGAAGACGCGCCGACCACCGGCGTGCGCGATTACGACCTGGCGAGCCAGGAGCGCATCGTGCGCGGCCGCATGCCGACGATGGAGGTCATCAACGAGCGCTTCGCCCGCAACATCCGCATCGGCCTCTTCAACTTCATCCGCAAGAGCCCGGAAGTGGCCATCGGCGGCATCAAGGTGCAGAAGTTCAGCGCCTTCCTGCGCGAGATCGTGGTGCCCACCAACTTCAACATCGTCAACGTCAAGCCGCTGCGCGGCAGCGGGCTCATCGTCTGCGACCCGAGCCTGGTGTTCGCGGTGATCGACGCGCTGTACGGCGGCATCGGCAAGTACCACACGCGCATCGAGGGCCGCGACTTCAGCCCCACCGAGCTGCGCGTCATCCTGCGCCTGGTGGAAGTCATCACCGCCGAGTACAAGAAGGCCTGGGTCGGCATCTATCCGGTGGAGCTGGAATACCAGCGCAGCGAGATGCAGCCGCAGTTCGCCAGCATCGCCACGCCCAGCGAGATCGTGGTGGCCACCAGCTTCACGCTGGAGATCGGCGAGACCACCGGCACCGTGCACTTCTGCGTGCCCTACAGCACCTTCGAACCCATCCGCGACACGCTGTACAGCACCATCCAGGGCGACAGCGCCGAGCCTGACCGCCGCTGGGTGAACCTGCTCAAGCACCAGATTCAAGCCGCCGAGGTGGAACTGGTGGCCGAGCTGGCGCGTGCACCGGCCACGGTGGAACAGCTGCTGTCCTTCAAGCCCGGTGATTTCATCGAGCTTGACCTCGACCCGCTGATCCAGGCCAAGGTCTCGGGCGTGCCGGTGTTCGACGCGCACTACGGCACCACCAACAACAGATACGCCATCAAGATCGACAAGCTCTTGACCGGCTCCAACATGACCTGGATCGGGGAGCACTGAGATGGCTGAACCGCAAACGTCCGAGATGTCCGAAGAGGACAAGATGGCCGCCGAATGGGCGGCTGCGCTGGCCGAGAGCAAGCCGGCCGGTAATGAGGTGGCCAGCGAAGTGGCCGGCCCCAGCGAGACGGTGGCGCCGGCGCAGTTCGCCGCCTTCCAGCCTGCACAGGCCGTGCTGACAGGCACCGGCAACGACATCAACATGATCCTGGACATTCCCGTCCAGCTGACCGTGGAACTCGGCCGCACGCGCATCCCCATCAAGCACATCCTGCAACTGGCGCAGGGCTCGGTGGTGGAACTGGAAACCCTGGCCGGCGAGCCGATGGACGTGCTCGTCAACGGCTACCTCATCGCGCAGGGCGAGGTGGTGGTGGTGAACGACAAGTTCGGCATCCGGCTGACCGACATCGTGACGCCCAGCGAGCGCATGCGCCGTCTTTCCAGAACCTGAAGTCACGCCGCATGCCCTTGAACATCACCTCGCTGCTGTGGTTCCTGGCGATCATCGCCATGATCCCGCTGACGCTGTGGCTGCTGAAGCGCACGCCCATGGGCGGCGCCGGCGGCCGACCCGGCGCACCGCGCACGGTGGCGGTGCTGCCGCTGTCGGCGCAGCAGAAGATCGTCACCGTGGAAGTGGGCCAGGGCGAAGAACGCCTGTGGCTGGTGCTGGGCGTCAGCGCCCAGGGCGTGCGTACCTTGCACACCATGGCCGCACAAGGCCCGGCCACGGACGGCCCCGACACCCAGCCTGCCCCGCCATCGGCCACGTTTGCGCAACTGCTCACCCGCCTCCGGAAATGATGCCCCCGAGCTCGCTATCGCTCGCTACCCCCCAAGGGGGCCGTCCGCCTGCGGCCCGGCAGAGCCGGTTCCGCGGCGGGAGGCTTGGTCTTGCACTGGCGTTGCTGGCTGTTGCAGGCAGCGCGCTCGCGCAGCAAACAACGCCCGGAGGCAACCTGCCCTTGATCATCGGCCAAGGCCCCGATGGCGCCAGCTATTCGGTGCCCATCCAGACCCTGCTGTTCTTCAGCGCACTGAGCTTCCTGCCCGCGGTGCTGCTGCTGATGACGGCCTTCACGCGCATCGTCATCGTGCTCAGCCTGCTTCGTCAGGCACTCGGCACCCAGGCCGCGCCGCCCAACCAGGTGATCGTGGGCTTGAGCCTCTTCCTCACCTTTTTCGTGATGGGCCCGACCTTCGACAAGGTGTACGAGAAGGCCTACGCGCCCTATGCCGCCGGCCAGATGGCGGTGGACCAGGCGCTGAAGGAAGGCGTGCAGCCCATCCGCGAATGGATGCTGAAGCAAACGCGCCAGAGCGACGTGATGCTGTTCGCGCGGCTGGCCAAGCTGCCCGCCGACGTGAAGGGCGCCGACGTGCCGCTGACGGTGCTGGTGCCGGCCTTCGTCACCAGCGAATTGAAGAGCGCCTTCCAGATCGGCTTCATGATCTTCATCCCCTTTCTCGTCATCGACATGATCGTGGCCAGCCTCCTGATGAGCCTGGGCATGATGATGCTGAGCCCGGTGCTGGTGGCCCTGCCCTTCAAGCTGATGCTGTTCGTGCTGGCCGACGGCTGGAACCTGCTGCTCGGTTCGCTGGCGGCCTCGTTCGCGACTTAGAGAAGAACCATGGAAGCCCAACAAGTCCTCACCACCGGCCAGAACGGCCTGATGATGCTGCTGATGGTCAGCGCACCGGTCTTGCTGGTGGTGCTGATCGTCGGCCTCGTGGTCAGCATCTTCCAGGCCGCCACGCAGATCAACGAAGCCACGCTGAGCTTCGTGCCCAAGGTCATCGCCGCGGTGGTGGTGCTCACCATCGCCGGGCCGTGGATGCTGACGACGCTGGTCGAGTTCATCCAGGCCACGCTGCAGTCCATTCCCGGCGCCGTGGGCTGAGGTCGCCGCCGCGACTTGATCTCGAAGGCGCGCGCCCATGATCACCTTCACCGAAGCCCAGATCGTCGGCTGGCTGTCGCCGCTGCTCTGGCCCTTCCTGCGCGCCATGGCCCTGTTCCAGGCCATGCCGATCCTCGGCACGCGCACGGTGCCGATGCGCGTGCGCATCGGCCTGGCCGTGTTCATCGCCATCGCATCGCAAGGCAGCCTGCCGCCGCTGGCGCCGGACATCGCCACGATGTCGCTGAGCGCACCGCCCATGCTGCTGCTGATTGCGCAGCAGGTGGTCATCGGTTTGAGCCTGGGCTTCGCCGTGCGCATCGTCTTTGCCGCTGTGGAATTTGCCGGCGAGATCATCGGCTTGCAGATGGGCCTGAACTTCGCCGGCTTCTTCGACCCCATGACCGCCAGCACCGCCACCGCCACCAGCCGCTTCTTCGGCACCATGGTGGCCTGGCTCTTCATCGTGATGAACGGCCACCTGCTCGTCATCGGCGCGCTGATGCACAGCTTCACGGCCTTTCCCGTCGGGCCCGAGCCCTTCGCCTTCCTGCGCGAGATGCAGCCGCAGAAATGGGGCGCCGAGATCTTCAGCACCGGCCTGTGGATCGCGCTGCCGCTGGTGACGATGCTGCTCTTCATCAACCTGGTGCTGGGCACCATCTCGCGCGTGGCGCCGCAGATCAACATCTTTGCCATCGGTTTCCCGGTGACGCTGGGGGTGGGCCTGATCGGCCTGGTGATGACGCTGCCGCTGATGCAGCAGCCCTTCACGATGGCGCTGGACCGGCTGCTGCAGCACTTCCGCTGAGAGCCGCCGCCGCTTTCGGCCTTGAGGCCGCCAGGGGTGTGAAAAGCCGCCATCGAGACGGGCGGGGTGGTTAGCATGGGCCGTGCGGTGAACCCACCCCGGAGCGTGCATGCCTACCGACGAGCTGACAGTCACCAACCTGCTGTTGGCCGGTGCCACCGGGCTCATCGGGCAGGCCGTGGTGGCGCAATGGTCGGCGGCTGCGGCCGGGCGCGGCACGCTGCACCTGCTGGTGCGCCGCGAGCTGCCGGCCCCGGCGCCGAACTGCACCGTGCATCAGGTCGATTTCACCGCCCTGCCCGCGCTGCCCGCGGCCGAGGCGGCGCTCTGCGCCCTGGGCACCACGATCAAGGCGGCCGGCTCGCAGGCGGCCTTCCGCGCGGTGGATTTCGACGCTGTGCTGGCCTTCGCCCGGGCCGCGAAGGCTGCTGGCGTGCGGCGCTTCGCGGTGGTCTCGTCGCTGGGCGCCAGCACCACTTCGGCCAGTTTCTACAGCCGCGTGAAAGGTGAGATGGAAGTGGCGCTCGGTGCCCTGGGCTTCGAATCGCTGCTGATCGCGCGCCCGTCGCTGCTGACGGGCGACCGCGCTGCGCTCGGCCAGCCGCGTCGCATGGCCGAACACCTGGCCATGCAGTTCAGTGCCCCGCTGGCGGCACTGGTGCCCGCAGCGTGGCGGCCCATCGCCGCCGACACCGTGGCGCGTGCGCTGCTGCGGGAACTGGCGCGGACGCAGGCGCAGACCCGGACTCAGGGTCAGCCCGGGCTGACCGTGCTGGACAACGCCACGCTGCATCGACGAGGCTCAGCCGCATGAAGATCCACTTCCTCGGCGCGGCCGATGGCGTCACCGGTTCACGCCATCTCGTGGAAACCGGCGACCGCCGCGTGCTGCTGGACTGCGGGATGTTCCAGGGCTTCAAGCTGCACCGCGAGCGCAACTGGGTGATGCCCGATCTGCTGCGCGACATCGACGCCGTGGTGCTGAGCCACGCCCATCTCGACCACAGCGGCTGGCTGCCGGCGCTGGTGAAGCACGGCTTTCGCGGTCCCATCCACGCCAGCCCCGCCACCTGCGAACTGGCCAAGGTGCTGCTGCTGGACAGTGCCCATCTGCAGGAAGAAGACGCGCGCCGCGCGAACCGCCACGGCTACAGCCGCCACGAGAAGGCGCTGCCGCTCTACACCCGCGCCGATGCGCTGCGCGCGCTGACGCAGCTGGTGGCCCTGGTGCCACAACGCGCGTTGAAGCTGGGCCGCAGCACGGTGCACCTGAGCCCGGTGGGCCACCTGCTGGGGGCCTGCGCGGTGAGCCTGAACGACGGCCACCTGACGCTGGGCTTTTCGGGTGACGTGGGCCGCAGCAACGACCTGCTGATGCCGCCACCGAAAGCGCCGCGCGCGGCCGACGTGATGCTGGTGGAGGCCACCTACGGCAACCGTGTGCACCCGGCGGAAGACAGCCCGGCGCGCCTGGCCGAGATCATCCGCCGCACCGTGCAGCGCGGCGGCTCGGTGCTGATGCCCAGCTTTGCCGTGGGCCGCGCGCAGGCGCTGCTGCTGGTGCTGCAGCGGCTGAAGGCGGCGGGCGAGATTCCCGCGCAGCTGCCGATCTTTCTCGACAGCCCGATGGCGGTGGAAGCCACCGCGCTGTACCGCCGCTACGGCGCGCTGCTGCGCATTTCGAAGCGCGAGGTGCAGACGCTGTGCGACGGCGTGCGCCTGGTTACCACCGTGCAGCAGTCGGTGCGGCTGACTGCGGCGCGATCGGCACGTTTCCCGGCGGTCATCATCTCGGCCAGCGGCATGGCCACCGGCGGGCGCGTGCTGCACCACCTCAAGGCCCTGGCGCCCGATGCCAGGCACAGCATCGTGCTGGCCGGGTTCCAGGCCGGCGGAACGCGGGGCGCCCGGTTGGCGGCGGGCGAGCGCGAGCTGAAGATCCACGGCGAGATGGTGCCGGTGCGCGCCGAGGTGCGGCAGCTCGAAGGCTTCTCGGGCCATGCCGACCGCGACGAGTTGCTGGCCTGGCTGCGACTGATGCCGAAGGCGCCGCAGCAGACCTTCGTCGTGCACGGCGACCCCGATGCCACCGACAGCCTGCGATTTGCGCTGAAGAACCAGCTCGGCTGGGCCGCACGCGTGCCGGCACTCGGTGAGTGCGTGTCGTTCTGAGCCTGCGGCGCGCCGCGATGCGATGACGGCGATGGACTGGCAGGCGCAGGCGCTGGGCCTGGCCACGGCTTTCGGCAGCGGCCTGCTCATCGGGCTGGAACGTGAACGGCGCAAGGGCCAGGGTGCGCAGCGCCGCGCCGCCGGCATCCGCAGCTTCACGCTGGCCGCCTTGGGCGGTGGCATCGCGCAGGCGCTGGGCCAGCCGCAGCTGGTGGCGCTGGGCGCACTGCTGGTGGCGCTGCTCGCGACGGTGGCCTACTGGAAGAGCCGCGACCCCGGCCCAGACCGGACCGCGCGCGACCCCGACCCCGGCCTGACCACAGAGCTGGCGCTCTTCGTCACCTACCTGGTGGGCGTGCTGGCAGTGCAGCAGCCCGCCTTTGGCGCGGCGGCGGCGGTGGTGGTGGCCACGCTGCTGGCCGCGCGCGAGAAGCTGCACCGCTTTGCCTCCGAGCTGCTGACCCAGGCCGAGTTGCACGACGCCCTGCTGCTGGCCGCCCTGGGCCTGGTGTTGCTGCCGCTGGTGCCCGCCGCGCCGCAGCCCTGGCTGGGAGGCATGGCACCGCGCACGCTGCTGCTAACGGCAGTGCTCATCCTGGCGCTGCAAGCCAGCGGCCACCTCGCCTGGCGTGTGCTGGGGGCGCGCGCCGGGCTGGCGCTGTCGGGGCTGTTCTCCGGGTTTGTGTCGAGCACCGCCACCATCGCTTCGATGGGCGCACGCGCCAAGGCCGAGCCCGCGCAACGCGACGCCTGCGTGGCCGGGGCGATGTTCAGCACCACCGCCACCTGGCTGCAGGTGCTGCTGCTGCTGGCGGCGCTGGCACCCGCAGCGCTTCCGGCCTTGTGGCCCTGCGCCCTGGCAGGCGCCATCACGGCCCTGGGCACCGCTGCGCTCGCCTGGATGCAAGCCTCAGGCGCCATGGCAGCACCCGCCCGTGAACGCGGCCCGCTGCGTGTGCGCGAAGCCCTGGTGGTGGCAGCGCTGCTGGGTGCCGTGGCGGTGGCCGTGGCGTGGGCGCAGCGTGAGTTCGGCGCGGTGGGCTTGATGGCTGGCACGGCGCTCGCGGCGTTGGCCGACGCGCATGCGCCAGTGGCGGCGCTGGCGGCGCTGTTCTCGCAGGGCGAGGTGGAGGCGGGGGCGCTGCGCACGGGCGTGTTGCTGGCGGTGTCGGCCAACGCCGGCACGCGCGTGCTGACGGCGTTTGTCGCCGGCGGCAGCCGCTTCGGCGCCCGCGTGGCGCTGTCACTGGCGGCCTCCACGGGGGCGGCGCTGGCGGTGGCTGCGCTGCTGCACTGAGGCCGCTGCTACGCCGGGTCACAGCGCTCCCGCTGCGCTCAAGCCATGTTCAGACGAACACGCCCTCGCGCAACCACTTCGTCGCCACCCACTTTTCACCGGCCGTGACGGGTGCGCCGCCGTGCAGGGTCTTGGTGCCGACATGAGCACGGTCGTAGCTGAAGAAGACCGCATTGCCGCGCACTGGCGCGACCTCGAGCCCGACGTCGGGGAAAGTCGTGGCGCCGCCGCCTTCGGGCGTGTTCAGGTACATCACCAATGTGCCCACACGCTGGCCGCCGCGCTCCAGGATGCGCGGTGTGCCCGGGTGAATGGGGTCGAAGTAATCGTGGTGCGGCTTGTATTCGGCGCCCGGCCGGTAACGCAGGATCTGCAGGCCCTCGCCGTTTTCCAAGGGCCAGCGCAGCAGCTCGGCGATGCGTGCTTCCAGCGTCTGGATGAGCCCGGTTTCACCGCGCTCGAAGAACATGCCGTCGCTGGTGCGTGCGGCATTCACTTCGCTGTCACCGGTGTTGTTGTCCACGGTCTCGGAACGCAACAGCCGCGGTGCGGCCTGGGCCATCAGCGTGTCGCATTCCGCATCCGTCAGCAAGCCGCCGAAGACCACCACGCGCGGATGTTTCATGGTCGTCAACACCTTCACGCGGTGGCCGTCGGCGAGCACCAGCACGGCCTGGCCTTCCAGCGGCGGCTCGGGCAGCGCCTTGGCCGGCGCCAGGGCCTGCAGCGTGCTCAGCGGGTTCAGGGGGTCGGGCTGGCGCGGCTGCAGCTGTTCCAGGCGCTCGCGCAGCGTGGCTTCCATGGCCTCGATGGCCACGTCTTCGTCCCAGCCGCTGGCCTTCATGGCCTCCAGCACATCGTCGGGTCGGCAGCCGGCTTCGGCCTGGGCGACGATCCACTGCCGCAGTTCGGGGGTGATGGATTGGGTGGTGCTGGTCATGGGCTATTTTTGCTCAGCCAATGGGGCCTGCGGCCGGTCAGCCCGGGCGGCGGAAGACGAGGCGGTCCGGTGTCGAGGCCTGGCGCACGAAGGCGTAGCCCTCGGCGTCGAAGGCCTGCAGCGCTTTCACGCTGCGCACGCGATGCTGCACGGCATAGCGCGCCATCAGCCCGCGCGCTTTCTTGGCGAAGAAGCTGATGATGCGGGGCGCGCCGCCGTCGGCCGCGCGCACCTCCTCGAACACACACTCCACGACGCGTGCGCGCAGCGCCGGGCGCAGCGCCACGCGGGCGTACTCTTGCGAGGCCAGGTTCACCACCACCGGGCGGTCTTCTTCGGCCTGCAGGCCGTTCAGGTACTCGGCCACGGTGTCGCCCCAATAGCCGTAGAGGTCTTTCGCGCTGCGCGTCTTCAGCGCCGTGCCCATTTCCAGACGGTAGGGCTGCAGGCGGTCCAGCGGGCGCAGCGCGCCGTACAGGCCCGAGAGGATGACCAGGTGCTGCTGCGCCCAGGTGAAGTCGGCCGTCTTCAGGCTGGCGGCCTGCAGGCCGTCGTAGACATCACCGGCAAAGGCCAGCACCGCGGGTTTGCTGTTGGCCGGCGTGGCCGCGGGCTGCCAGGTGGCGTAGCGCTCCACGTTCAGGGCCGCCAGCTTGTCCGACAGGTCCATCAGCCCGGCCACCTGCGTCGCGCTGTGGTCGCGCAGCACGGTGATGAGCTCCGCAGCGCGATCGACAAACAGCGGCTCGCTGGCCTTGCGGCGCAGCGCCGCCGGCACTGGGGTGTCGTAGTCGAGGGTCTTGGCGGGGGACAGCAGGAACAGCATCGGTCAAGGTCGAAGAATTCAGCGCGGCGTGGCGCCGAGGGCGGCGCGCCAGGTGCGCGCGGGAATGTGCGTCTGCAGGCGCTGCAGTGCGCAGGTGATGAGCGCCGGGTGCAGCGCGTGGCCCACACCCTGCGCGATGTCCAGCGTGGCATCGCCCTGCAGTTCGGCCAGATGGCCCAGGGCCTGACGCGAACCCTCGGCGGGGATGACCTCGTCTTCGGCGCCGTGGAAGAGGTGCAGCGTGCTGAGTTGCGGCGCGGCCTCGGGCACGCGCGTCAGGCAGCCGCCGAAGGCGAGCACGCGGCCGACGATGCCATCGTGCTGCAGCACCAGCGCCAGCGCCAGCACGGCGCCCTGGCTGAAGCCGCCCAGGGCGGTGGCCGCAGGCTCCACACCCAGCCGCTGCTGCTGCGCCTGCACCCAGCCGTGCAGGCCGGGCAAGGCCGCGTCGACACGGCCGGGCCAGTTCTGCGGCGTCAGCCCGGCCACGTCGTACCACTGGCGCGAGCCTTCATGGCCTGCGCTGCCGTCGGCCAGGGTCTGGATGTGCGGCGCGTCGGGCGCGAGCACGGCCGCCTGCGGGAAGGCGGCGCGCAGCGCCTGCGCCAGCGGCGCCATGTCGGCGCCACTGCCGCCCCACCCGTGCAGCAGCAACAACAGCTGTTCAGCGCGGCCCTCGGCGGGCAGCCATTCAAGGGTGTGGTGCATGGCCTGCATTGTCGCCTTGCGCACCAAAGTCCAGCGGCGCTGCGGTCCCTCTCCGACACAATCCGCAGGTGTTTTCGCCCACCCGCTGACGTCCGGCATGCCAACCTCGGCCCTCTGGTTCACCCGCATCGCTGCCGCACTGGGGCTGGCTGCCGGCGTGGCCCATGGCGCCTCGCCGGCGGGGGGCGAACGCTGGTCGGCCTGGGCGGCCGACGGCTTCAGGCAGATCAACACCGCGCAGGGCCTGCCCAACGAGGTGGTGACTTCGGTGGCCGAAGACGCCGAGGGCTTTCTGTGGGTGGGCACGATGGGTGGCGTGGCGCGCTGGGACGGCTACCAGTTCGCGACACGCCGCTTCACCGCCGCCCCCGGCATGCCGACTCCGCTGGCCGACAACCTCGTGCAGACGCTGCACCGCGACGCGCAGGGGCGGCTGTGGGTGGGCACCGACGCCGTCGGCCTGATACGCCTGGGCCGAAGCGGGGAAGCGCTGCGCCATGTCCGTGTCGGCCCCGAAGGCCTGGCCCACGGCAGCGTGCGCGCGCTGGCCGACGACGGCCAGGGCGGCCTGTGGGTGGGTACCGATGGCGGCCTGGACCACATCGATGGCAGCAGCGGCCGCGTGCAGCGCGTGCCCATGGGGCCGCAAGCCGCCAGCGGCCTGCGCGGCGACAGCGCCACCGCTGTGCTGCGCGACCGCGGCGGCCGCCTGTGGGTGGGTACGTCGGCCGGGCTCTTCGTGCGCGAAGCCGGCGGCTCGGACTTCAGCTTCGTGCCCTTGCCCGATGCCGGCGGCCGCCAGCCCCAGGCCGAAAGCCTGCTCGAAGACAGCGCCGGACGCTTGTGGGTGGGCACCAACCGCGACGGCATCTTCGTGCGCGGCGCGGGCGGCAGCGGCGGCAGCGGCGCGTGGCGGCCGATCCTGGAAACGCAAGCCGACAGCGACAAGCGCGCGCTGGCCTCGCGCCGCGTGATGGCCTTGCTGGAAGCGCAGCCCGGCGTGGTGTGGGCCGGCACGCTGGGCCAGGGCGTGGTGGCCATCGATGCACAAAGCGGCCGCACACGGCGCCTGCGCCACCAGCCGCTGCTGGCGTCCAGCCTGCCCGACGACCACGTGCGCGGCTTGTTCCGCGACCGCTCGGGCCTGGTCTGGGTGGCCACCTATGCCGGCCTGGCACGTGTCGACCCCCGTGCCAGCGCGGTGCTGAACGTCAGCCCCGACCTGGGCGTCGTCGACATCCGACGTTCGCGCGCCGACTACGCCAGCCTGCTGGCCCACAGCGACGGCCGCGTCTGGATGGGCACGCTGAACCAGGGCGTGGAAATCGCCGACCCCCAGCACGGCACGCTGCAGGTGCTCAAGCCCGACCCGAGCCAGCCCGAGGCGGCCCTGCCCCCCGACACCACAATCGGCCTGGCCGAAGGCCCCGACGGCAGCGTCTACATCGGCAACTACCGCGGCCTCTACCGTGCACGGGCGGCGGCCCGCGGCTCGAGTGCCCCGCCTGCCGTGGCCCGCATCAGCTGGCCCGGCCGCCCGCCCGACCGGGGCGTGGGCCCGCTGCTGCGCGACGGCCAGCGCCTGTGGGTGGGCGGCCTGCGTGACGGCCTGTGGGACATGGATCTGGCCAGCGGCCGCGTGCGCGCCGCCCTGCCCGACCCGACGCGCCAGCTCACCGACCTGCGCATCACCGCGCTGGCGCGTGGCCGCCACGGCGAACTGTGGATAGGCACGCGCAACGGCCTGAACCGCTACGACCCGGCCAGCGGCGCCGTGCTGAAGCTGCCCGCCAGCCCGGCCGAGGGCGACCTGGGCACGGGCTTCATCGCGTCGATGCACCTCGACCGCGGCGGCCGTCTCTGGGTGGCCACCTACGGCGGCGGGCTGCACCGGCTGGAGGAAGGCACCGCTGGCCAGGGCCGGCTGCGCTTCAGCCGCGTCAGCGCCCACGAAGGCCTGCCCGACAACAACGTCAACGCCGTCATCGAAGACGAGGCCGGCCGCATCTGGGCCAGCACCGACAACGGCCTGGCCATGGTGGACACCACCACGATGCGCGCGCGCGGCCTGCGCCGCGCCGAGGGGGTGGGCTATGCCACCTTCTGGACCGGCTCGGTGGCCCGCACCGAGGCGGGCGAACTGCTCTTCGGCGCCTCGGGCGGCGTGACGGTGGTGCGCCCTGCCCTGCTGACGCCGTGGACCCACCGCCCGCCCGTGGTGGTGACGGAACTGCGCGTGGGCGGGCGCGAGCTGCCACTGCCCGATGCCAACACCCCGTTGCGCGTGCCACCCGATGCCAACAGCCTGGAGGTGGGCTACGCGGCACTGGACTATTCAGCCCCGGAACGCAACCGCTACGCCCACCGCCTGGTGGGCCACGACCGCGATTGGGTGAGCTCGGACGCGCAGCGCCGCCTGGCCAGCTACAACAACCTGGCGCCGGGCCACTACGAGCTGCAGCTGCGCGGCAGCAACCGCGATGGCGTCTTCAGCGAACGCACGCTGACGCTGCCCGTGGAGGTGCTGGCGCCGTGGCACCAGACCGTGTGGTTCCGCGCGCTGGCGGGGCTGGTGCTGCTCGGGCTGGTGGTAGGCCTGGTGCAGGCCCGCACGCGGGTGCTGCGCATGCGGCGGCACGAGCTGCAGCGGCTGGTGGACGAACGCACGCTGGAGCTGCAGGCGGTGTCGCGGGCGCTGGGCGAAAAGTCGCGCGCATTGGAAGAAAAATCGCGCGTGCTGGAACTGGCCAGCATCAGCGACCCGCTCACCGGCCTGCACAACAGGCGCTTCCTCACCGAGCGCATCGAGGGCGCTCTCTCAGCCAGCCTGCGACGCGTGCTGGCTGCTGGCGCAGACGCCCCCGCGGCGATCGACACCGACACGCTGTTCTTCCTCATCGATGTCGACCACTTCAAGCGCGTCAACGACGTCTACGGCCATGCCGCGGGTGACGCCGTGCTGGTGCAGCTGGCGCAGCGCCTGAAGGTGGCGATGCGTGAGTCTGACGACGTCGTGCGCTGGGGCGGCGAGGAGTTTCTGGCCGTGGCCCACCACACCGACCGCGCCCGCGCCGACGAGCTGGCCGAGCGCATCCGCACCGGCGTGTGCGAGGCGCCGTTCCGCCTGCCCGATGGCCGGCCGTTGGCCGTGAGCTGCTCGATCGGCCATGCCTGCTGGCCCTGCCTGCCGCAGCACCCGCAGGCGCTGGACTGGCTGGCCGTGGTGAACCTGGCAGACGTGGGCTTGCTCGCCGCCAAACGCCTGGGCCGCAACGCCTGGGTGGGCCTGCAGGCCACGGCCCAGGCGCAGCCCGAGGGCCTGGCTGCGCGCGCCGCGCTGGCGCCGCAGCAGGCGCTGCGCAGTGGCGAGCTGGCGGTCACCAGCAGCCACCCGCTGCACGATGCCGTGGCCGCGGCCGTCGCCGAGGCCATGACGGGCTGACCGGCACGACCAGGCGCCTGGCTCGGACCGGTCAGCGGAAGTTGCGGCTGCTCGTGGCCAGGCCTTGCAGCAGCGGTGTGTGGTCGATCAGCGTCTTGGCCACGAGGTGGCGCACCTCGTAGCCCGGCTCGCCGTGGCACTGCCAGATGCCGTAAACCGTCAACAGCGACGCGCCCAGCAAGGCTCGCCTTTGCATTTCCACGACCTGCGGCCAGACGATGACGTTGATCGACCCGGTGTCGTCTTCCAGCGTGACGAAGACGACCCCGCGTGCGGTTTCAGGCCGCTGGCGGTGCGTGACGATGCCGCTGGCGCGCGCCAGGCGGCCGTGCGGAAAGTGCTGCAGCACCTCGGCCGGCAGCACCTTGAAGGCCGCCAGCTGCGGCCGCAGCAGCGCCACCGGGTGCTGCGTCAGGCTCAGGCCCAGGCGGCGGTAGTCGGCCAGCACGGTGGTGGCGGCATCGGGCGCCGGCAGGGTGGCCGCGGCCTCCTGCGTGCGCGTGCCGCGCAACAGCGGCGTGGCCCGCGTGTCCACGCCGGCCACGGCCCAGGCGGCTGCATGCCGATGGCCGGCGAGCTCGCGCAGTGCATCGGCCTCGGCCAGCAGCGAGAGCTGGTGCGCATCCAGCCCGGCACGGCGCGCCAGGTCTTCGGCGCTGGTGAACGGTGCGGCCCTGCGGGCTGCCACCAGGCGCTCTGCTGCGGCCTGCTCGAAACCGCTGATGCGGCTGAAACCCAGGCGCACCGGCTGCAGCAGCGGCCCGCCGCCCCCAGCGCTGCAGGCAGCGCTGCCGACTTCAAGCACGCTGTCCCAGACGCTGCAGCGCACGTCCACCGGCAGCACGCTGACGTGGTGCAAACGCGCGTCTCGCACCAGCTGCGCGGGCGCATAAAAGCCCATCGGCTGGCTGTTCAGCATCGCGGCCAGAAAGGCATCCGGGTGGTGGCACTTCAGCCAGGCGCTGGCATAGACCAGCAGCGCAAAACTGGCGGCGTGGCTTTCCGGGAAGCCGTATTCGCCGAAGCCCTGGATCTGCTTGAAGATGCGCTCGGCGTACGCGAGCTCGTAGCCCTTCTCGACCATGCGCCCCACCAGGCGTTCATGAAATGGCCCGAGGCCGCCCTTGCGCTTCCAGGCCGCCATCGCGCGGCGCAGCTGGTCGGCCTCGCCGGGCGTGAAGTCGGCGGCCAGGATGGCCAGCTGCATCACCTGCTCTTGAAAGATGGGCACGCCCAAAGTGCGCGAGAGCGCCTTCTCCACCTCGGCGCTGGGATAGTCCACCGGCTCCTCGCCATTGCGCCGCCGCAGGTAGGGGTGGACCATGCCGCCCTGGATGGGCCCGGGGCGCACGATGGCGACCTCGATCACGAGGTCGTAGAACTCCTTGGGCCGCAGCCGCGGCAGCATGGCCATCTGGGCGCGGCTCTCGACCTGGAAGGTGCCCACGCTGTCGCCGCGGCTGAGCATGGCGTAGGTGGCGCCGTCCTCCTTCGGGATCTGGTGCAGCGCCATCGGCACTGCGAGCTTTTCGCCGACCAGTTCCAGCGCGCGGCGTATCGCGCTCAGCATGCCGAGGGCCAGGATGTCGACCTTCAAGAGGCGCAATGCATCGAGGTCGTCCTTGTCCCACTGGATCACGCTGCGGTCTTTCATGCTGGCGTTTTCCACCGGCACCAGCTCCGACAGCGTGTCGCACGCGATGACGAAGCCCCCGGGGTGCTGCGACAGATGACGGGGGAAACCAATCAGCTGCTGCGTCAGCTCCACCCACAGCCGGCACACCGGTGAATCGGGGTCGAAGCCGTTCTCCAACAGGCGCTCGGGGGCGATGCTGCGGCCGTCGAACCAGTGCTGGCTTTTCGAGACGGCCTCGATGCGCTCGAGGTCGATGCCCAGAGCGCGGCCCGCATCGCGCAGCGCACTGCGCGGCCGGTAGCAGATCACCACGCCGGTGAGTGCCGCGCGGTGGCGGCCGTACTTCTTGTAGATGTACTGGATGACCTCTTCGCGGCGCTGGTGCTCGAAGTCGATGTCGATGTCGGGCGGCTCGCCGCGTTCGGCGCTGATGAAGCGCTCGAAGAGCAGCATGGTGTGCACCTCGGGGTCGACCGCGGTGACGCCCAGGCAGTAGCAGACGGCGGAATTCGCTGCGCTGCCGCGGCCCTGGCACAGGATGCCCTGGGCGCGCGCCCACTGCACGATGTCGGCGACGGTGAGGAAATAGGGCTCGTACTGCAGCTGCCTGATGAGCGCGAGCTCGTGTTCGAGCATGCCGCGCACGGCGGGCGGCACGCCCTGCGGGTAGTGGCGGGCGGCGCCTTCTTCCGTCAGCACACGCAGCCAGCTGACGGGCGTGTGGCCCTCGGGCACGATCTCGCGCGGGTATTCGTACTTCAGTTCGTTGAGCAAAAACGCGCAGCGCCCGGCCAGCGCCAGCGTGTTGTGCAGCCACTCGGGTTTGTAGATCCGCGCCAGGCGCGCACGCCCGCGCAGATGGGCCTCCGCGTTGGCCGCCAGGCCCAGGCCGGCATTGGCCACGGTGCAGCGCTGGCGCGTGGCCTGCAGCACGTCGAGCAAAGGCTTGCGCGAGCGGGCATGCATGCGCACGTCACCCACGGCGACGATGGGCAGGCCGGTGAGCGTGGCCACACGCTGGGTGATGTCGACGAGCAGCGCATCGTGCGCCTGCAGCAAGAGCGGCAGCGCCAAGGCGGCGCGGTCGCCGAACCAGGTCTTGAGCCACAGCGCGTGGGCGAAGAGGGCCTGGAAGGGGTCGGCCGCCGGCGCGGCCTCCGTCGCCTTCTGCGCAACGATGCCGGGTACGGGCAGCACACAGGACACCACCAGCAGCGCCAGGCAACCGGGCAGGCCCGCGAGCATCGGCGCGGCGGGCACGCGGCCTTCCAGGTCGGCCATCTTGGCCAGGTACTGACCCTTGGGCGCACGGCGGCGGCAGACGCTGATCCAGTGCGAGAGGTTGGCATAGCCGCGGCGTGACATCGCCAGCATCACCAGGCGTGGGCCTCCGCTGTGGCCGGGTGAAGGCGGCGCTTCGGGGGTGTCGGAGGTCTCAGCACCGGCCGCGGTGTCGGCGGTGTCGCTGACGGCCGTGACATCCAGCGAGAGCGCAGGTTTTGCTGCAGCCGCCGGCCCCTCGGGCTGCAGCGAAAAATCACTGCCGATGATCAAGGGCAGGCCGCGCTGCGTGGCTTCCAGGTGGGCGCGCACGACGCCGGCGAGCGAACACTCGTCGGTGACGGCCAGCGCTGCGTAACGCAAGGCCTGCGCACGCGTGATCAGTTCTTCCGGGTGCGACGCCGCACCCAGAAAGCTGAAGTTGCTGCGGCAGACTAGCTCGGCGTAGCCAGGCAGGCCGACGGCGGGCGGGCGGTTTGGAGCAGAGGGGCGAGACACGGCAGGGCCAGATGCGGCGAGGCGTACACCGCTTCGGGTTCACGCGCCCGGGGCGGGCGGGGCGAGGCGCCAGGGGCAGGGGCACGGGCGGAAGCGTTGGCAGAACCGCGGGCGGGGGCGGAGGGAGAAGCGGCAGCCAAGTTGTCCAGCGGGCTGCGCACCGCACCACCGCCCAGGCGCAGCACATGGGTGTAGATCATGGTGGTGCTGACATCGGCATGGCCCAGCAGCTCTTGCACCGTACGGATGTCGTAGCCCGACTGCAGCAGGTGGGTGGCAAACGAATGACGCAGCGTGTGCGGCGAAGCGGGCTTGTTCACGCCCGCCTGGGCCAGGGCACGGCGGAAGGCGCGCTGGAAGGCCTGCTCGTGCTGGTGGTGGCGGCGTTCGCCGGCGCCGCGTGGGTCTTGCGAGGGCAAGGACGCCGGGAAGACCCAGAACCACGACCATGACAGGCCGGCCCGCGGGTACTTGCGCTCCAGCGCGTGCGGCAGTTGCACCGGCGCGGCGCCAGCGGCGCGGTCGGCTTGCCAAAGCGTGTGCGCGAGCGCAAGGTGGGCGCGCAGCGGTTGCTCCAAGGCGGCAGGCAGCATCACCAGGCGGTCGTGTGCACCCTTCCCCTCGCGCACGATGATGGCGCGGTGCTCGAAATCAATGTCCTTCACGCGCAGGCGCAGGGCCTCCATCAAGCGCAGGCCGGTGCCGTAGAGCAAGCGCCCGAAAAGGCCATGCGCCGCATGGGCGGAGGCCGCGGCCCGGGCTGTGCTTTGCATCCCGTCCAACACCCCCAGCACCTGCACCACCTCGTCGGGCGTCAGCACCACCGGCAGGCGACGCTGGGTTTGTGGCCGGCCGATGTCGTTCATCCACGGCACGGGCGTGTTGAGCACCTTCTGGTAGAGAAACAGCAGGGCCGACAAGGCCTGGCGATGCGTGGACGGCGAGACGTTTCTCTCTGTGGCCAGCCAGCCCAAGAAGGCCTCGATTTCGGGCTGCGCCATCTCCAGCGGATGGCGCAGCTCATGAAAACGCACGAAAGACCGCACCCAGCGGACGTACACCTCTTCGGTGCGCAAGCTGTAGTGGCGATACCGAACTTGAGCGCGCACAGCGTCGAGCAGGCGGGGTGGATGGGCCGGGTCTACCGGGACGCCAGGGGGCATCAAGGGTGCATGCATGGAGGGCCTCGCCAATGTCGAACCGATACTGTACGCTTATACAGCTTTTTATCCAGAGACAAGTGGCTCGTGCGAATGCCATTGATGCACGCCAGATCCCTCGGTCGGCCGCATCTCATGCACGCCGTGCCACCCTGCAAATACGTTCTTGGCGAGATGGATCACGACGAATACCATGACCGTGGACTACCGCTTGCGTGTGCATTGGTGAGATTCGCAATCCCATCGAGGGACAGGGTGTCGTTCACGGCATCGAGGCGCCAGCGAGATGCGAACGCGGACGTGGCGGCGAAAGTGCTTTCCATTCATCAGGCCTGACTGGAGAAATTTGTGGCTGTCCACCCTCTGAACACGAGAGCAGACGACCTTCATCCATGGCAAGTGGCCAAGACGATTCACCCAACCCAGCGTGGCGCCATCAAACTCGCCCGCCTGCACGGCAAGGAACTGCTGTGCGTGCGCTACAGGGAGAACGCTGACGGAACCGAACGCCTGACCACTGTCGAATTGGTCGTCGAGCGCGTCGTGATCCAGAAGCGGAACGACCCGGTGGTGTTCTTCAAAATCTGGCGCGAGGAGATCGACCTTCGCCGTCAAGCAATGGCGAAGGGTGCCAGGTACGACGGCAGAAAGTACCTGTGGACACTGCGCCGCAGCGAAGTCCTGCGGATGGGTCTACGGAACCGAATCGTCCCCATCGCGGCGCAGCCGCGCCAGGAACAGGTTTCTCCGTGATGGAATTTGTTCCTAGGGATGGCAACTTCAGATTGCGGTCTACAACACGTTAGGCGTCTTATGCAGCACTCATTTGGTCCGGCACTCTTTGCTTTGTCACTTGCAGCGACGACGCTCGCTTCAGGCGCACAAGAGCAAGCAGCTACGAACGATTTGGCCGCTATCCGCCTGGATACATGCACTCAACCCAACTTCGAATCGCTAGAAGCGCCTTGGAAAAGCGCCACACCCTGGGTCAAGTACTTTGTTTCGAACTCCGGGGAACTTCAGGACATCGAAATCTTTGTGACAAGCTTGAGTGCAGAACTTGATCGTACTGTTCTATCGTGGGTGAAAAACTGCAAGTTTCGACCGGCGATGCAGAACGGTGTCGGTAAGGCAGGTACTGGCGTCGCGGCTGTTAGATTCAGAAGCCCTATGCAGGCAGCAGAAGCTAGGCTGCGTCCGTTTGGGGCCGATTCATGTCCACGAGGAGATTATCCAGAAACAGCGAAGCAGCGAGGTGAGACAGGAACAGTCAAACTGGCTTTACTTGACTTTCAGGACGGCAAGGTTGTCGCTGTTACTGCGCTTCGCTCATCTGAATCAGATCAACTTGACGAATCAGCCGTGGCATGGTTGTTAAGCTGCAAGACCTTACCTCCCAAAAGAAGCGTGACGGAGGCATCAATGCCTTATTACATTGACGTCACGTTTAAGCTCCAGTGAAGACGCCTAACCCCTCGCTGAACCACCGGACCCCCAACGGCGGGCTGTCTTGGCCCGGCCTGGGGTACGCGGTACATTTTCCCAGCCCGGGCCAAGCCATCCCGCCGCCGGGGTCCGGTTAGCTCGAACGTTAGGC
>JANMMD010000297.1:0-5184 GCA_031372905.1 Betaproteobacteria bacterium
CTATGACTTCTGGGGTGGCGTCGGCGAGCCGACGATCTGCGTCGTCGCGCCGTCGATCATGAACGCCATCGCCGCCGCGCGTGGCAAGCCGGTGCGCACGCTGCCGTTGAAGCACGAGGGCTTGCGGCTGGTCTGAGGCCCGCCCGCGGCGGCGGGCCCCAGTGCACCGGCACGGCAGCGCAGTTCAGCGGCAGGCCGCCAGCGGCACCAGCACGGCCTGCGCACCGCAGTGAGGCAGCACCGCGGCGTGCTGCAAGGCTTCGAGCGTGCGGTCGAGCAAGGCCTGGATCTCGGCCACCACCGCGCCGTCGTAGGCAACGATGTAGCCCTGGTTCACCTGGCTCGTGGACGCGAGGCTGAAATCGGTGGCCTGCAGGTGGCGTTCGGCGGCTGCGATGTCGGGTGCCAGGGCCGCGCGCTGGCGTTGCACGGCAGCGCGACGCAGCGCCAGCACCTCGCTCTCGCGCGCGATCATCAGCGGCAGCATCTTCTTGGCGTAGGGCTCCCAGCGTGACCGGCAGGGCTGGTCGCAGCCGGGGTTGTCCCACTCCAGCGCCGGCTTGGGCAGGTCCACCGTCAGCTTCTGGGCGCGCACACGTTGCACGGCGTTTTCGGTCTCGGCCCACAGCGCCGCATGGCGCTCGAAGCGCTGCGGCTGCTGTTGCGCATAGGCCTGGCCGGCCTCGGCGGCGGCGCGCGCAGCGGGTTTGTCCTTCGCCATCGCCGCGGCCTGGTTGACGAAGCGCACGTCCTGGTTCAGAGGCTGCGCCATGCGCTGCGCCATCGCCATCTGCTCGGCCGTCGTCATGCGGCGCATGCGGTCCTGCACCTGCTGCGCGTAGGCCGGGTCGCTTTGCATGCGCTGCACGTCGATGCCGACATCCTGCATGCCCTTCAGCAGGTTGCTGGTCGCGATCTGGTCCTGGTCCATGTCCGTCCGGCCCTGTGCGGCCGCGATGCGCTGCATCGCCTGCCGGTGCTCGGCGATGGCCGCCTGCAGCTGCAGCAGCGCGGGGTGCACGAGGCGGCCGCTTTTGTCGACCCAGGTGGCAGCCTGCTCGGCGCTGCCCGGCAACTCGGGCAGGGCTTTCAGCAGCGCGGCCACCGAATGGGGTGTCTGCGTCTGCGACTGCGCGCCGGCGCCGAGCGTGGCGACTGCGGCCAACAGCAGGGGAGTGAGGATCTTCATCGTGGGTGCTCCCAGGTGCTGTGCATCAGGCCGTCATCAGGCCCGGCACGGGCGGGCGGCCCAGGGCGCGTGCCAGCTGCGCCCAGCGGCGTTCGTCCAGCTGCATGCGGGCGATGTCGAGCAAGGCCTCGAAGGCCGGCGGCGGTGCCTTGCTGCGCATGTCGCTGAACACCAGCGTGAGTTCAGGCACGCTCAGCGCCGTTGCCATCCAGCGCGCCACCGTGGCCATCTCGGCCGGCGGCATGCTGGCGACCAGGCGGTCGTGAATGGCGAGCAGCTCTTCGTCGCCGTACAGCGCCCACAGCGTGGCGTTGTTGCGCGTCTCCTCGAGGTGCATGTGCAGGAGGTTCTCGCCGACGAACGCGGCGAGGTGGCGGTACAGGCGCTGCGCCAGCAAGGGGCGATGCTCGCCGTGCATGTCGTCGAGGTCACGCAAGGCCCGCGATTCGTCTTCAAGGTTGCGGATGGCCTCCTGGTGTTCGAGGTGGTCTTCCGCCGTCTGGTGGGCGGCGCCAGCCTGGCGGGCCTCGATGGCGGTGTGCACAAAATCGTTCTCGTGCTGCAGGTGGCTGCGCAGCAGGGCCAGCAGGCTGTCCACCTTGTCGAGCACCGCCGTGCGCTGTTCGGATTCGCCGGCGTCCAGCGCACCGAGGGCGCGCAATGTGTCGGCCATGGCCTGGCGCAGCGCCTTGTGGATGGGGCCGTACATGTCGAAGCGCTGGGGCTTCGAAACGGCAGTGTGGGCGAACGCAGGCGCGGCGGCGTCGGCGTGGCGGGGCAGGGTGGTGGTTTCGGTCATGGGGAGTCTCCGTGGCGCGGGCTGCCGGCGGGATGCCGGTTCGCTTCGCAGTCTCCGCATCGGCGGGCCACACGGCATCGCCCGAACGGGCCATCGGGGCCGCGGTGGCGGGCCATGCCGCCTCCACCCGCGCCTGCACCAGCGCCTGCACCAGCGCCAGCGACGTCAGCGGCCGTTGCGCCAGGCGGCGGCCTGGCCGCGTGAGCTCAAGCCGAGCTTGTCGAGGATGTTGGCGACATGCCGCTTCACGGTGTGCGGGCTGATGTCCAGCGCGCGCGCGATGTGCTTGTTGCTGTCACCGGCAGCGATGCGCTCCAGCACCTCCTGCTCCCGCTGGCTGAGCAGCTCGTCGCCGCTGGCCGGCGCTGGCGCAGGCGTGTGCCGGTGCAGCGTGGCCGAGAGCTGCGCCGCGGCCTGCAGCTCGGCGCACTGGGCGGGGCTGAGCAGGCTGCCCCAGTTTGCGCCAGCCAGTTCCTGCAGCACGGTGGGGCCGCACATCAAGGCCTGCCCGCGCACGCCTTCGGCGAGCAGGCGGTCCATCACCGGTGCCACCACCGCAGCCGCCTCGGGCAGCCGCTTCAGGCGCAGCAGCACCTGGCCGGCACGCAGCGTGAGGTCGGTGCGCTGGCTCATCACGTCCATCTCGTGCAGCTTGGGCAACAGCAGCCTGAACTGCTCGGCCGCCTCTTCCCAGCGCCCGGTGGCCGCGGCGTAGCGCGCGCGCACGGCCACCGAGCGCGGGTTGCGCGGCGTCGGGTCTTCCAGCGGGTTCTCGCGGATCATCGCGGCCCAGCGGCGCAGCGCCACGGGCTCGCTGCCCAGCGTGCCGTTCAGTCGCACGGCGTAGATGGCGGTCTGGTGGCGCCAGAAGCGGCGCTGCTCCTCCGGCGCTTCGTCGTAGCTGGCGATGCGTGCTTCCAGCCGCGCCTGCACCAGGCCGGCGCGGCCCGACATCGCGTCGAGAAACATGTGGAACATGTTCACCGACCAGGCCAGCTCGCCTGACACCGCCAGCCACTTCATGTCTTCTTCGGCCTCGCGCAGATCGGCCTGCGCGGCAGTGATGCGGCCCGCCCACAGCGACTGGAAGGCGCGCAGGATGCGTGTTTCGCCGCGCATCGGCAGCGGCCGCTCGCCGATGCGCGGCAGCACGCCAACCAGGTAGCGATCGATCAAGGCCGACATGCCCGCGATGGTGGTCCAGTTGGTGACCGGGACGCACTGCCACCAGAGCAGCAGCGCGTCACTTCGTTCCAGCAGGCCCAGCAGCTCGGCATAACGCATGGTCAGCACGGTGTGTTCACCGCGGCGGTAACGCTGACAGCAGTCGGCCATCAGGGCCAGCAGGCGTGCCTCGTGCGCGATATCGGCGCCGTGCAGCGCGTCCACCAGCACCTCCACTTCGGTGTTGCGGTCGAGCGGGTAGAGCGCGTGGCACAGCACGGCTTGCGTGCATTGCAGCTCCTGCGTGTCGCCAGCCGCCCGGGCCAGCTGCACACCTTGCTCGGCCCAGCGCGCCATCTCTATCCACTGCCAGCGCAGGCCGCAGGCCGTGGCGGCCTGCCGGCACAGGCGCGCGCTGCGCTGCGCCGCCGGAAACTGCTCGACCAGCCGCAGCACCTCGCCGCCACCGCCGTGCAGCAGCAGCTCGGGGGCCGCAGTCACCAGTGCGTGCTCGGCCAGCGCCCAGTCGCCGGCGCGCAGCAGGTAGCCGATGCGGCGCAGCACGTCGCTCTCGCCAGCCGCCGCGCGGCGCAACAGCTCGGGCGCTTCGCCGGGCAGGCGCTGGGCCTGACGCGCCAGCAGCGCATCGCGGAAGAGGTCGTGCAGCACCAGCGTGCGTTCCTGCGCGTTCAGCGCGGTGGCAAAAAGGCCGCGCCGCTCGATCTCGTCCAGCCAGGCGGCTGCGCGGCCATCGCCGCTGACCGCCGCGGCGCGGCCGGCGGTCAGCTCGCGCAGCACGGCCACCCGCAGCAGGAAGTCGTGCAGCGGCGCCGGCAGCTCGTCCAGCACCTCGGCGGCAAGGTAGTCGAAGAGATGGCGGTCGATGAGCCGGGTGCTGCCGGCCGACCCGGCGGCGCCGTTTCTGCGGCCGCGCAGCGCCACCAGCGCCAGGCCCAGTCCGGCTGGCCAGCCAGCCGTGCGGTCGAAGTAATCGGCCACGTGCGCGTGGGCCGGTTCGGTCCCGGCAGCGCTGGCGGCGGCATCGGGGTTCGGTGCCGCCTGAAGCGTAAACAGCGCCTCGGCCTCGCTGCGGCTGAAGCGCAGGTCGTCCTGGTTGAACTCGGCCAGCTCGCCGCTGGCGCGCAGCCGTGCCAGTGCCAGCGGTGGCTGCGTTCGGCTGGCCAGCAGCAGCGTCCAGCGCAGCGGCAAACGCTCGATCATGGTGTCCAGCAGCGCGAAGGTGCTGAGCGAGCCGATGCGGTGCAGGTCGTCCAGCACGATCACGCCGCGCGCCACGCCGCTGTCGTCCAGCGCGTTGAGCAGCTCGGCCATGGCGCGTTTCAGGCCGTTGGCATCGCCGCTGCCGGCCAGTGCCACCAGCGCCTCGGGTGCGGTGCGCCACGGCAGATCGTGCGGCTCCAGCGCGGCCACGAGGCAGGCGAACAGGCGCTCGGCATCGTCGTCGTCGTCCAGTGAGACCCAGGCGCTGGCGGTGTCTGCGTCCAGCCGCATGATCTGGGCGCCGAGCGCGGTGGTCTTGCCGAAGCCGGCCGGCGCCTGCAGAAGCACCACGCGGTGCGTGGCCAGCGCCTGTGCAATGGCGCCATCGAGCCGCGTCCGCGGCAGGCGCGACAAGCGCGGGCGCGGCGGCTGGATCTTGGCAGCAGGGAAGCGAAGCGTGTCCATCGGGGCGGTAGGCCGTGCATGCGGGCCACAGGAGCCGGGCGTTGTTGCCAGCACGATGCGAAGTGTGCCGGAGGCCGGTTGCCTTGAAATCAGTGCAGGGCCGGATGCCGTCTTCTGCGAAGGCTCCTCAGGTCGCTGCCGTCTTGAAGGCCCGTGCTGACACGCTCACTGGCTTTGGCTGCAGTCAAGGGGGCGTTGGAAACTGCTGCTGCATCCAAGCATCCCAGAGCGGCTTTTCACGCGCCACCGTGGCGACCGCCTCGGGGCCGTAGAGGTAGAAGTTCAGCGCCACCAAGGTCTGACCGCCGAAGTTGACGGTGCCCAAGGACGCCACGCCCGGCCCCGG
>JANMMD010000314.1:0-2588 GCA_031372905.1 Betaproteobacteria bacterium
CTGCAGGACCTGGACGGCCTGCGGCTGGAAGCCCACACGCTGGCGCGGCTGGACAGCTGCGACATGGACCACGCCACCTGGGCGCTGCTGGCCGCCCGTGCCGCCGAGCACCTGGCACGGCCCGAAGTGGCTGGCGTGGTGGTGACCCACGGCACCGACACGCTGGAGGAAACCGCGTACTTCCTGCATCGCACCGTGGCCGCCAGCAAACCGCTGGTGCTCACGGCCGCGATGCGGCCCGCCACCGCGCTGTCGCCCGACGGACCGCAGAACCTCTTCGACGCGGTGACGCTGGCGCGCGAACCCGGCGCCCGCGGCGTGCTGGCGGTGATGGGCGGGACGGTCTTTGCAGGCGCTGACCTGCGCAAGCTGCACGGCTACCGCGTCGAGGCCTTCAGTGCCGGTGACGCCGGACCGGTGGCGTTGCTGGAAGACGGCCGCGTGCGCAGCCTGCGCCCCTGGCCCGCAGACCGCCTGCATGCGGCGGCTGCGGCCCTGGGCGACCCGGCGGGCTGGCCGCTCGTGGACGTGGTGCTCAGCCACGCCCAGGCCGATGGACGCGTCGTGGATGCGCTGGTGGGCGCGGCCGCGCCACGCCAGCCCCGCGGCATCGTCATCGCCGGCACCGGCAACGGCAGCGTGCACCGCAGCCTGAAGGCAGCGGCGCAGCGTGCGCAGGCGCAGGGTGTGCGCGTGGTGCGCGCTTCTCGCTGCTGGGCCGGCGGCGTGGTCGGCGATGAACCGGGTGGCTTGCCGAGCTGCGGCGTGTTGACGCCGGTGCAGGCCCGCATCGAGCTGATGCTGGACCTGCTGGCAGCCGGTGAGCCTTAGACCACCGTCAGCGTGACGTCGATGTTGCCGCGCGTGGCGTTGCTGTAGGGGCAGACCTCATGGGCGGTAGCGACCAGCTTCTCGGCCGCGGCCTTGTCCATGCCCGGCACGCTGATGGCCATCGCCACGCTGATGCCGAAGGCGCCTTCCTTGCCCGTCATCGGGCCGATGGCGACGTCCGCCTTGGCCGACACCTCGGCCGGCAGGCTGATCTTCTGGCGTGCGGCCACGGCCTTCATCGCGCCGATGAAGCAGGCCGAATAACCCGAGGCGAACAGCGCTTCGGGGTTGGCGCCGACGCCGCCCGGGCCGCCGAGTTCCTTGGGTGTCACGAGCGCCAGCTTGATGGCGCCGTCGGACGATTCGGTGGTGCCGGTGCGGCCGCCGGTGCTGGTGGCGTGGGCGGTGTAGAGGGCTTTGTCGATGGCCATGGTGTTTCCTTGTCGGCAGGTGGGAAAGGGGCGGGCCTTCAGGCCACGCGGGGGAGGGAATCGGTGACAGTGGTGATCTGTGCGCGCAAGCTGTGCAGCCGCGCCGTGAGCTCTGAAAGTTCGCTCAGTTCACAGCCGCTGGCCTGAGCCACGGCGGGCGGCACCTTCAGCGCCAGCCGCTTCAGCGCCCGCCCGGCGGGCGTGAGCTGCAGCAGCACGCGGCGCTCGTCAGCGGCGTCGCGCAGGCGTTGCAGCAGGCCGGCCGCTTCCAGGCGCTTGAGCAGCGGCGTGAGCGTGCCGGAATCCAGCGCCAGCCGTTCGCCCACGGCGCTGACGGTGAGGCCGTCGCCTTCCCAAAGCACCAACATCACCAGGTACTGCGGGTAGGTCAGGCCCAGCGGGTCGAGCAGGGGCTTGTAGAGCTTGGTCATGGAAAGCGACGCCGAATACAACGCAAAACACAGCTGGTGATCCAGCGCCAGCCAGGCGGCCTGGGCGTCATTGCGGGTTGCGGGGGTGCGTGCCATGGTCATTAATGTAGCGAGCAATTTAATTGCTCGCAATGTAATGACCGCGATGTGGGTATTCGGGCCGGACGCTGCGGTGCGCGCCCGGCTGTGCCGGCCTCAAGCGGACTGCAAGGCTTCCAGCTCGGTCTGCAGCTCGATCCAGCGCTCTTCCAGGGCGGCCACCTCGGCGGCCGCATGGGCCAGGCGGCGGCCGAGTTCGGCATAGGCCTCGGCGCTGGCATCGGGCTTCGACAATGCCGCCTCGATCTCGACCTTTTCGTTGGCCAGTTTGGCCAGGCGCGCGTCGATGCCGGCCAGCGCGTTGCGCAGCGGGCGCGTTGCCTCCGCCTGTTTCACCTTCGCCTGCTTGGCCTTGTCACGGTCTTCGCGGCTGGCCGGCGGCGGGGCTGCGGGCTTCGCAGCGGACTTGTTGGCCACGGCCTTGGGCGCTGGCGCAGGCGGTTCGACCGGCGCGCCGCTGGCCCGCGGCGGGTCGGGGATGGGCTGGCCGCGTGCGGTGGCCCGCGACACGTCCAGCAGCCACTTCTGGTAGTCGTCCAGATCGCCGTCGAAGGGTTCGACCCGGCCCTTGGCGACGATCCAGAACTCGTCGCAGGTCTCGCGCAGCAAGGCGCGGTCGTGGCTGACCAGCATCACCGTGCCTTCGAACTCGTTCAGCGCGATCGACAGTGCCTCGCGCGTCTGCAGGTCGAGGTGGTTGGTGGGCTCGTCCATCAGCAGCAGGTTGGGGCGCTGCCACACCAGCATGGCCAGCACCAGGCGCGCCTTCTCGCCGCCCGAGAGGCTGCCCACGGCC
>JANMMD010000328.1:0-7929 GCA_031372905.1 Betaproteobacteria bacterium
GCAGCACGGCGCCCGTGGTGCGGCCGTCGAGCACGACGATCACGGTTTCGCCGAGAAAGGGCAGCGTGGTGCCGTCGCGCCAGTCCACGCGCGCGGCGTCCAGGCGGCGCCCGCGCTCGTGCATTTCCTGCAGCTTGCGCAGGATCCAGGTCGACTTCTCGCGCAGCGCAGCCTCGATCTCGGACTGGCCCACCCAACGCGGCGCGCTGACCGACAGGCCTTCGGCACCGACGACGAACCCGATGCTGCGGCGCCGCGCGCGCCGCAAGGCATAGCTCACGCGGTGGCCAGCCAGCAAGATACTGCGCTGGGCCTGCGGATGGCTGTAGGGCAAGGCGGGCGCGGCTGCGGGGGCCTGGGTTTCGGGCACGGAAATCGGGCTGGGTTTGGCCGCCGTGGGCCGCGCAGCGGGCGCGTCGGCGGGGGCATCTGAGAAGGCAGGCAGCGGCGGCGACGCCTCTTCAAACAGCGACAGCTGCAGCGAAGGCAAAGCGGCGGGCCGGTGCGGCATGGGCGCGGATTCTAGGGCGGGCCGCTTCCCCGCTGCTTGCCCGCTGCTTGCCCGCCAGCCAGGCGCCGCAGGCCGGTTACTTCTCGGCCACGGCCTTCAATCCGGCCAGGCCGGCCTCGAAATCCTTGCCCACCATGCCGTCGGCAAACAGCGCGAACCAGCCGAAGAAGGGGTTGCGGCCCATGTTGCCGTCCATGGTCCAGCTCACGCGCGTGGCGCCGGCTTCGGGCACCAGCCGCAATTCACCGCGCGAGGTGGTGCCGAAGTCGGGGAAGTACAACTCGTAGGCCAGCAGGCCCGGCGCTTCGGCGCGGGTGAAGCTCATGCGGCCGTCGCCTTCGGTGGCGCTGCGCCATTCCCAGACTGCCCCCACACCGGACGGCGGGCCCGAGTAGGTGATGGCCATCTTCGGGTCGCGCTGGTTCCACACCGACCACTGTTTCCAGCCGCGCGGGTCGGCCACCAGCGGGTAGATCTTCTCCGGTGGCGCCTGCACCAGCACGCTGCGCGTGACGTGGAAGTCAGAGCCCATCAGCCAGCCGCCAAGGGCCAGCACGGCCACCAGCGCCAGCACGCTGCCCAAAAGCCATTTCAGGATACGCATGACCCGCTCCTTCAGGGTTGCAGGCCCTCGCCGGCGCGAGGAACCTCGGCTTGATAGGCCTCGGGGTCGAGCCGACGCATCTCGGCCTCGATCCAGGTTTCCACTTCCTTCATCAGCTCATCCGGCTGGCGCCCGGCGCTGCTGATGGCCGGGCCTATCGACACATCCACCGTGCCCGGCATCAACAGGAAACTCTTGCGCGGCCAGCACTTCGCGCTGCTGGCCGCCATGGGCACGATGGGCACGCCGCTGGCGATGGCCAGGCGCGCTGCGCCGCTCTTGTAGACGCCCTGGCTGCCGCGCGGCGTGCGTGTGCCTTCGGGGAACATGATCACCCAGATGCCCTCGGCTGCCAAGCGCTTGCCTTGCGCGGCCACCTTGTTCCAGGCTTCGGTGCGTTTGCTGCGGTCGATGTGGATCATGTCGAGCCGGCCCATGGCCCAGCCGAAAAACGGCACATACAGCAGCTCGCGCTTGAACACATAGGCCAGCGGGTGCGGCATCAGCGTCGGGAAGGCAAAGGTCTCCCAGGTGCTCTGGTGTTTGGCCGCCAGCACCACCGCGCCGCGCTCATCGGCCGCGGTGGGCAGGTGCTGCAAGCCGTGGACGCGGTAGTTCACGCCGCAGATGACGCGTGCGCCCCAGATCGCCATGCGCAACCAGCGCATCGTGGGCCAGTACAGGCGCGTGCCGCGCACGAACATCGACAGCACCACCATCATCAGCCCCCAGGGCACGACGGTGATGGCCATCCACAGCACGAACAGCGCCGAGCGCAGCGCCCACCACAGCTTGATCAAGCCAGCCCCCCGGCGGTGCTGTCGGCGATGTTGTCGCGCGCCAGCAGGAAGTCGGCGAAGGCATCGAGGCTCTGGTGCACCTGCGCCTGCGGCACCTGCACCAAGATCGCCTGCAAGGCATCGCCCTGCAAACCGCGCGCGCGGCCCGTCAGCACGAGGTGCGGTTCACAGCCGGCGGCCTGGGCGGCCTGCAGGTCGCGCAGCGTGTCGCCCACCATCGCCACGCCCTGCAGGCTGATGCCGTAGCGGCGGCCGATGTCCAGCATCAGCCCCGGCAGCGGCTTGCGGCAGTCGCAGCCGTCTTCGGGCGTGTGCGGGCAGAAGAACACCGCGTCGATGCGCCCGCCCTGGGCTTGCAGCAGCTGGTGCATGCGCGCATGCACCGCGTTGACGGCGCTCATGTCGATCATGCCGCGGCCGATGCCGCTCTGGTTGGTGGCCACCACGGTGTGCCAACCGGCGTGGTTGATGCGCGCCACGGCCTCCAGCGCACCGGGCACCGGCACCCATTCTTCGGGCTCGGTGACATGCCCCTCGCGGAACTCGTTGAGGATGCCGTCGCGGCCGAGGATCACCAGGGGCACGGTGTGCATGGCAGGCCGCTCTTCTTCAAGCCGCGAGGCGCGAGAGGTCGGCCACGCGGTTCATCGCGCGGTGCAGCTGGCCCAGCAGCGCCAGGCGGTTGCGGCGCAGCGCAGGATCGTCGGCGTTGACCATCACGTCTTCGAAGTAGCGGTCCACCGGCGACTTCAGTGCGGCCAGGGCCTGCAGGCTGGCCGCGTAATCGCCGCGCTCGAAGGCCGTATCGGCCAAAGGCGTGGTGGCCTGTAGCGCCTGCGCCAGGGCCGCCTCGGCGCCTGCGGCGAGCAACGCGGCCTCCACGGTCTCGGCCAGTGGCTCGGTGTTCTTCTTCAGGATGTTGCCCACGCGCTTGTTCGCCGCGGCCAGCGCAGGCGCCTCGGGCAGGCTGGCAAAGGCGCGCACCGCGGCCAGGCGGCGCGGCACATCGCCCAGGCGCGCGGGGTGCAGCGCGAGCACGGCATCCACCTCCTGCGGGCTGTAGCCCTGGTCGCGCAGGCTCACTGCCAGGCGGTCACCGAAGAAGCCCAGCAGCGCCACGCTGGGGTCGGTGATCAGCTCGCCGAAGGCCGGCACCGCGCCGCGCAGCAGCTCGGGCAGGTCCAGCGGCAGGTTCTTCTCGACGAGGATGCGGATCACGCCCAAGGCGTGGCGGCGCAACGCAAACGGGTCCTTGTCGCCGGTAGGCAGCTGGCCGATGCCGAAGAGGCCCACCAGCGTCTCCAGCTTGTCGGCCAGCGCCAGCACGGTGCCGGTGTGGTTGCGCGGCAGCGCATCGCCGGCAAAGCGCGGCTTGTAATGGTCTTCGATGGCGATGGCCACGCCATCACGCAAACCTTCGTGGCGCGCGTAGTACCCGCCCATGATCCCTTGCAACTCGGGGAACTCGCCCACCATGTCGGTGAGCAGGTCGGTCTTGGCCAGCAGCGCCGCCTGCTGCGCCTTGCTGTCGAGCACGGCGAATTCGTCCTGCGCATCCACCGTGTAGGGCAGCGTGGCCAGGCGCAGCTGGTTGACGATGGCGTGCGCGATGAAGCGCACACGTTCGGCCCGTTCCCCCTGGCTGCCGAGCTTGGCCTGGTACACCACCTTGGCGAGCTGCGGCACGCGGCTTTCCAGCGTCTTCTTGCGGTCCTGGTCGAAGAAGAACTTCGCATCGGCCAGACGCGGGCGCACGACGCGCTCGTTGCCCTCGATCACCCGCGAGGGGTCGGCCGGGCTGATGTTGCTGACGATGAGGAAGCGATTGCTCAGCCGGCCCTCGCCGTCCAGCAGCGGGAAGTACTTCTGGTTCGCCTTCATCGTGAGGATCAGGCATTCCTGCGGCACTGCGAGGAACTCTTCTTCGAAACGGCAGAGCAGGACATTCGGCCTTTCGACCAGGCCCGTCACTTCGTCGAGCAAGGCTTCGTCCTCGATCGGGCGCAGGCCTTCACGTGCGGCCGCTTCCGAAAGCTGGCGCACGATCTCCGCGCGGCGGCCTTCGAAGCTGGCGATGACCGCGCCTTCGTCCAGCAGCTGGGCGGCGTAGCTGTCGGCGTCGCGCAGGGTGAGGATCGGCTTGCGGGCTTCGAAGCGGTGGCCGGTGGTCGTGCGGCCCGCATGCAGGCCCAATGCCGACACCGGCACCACATCGGCGCCATGCAAAGCCACCAGCCCGTGGGCCGGGCGCACGAAGTTCACGCTGGTCCAGCCGGGCTGGAAGCCGGGCGCATCGCCCGCCTCCAGCTGGTATTGCATGACCTTCGGAATGGGCAGTTTTGCGAGGGCATCGTGCAGCGCCTTCTGCAGCCCCTCGGCCAGATTGGCGCCGGGCACCAGGCTGTCGAGGAACAGCGCCTCTGCCTTGCCATCAGGCGCGCACTTGAGCTGCGGCAGCACGGCGGCGTCCAGGCCCAGCGCGCCCAGCTTTTTGAGCAGCGCCGGCGTGGGCTGGCCATCGGCCGTGAGCGCCACCGCCACCGGCATCAGCTTGGTCTGCTGTGCCTTGTCGGCGGCCTTCGCGGCGACATGGCTCACATGCACGGCCAGGCGGCGCGGCGACGCAAACGAGGCCACCAGCGCGTGCGCCGATGCCAGGCCCTGCGCCTTGAGGCTGTCGGACAGCCCTAGCGCAAACGCCTCGCCCAGCTTCTTCAGCGCCTTGGGCGGCAGTTCTTCGACGAAGAGTTCGACGAGCAGGTTCTGGTTGCTCATGCCGAAGCCTCTGCGACGGCGGCCTTCTTGGTGCTGTTCTTCGCCATCGCCGCCAGCACTTCATCGGCCCAGGCCCTGGGCGCCATGGGGAAACCCAGGCGCGCGCGGCTGTCGAGGTAACTCTGCGCCACGCTGCGCGCCAGGTTGCGGATGCGGCCGATGTAGGCCGCACGCTCGGTCACGCTGATGGCGCCGCGGGCGTCCAGCAGGTTGAAGCTGTGCGCCGCTTTCAGCACCTGTTCATACGCGGGCAAGGCCAGGCTCTGCTCCATCAGGTACTTGGCCTGCTTCTCATGCGCGGCGAAGGCGGGCAGCAAGAAGTCGACATCGCTGTGCTCGAAGTTGTAGGTGCTCTGCTCCACCTCGTTCTGGTGGTAGACGTCGCGGTACTTCAGGGTCTCGGTCCACTGCAGGTCATAGACGTTGTCCACGCCCTGCAGGTACATCGCCAGGCGCTCCAGGCCGTAGGTGATCTCACCGGTGATGGGCTTGCAGTCGATGCCGCCCACCTGCTGGAAGTAGGTGAACTGCGTCACCTCCATGCCGTTGAGCCAGACCTCCCAGCCCAGGCCCCAGGCCCCCAGCGTGGGGTTCTCCCAGTCGTCTTCGACGAAGCGCACGTCGTTGCTCTTCAGATCAAACCCCAGCGCCTCCAGGCTGCCGAGGTAGAGCTCCAGGATGTTCGCCGGCGCCGGTTTCAGCACCACCTGGTACTGGTAGTAGTGCTGCAGGCGGTTGGGGTTGTTGCCGTAGCGGCCGTCTTTCGGGCGCCGGCTGGGCTGCACGTAAGCCGCCTTCCAGGGCTCGGGGCCGAGGGCGCGCAAAAAGGTGGCGGTGTGGCTGGTGCCGGCGCCCACTTCCATGTCGTAGGGCTGCAGCAGGGCGCAGCCCTGGGCGTCCCAGTAGCTCTGCAACTTCAGGATGATCTGCTGGAAGGTCAGCATGGCGCGGGGTGTCTTTAGGCTGGCTCGGAGGGGTTTGAGTTTACGGGCCGCTTCATGGTCAACACCTGCCACCCCACGCACAGCAGCACGGTCACGCCGGCCAGCATCACCAGTGGCCACAGCCTCCAGCGCGCTGCCCACCAGGCAAATGGCGTGATGCCGTCGCGCCCTTGTGCCGTGGCCAACAACACGCCGCGTGTGTACGGCGCCAGCTGCGCCGTCACCACGCCGCGGTGGTCGACGACGGCGGTGGCGCCGGTGTTGGTGGCGCGCAGCATCGGCCGCTGCAGCTCCAGCGTGCGCAGCCGCGAGATGTTCAGGTGCTGCGGCAGCACCGCGGTATTGCCGAACCAGCCGATGTTGCTGATGTTGGCCATCAGCGTGGGCGCGGTGGCGGCATCGGCAAAGCGCTGCGCGAGTTCTTCGCCGTACAAGTCTTCGTAGCAGATGTTCGGCGCCACGCGCTGGCCTGCAACGGCGAACGAGGCCTGGTTCAAGCCGCCGCGATTGAAGTCGCCCAGCGGGATGTTCATCATCTGCGTGAACCAGCGAAAGCCGGTCGGGATGAATTCACCGAAAGGCACGAGGTGGTGCTTGTCGTAGCGGTATTCCGCCGCGGCTGACAGGCCCACCACGCTGTTGGTGTAGCCACGCTCGAAATCGCCGAGAGGCACGCCCACGAGCGCCGCGCCGCGCTCGCGAAAGCGCTCTTGCAGCAGCTGCCAATAGCCGGGCACGAACTCGGCCAGCTGGTCGGGCAGCAACGGCACGGCGGTTTCGGGGCCGATCACCAGCTCCGCGCGGCTCTCCAGCAGCTCGCGCGCCACCCAGGCCAGGGCCTCGGGCATGTGCTCGGCGGCGAACTTCTCGTCCTGCGCGACGTTGGTCTGCAGCAGGGCCACCTGCAGGCTGCCCGCCGGGCGGGTGAAGTCGGCCGGCGCGGCCACGGCGGCCAGCACCAAGCCCAGCGGAGCGGCCACTGTCAGCACGGCAGGGCGCAGGACGATGGCGCCTCGCGCGCCCTCTCGCGCCGCGTGCACAGCCACCACCCAACTGGCGGCCAGCGCGGCCATCACCGCACCGATGCCGTAGACGCCCAGCCACGGCGCCAGCGCCGCCAGCGGCGCATCGACCATCGCGTAACCGGCTGCCACCCATGGGAAGCCCGTGAACAGCAGGCCCCGCGCCAGCTCGGCCAGCAGCCACAGCGCGGCGAACAAGGCCACATCGGCCGCAGCGCCGCGCCGCCAGCGCGCATACGCCGCACACGCTGCCGCGAGGTACAGCGACAAAGCGGCAGACAAAGCAAACACCGCAGCACCGGCCAGCGGTGCCGGCAAACCGCCGTAACGGTGCATGCTGATGAAGAGCCACCAGGTGCCGGCACACAGCCAGGCGGTGCCGTAGCACCAACCCAGCAGCGCCGCGTGGCCGGGTGTGGACAGATTCAGGCGCCACACCAGAACGGCCATGGCGGCCAGCGGCAGCGGCCACAGCGCGGTGTGCACGAAGGCCAGCGTCTGCAGCGCGCCCAGCGCCGCGACGGCCAGCAGCTCCAGAAGCGCCACCCGCTGCAGCCGGCGCCCGGCTGCCTTCAATCGAGGTGGCCGTCGTCGGCCGGCGCCTCCGCCTGCGGCGCACGCGCCACGCGGAACCAGCGCACCGCGCCGCCGCGCGTCAGCATCACCGTGAAGCGCAGGCCGCCCACCTCCACCATCTCGGTTCGGCGCGGCACACGGCCGAGTTCCTGAGCCACCAGCCCGCCGATGGTGTCGAACTCGTCTTCGGCCAGGCGCGTGCCGAAGGCCTCGTTCACGGCGCCGATGGCCACGTCGCCGGCCACGCGGTGCGTGCCGTCGGCCAGCGTGTAGATGCCGTTTTCCTGCTCCTGCTCGTCGAACTCGTCCTCGATCTCGCCGACGATCTCTTCCAGGACGTCTTCGATGGTGATCAGGCCCGCGGTGTTGCCGAACTCGTCGATGACGATGGCCAGGTGGTTGCGGTTGCTGCGGAAATCGCGCAGCAGCTCGTTCAGGCGCTTGCTCTCGGGCACGAAGACCGCAGGGCGCAGCAGCGTGCGCAGGTTCAGCTCGGGCGCCCGCTGCAGCTTCAGCAGATCCTTCGCCATCAGGATGCCGATGATGTTGTCGCGCGCGCCGTCGTAGACCGGGAAGCGCGAGTGCGCGGTGTCGATCACCAGTCCCAGCAACTCGTCATAGTCGGCCGCGATGTCGAGCAGGTCCATGCGCGGCGTGGGCACCATCACGTCGCCGGCCGTCATGTCGGCCATGCGCA
>JANMMD010000381.1:0-20895 GCA_031372905.1 Betaproteobacteria bacterium
CGGCCGCCGCGCCGGCCAGCGCCAGCCGGCCTTCGGTCTGCGGCAGCGTGCGCCAGGCATACACCGCGGCGCCAGCCACCAGCAAGGCCAACACACCCAGCAGCGCCAGCGCGCCACGCTTGAACCACGTCATCGTCTTCCCCTTCGGACGCTGCGATCCGGCCTTTGAACCCGTCCGCAAGGCTAACCGCGCCGGCGGTCGTCTCGCTCGTCCCCCAGCGCGCGAGCCGCCAGGCCACGAACTGGCAGCCCTTGGCCCGCCTCTTCCGCGCATCGCAATTCGGCCGCATCCGCGACGATGAGGTTCAGCTTGATGGTCCCCCGTCCGATATCCCCTACATGCTCAGAGCCCTGTCATCCTTCTCGCGCTGGAACCGCCGCAGCACGCTGTGCGACCCCAGCAGCCTGCGTGTGGAGGTGTGCCCGCCTTCGCTGCGCTGTGCGCCGGTCGGCAATGCCTGGCAAAGGTTGATGTTCTGGCTGCTGGCACCGGCACCGCAGGAAGCCGCACCGCCGGTGAACCGCTTGCCGCGGGTGCGCACCGAGTTCCTGGCCACGCTGGCCGACATCGAAGGCGAAGATGCAGACGCACTGCGCGAGCGCATCCGCGACGCACGCTCGCTGCGCGAGCTGTGGCACACGCGGGCCGAGCTTTACCGCGTTGTCGGCGTGGCCCACGACCAAGGCCAGGCTGAAGACCGCGTCAACCTGCTGAACCGCCATTTCCCCACGCGTGCCCCGCGCTCGCAGTTCGCCACACTGTGATGCATACCTACCACCCCCCCACCGCAGCCACCGCGCGCGCGACCCCGCGTGACTTCACCATCGGCGCCGGCCTGCCCGGAGATCGAGGTGCACGGTTTGCAGCCCGCCAGGCCTTCGTCTCGCTGAAGCTCAGCTACCTGCAGGCTTTGGACACGGTGCCCGACGCGGAATGGCTGCGCGTGCAGGTGCGTGCCGCCGAAGAGCCCGTCGATCTGTGGCTGCTGCGGGCGCCGGTGTTCGCGGTGCTGGGCGGCATGGACAGCAGCCTGCGCACGCGACGCCAGATGCTGCGCCGCAGCCTCGATTCGGTCTTCCCAGACCTCGACAGCCCGGCCAGCGACTTCGCGCCGCTTTAAACGGCAGCCATGCCTGAGCGCGCGCTCAGGCCTTGACCCGCGCCTTGAAGGTGCGCTTGAATTTCTCGACCTTGGGCGCCACCACGTAGGCGCAGTACCCGGCTGCGGGGTGGTTGGCAAAGTAGTGCTGGTGGTAGGCCTCGGCCTTGCTGTAGTTGGTGCGCGGCTGCACTTCGGTGACCACGCGCCCGCCCGTGGCCGCATTCACCTCGGCCAGCACCTCGCGCACCATGCCTTCCTGCGCGGCGTCGTGCAGGTAGACGCCGCTGCGGTACTGCGGCCCCTCGTCATTGCCCTGGCGGTTGAGCGTGGTCGGGTCGTGCACGACAAAGAAGATCTCCAGCACCTCGCGCAGGCTGATGCGACTGGCATCAAAGCGCACCTGCACCACCTCCACATGGCCGGTGCTGCCCGAGCAGACGGCTTCGTAGCTGGGGTTCACGACATGGCCGTTGCAATAGCCGCTTTCGACGGCAAGCACGCCGTCGACGAGTTCGAACACGGCCTCCACACACCAGAAACAACCACCGCCCAGCGTGATGACCTGTTCGTTCATGCCCATCTCCTTGTTGCCCACGCGACAGTCGCGCCTCAGCCCGACTCCTTACACTGAGCGAATTATCAGGAGCACCCGCCATGGCCACCAAGTTCACCTGGGATGACCCCTTTTTCCTCGACAGCCAACTCAGCGACGACGAACGTGCCGTGCGCGACGCGGCCGCCACCTACTGCCAGGAGCGCCTGCAGACGCGGGTGCTGATGGCTGCGCGGCACGAAAAATTCGACCGCGAGATCATGTCCGAGATGGGCGAGCTGGGCCTCTTGGGCACCACCATCGAAGGCTACGGCTGCGCGGGCCTGAACAGCGTCTGCTATGGCCTCGTGGCGCGCGAGGTCGAGCGTGTGGACAGCGGCTATCGCAGCGCGATGAGCGTGCAGAGCAGCCTCGTGATGCACCCCATCCACGCCTACGGTAACGAGGCGCAGCGCGAGAAGTTCCTGCCCAAGCTGGCGCGCGGCGAATGGGTGGGCTGCTTCGGCCTCACCGAGCCCAACCACGGCAGCGACCCGGCCAGCATGCTGAGCCGCGCCAAACCGGTGGACGGGGGCTACCTGCTCCGGGGCAGCAAGATGTGGATCACCAACAGCCCCATCGCCGACGTCTTCGTCGTCTGGGCCAAGCTCGAAGACCCGGACGGGAAGGTCGGCGGCCAGGAAAGCATCCGCGGCTTCATCCTCGAGAAGGGCATGAAGGGCCTGTCCGCGCCGAAGATCGAAGGCAAGATGAGCCTGCGCGCCAGCATCACCGGCGAGATCGTGATGGACGGCGTCTTCGTGCCCGAGGCCAACCTGCTGCCGAATGTGAGTGGGCTCAAGGGCCCCTTCGGCTGTCTGAACAAGGCGCGCTACGGCATCGCCTGGGGCGCCCTGGGTGCCGCCGAGTTCTGCTGGATGGCTGCGCGCCAGTACACCATGGACCGCCAGCAGTTCGGCCGGCCCCTGGCGCAGAACCAGCTCATCCAGAAGAAGCTGGCCGACATGCAGACCGAAATCACGTTGGGGCTGCAGGCCGTGCTGCGCGTCGGCCGGCTGATGGACGAAGACCGCGCCGCACCCGAGATGATCAGCCTCATCAAGCGCAACAGCTGCGGCAAGGCGCTCGACATTGCGCGCATGGCGCGTGACATGCACGGCGGCAACGGCATTCACGATGAGTACCACGTCATCCGCCACATGATCAATCTGGAGACGGTGAACACCTACGAGGGCACGCACGACGTGCACGCGCTCATCCTGGGCCGTGCCCAGACGGGGTTGCAGGCGTTTTTCTGAGCCTGCATGAACGAGGTTTTCCTCACCCTGGGTCTGGAGAGCTGGAAGCCGCTGGTCAGCACGCTGCTGCTGCCGCCGGTGCCGATGCTGGTGATGGTGCTGGTGGGCGCGCGCCTGATGTTTCGGAGCCGGCTGCTGGCCTGGTTGTTGATCGCCGCCGGCGTGCTGAGCCTGGGGTTCGCCAGTTCGGGCGGGGGCAGCCAGCTGCTGGTGCGCTGGCTGACCAAGCCGCCGCCGGCACTGAACGAATTGGCGATCAGCGGGTTGAAGCGCACGCCCAAGACCGCCATCGTGGTGCTGGGGGGCGGGCGGCGCAGCTATGCGCCCGAATACGGCATGTCGACGCTGCACCCGCGCACCCTGGAGCGCCTGCGCTTCGGCATCTGGCTGTCACGGGAGACGAATCTGCCGCTCGCCTTCAGCGGCGGCATCGGGCATGGCGCGCAGGACGGTCCTGATGAAGCCGCGGTCGCCGCGCGCATCGCCGAGCGCGAGTTCGGGCGCCCCTTGCGCTGGGTGGAAGGCGAGAGCCGAGACACGCGCGAGAACGCCGTGCGCAGCGTGGCGCTGCTGAAGGCCCAGGGCATCGAGCGCATCGTGCTGGTGACACACGACTACCACATGCGCCGCTCGGTGCGGAACTTCGAACGTGCGGCAGCTGGCAGCAACATCGCAGTGATGGCCGCACCGATGGATCTGCCCAACCCCGGGGCGGCACGCTGGCAGGACTGGCTGCCGCAGCACACATCCATCGAAATGTCGCGCGTGGCCGTGCACGAGTGGCTGGGCTACCTGGCCGGCGCCTGAAGCGAGGCAAGCGAGGCGGCAGGCCGCCCGCTGCGGCTACTTCAGCAAGGGCGGCAAGAGCAGCTGACGTCGCCGGTCGGCGTCTTCCTGGGCGCGCAGTTCAGCCCGTTCACGTTCGGCCTGCGCGCTCTGTATCGCCTTGATCTGCTTGGCATGGTTGGCCGAGTTGCTGCGGCGGAAGTCGTCCATCATCACCGCGTCGACCTTCAGCCCGCGCGCCATCAGGCGTTCGGTGAGGCGCAGGCCGGCGGCCGGGTCGCCGCCCAGCGAAGCCACCACCTCGTTGGCGAAGAGGTCGGCGCTGCCCACGATGCTGTCCACCGCGATGGCCTTCTCGGCCTGGGCCTCGGCGGCCGACAGCAGCATGCCCGCGCCTGGCACCGCAATGGCCAGAATCTTGCCCACCAGGAAGCCGTTGCTCACGCCCTCGCTGCGCTGCGAGGCCTTGATGGCGCTCTGGCTGGCCTGGAAGTAGGTGCCGAAGGCCGCGAGCCAGCGAAATTCATCCGGCGTCTGCGCCTCGATCATCGCGTTGGCCGGAATCTTCACGCGCTGCGTGCCCATGCGCCAGAAGCTGTCGGGGTCGTTGTCGAAGGCGCTGGCCGTCACGCTGCCGGCACAGCCCTTCTGCGTCTCCACCACCAGCTTGCGGCCGCCTTCCAGCGTCAGCGTCATCGGCTGGCCATCGCCGGCTTCCTTGCGCGCCTTCAGCATCACGTCCCAGAAGCCGCCATCGTCGTTGGACATCACCTGGCCGCCGCGGAACAGCGCCCCCACTTCAAAGCGCGTGCCACCGCTGGGCAGCGCGCGGCCATTGACGTGGGTGACGACATCGCGCAAGTGCAGGTCTTCGGGCGCGCCCTCGTCGGCCCAGACGACGCGCCACTTGTCGTCCATGCCGGTGACCTCACGGAACAGCGCCAGGTCTTTTTCATCGAGACGCCGACGCATCGCGTGCACCGACAGCAGCACGAAGGGCTCGATCTGCGCGGTCGAATCGCACAAGCCATCCGCGACCCAGGCCACCTGGATCGCGGCGGCGCGAAACTTCACCTCTTGTTCGAAGCGCGTCTTGTAGAGGTCACGCTCGAAGGCGCGGTCGGCCTGCGCCCGCGCGGGGTGGGCCGCGAGCGCAACGCTAAGCGCGCCCAGAACCGCGAGAATTCGTACACAGATGCTTGCCGCTGTTGCCATTGCGCTGCGATTCTGCCTCGCAGGCAGCAGGCGCTGGCGCGGGTTTAGCGGCAGCGGTGCACACCAAACGCCGTTGAAGGTGGCCGCAGCCCGACCAAGGCCTTGCAGCGCCGCGTTTGGTCCTCAAATGAAGCTGCCCGACACTCAGGGGTATTCCGGCAGATCCGGCGTTTTTTTACCTTCCCAGCAAGTCCGAAGAGGAACCTCCCCCATGAAGAACTGGTTGATCGGCGCCCTGGCCGTGGCCGTGGTCGCCACCAGCGTCTCCTTCGACGCCGAGGCCAAGCGCCTGGGCGGCGCCAAGTCGTCCGGCATGCAGCGCGACATGCCGGCCCGCACGTCTCCTGACGCGACGCCGGCCAAGCCCGCCGCGCCGGCACAAGGCCAGCAGGCCGCGCCGGCCAACACGGCGGCGGCCACGGCCGGCGCAGCCCCCGCTGCGGCCGCCAAGCGCAACTGGATGGGCCCGCTGGCCGGCCTGGCTGCTGGCCTGGGCATCGCCGCGCTGATGAGCCACCTGGGCATGGGCGAGGCCTTCGGCAACTTCCTCATGCTGGCCCTGCTGGCGGTGGCGGCGATCTTCCTCGTGCGCTTCCTGATGCGCCGCTTCGGGGGCGGTGGCATGGCGCGCACGCCAGCGCTGGCCGGTGCGGGCAGTGCCTCGCCGTCGGCCGCCTGGCCGCCCGCGCAACGCATCGACCCCCGCGAGGAGCCGGCGCCGCTGCAGCGCACGGCCTTCAACGAGCCCGTGGCGGCCTCCTTGCCTGCCAGCACCGCGGGCTTGGCCACGGACACGGCCCAGGCGGCACCGGTCAGCGCCGCCTTCGTGCCTGCGGCCTTTGATTCGGAAGGCTTTGCGCGCACCGCCAAGATGATCTTCATCCGCCTGCAGGCCGCGCACGACACCGCCGACCTCGACGACCTGAAGCGCTTCACCACGCCCGAGCTGTTCGCCTCGCTGCGCATGGACATCCTGGAGCGCGGCAACGAGCCCCAGCACACCGACGTGCAGAAGGTCGACGCCGAGGTGCTGGATGTGGCCAACGAAGCCGATCGCCAGATCGTCAGCGTGCGCTTCCACGGCCAGGCTGTCGAGGAAAAGGGCGCGGCGCCGGTGAGCTTCAACGAGGTGTGGCACCTCGTGAAGCCGCATGACGACAGCCGCTCATGGGCCATCGCGGGCATCGAGCAGATGGCCTGAAGGCCGGGGCCGCTCACCGGGACGTTGCTGAAATGCCGCACCGTCCCTTGCCGACCCTGCCCTGGTGCTGGCTCGGCGCTGTCCTGCTGGCCGGCTGCGCCGCCACCACCACCGAGCCCACGCTGACGCTGAGCAAGCCCGTGGTGCTGCTGGGCGAGGTGCACGACAACGCTGCGCAACACGCCCTGCGCGTGGCGGCCTTCGAGGCCCTGCTGCTCCGGGGCGCGCGGCCGGCGCTGGCGATGGAACAGTTCGACCGCCACCAGCAGCCGCTCATGGACCGCCTGCTGGCGCAAACACCGGCGCCCGACGCCGACGCCTTGATCAGCGCCGCCGGCGGTGCAGGCTGGCATTGGCCGCACTACCGGCCTTTCATCGAACTGGCGTTGAAGTACCGCCTGCCCATCCTGGCCGCCAACGTCGGCCGAGACGATGCCCGCCGCGTGATGCGCGAGGGCCTGGCCGCCACCGGCTTCAACGCCGACGTGCCCGGCCCCTTGCTGGCACAGCAAGCGCAAGGCATCGAAGCCAGCCACTGCGGCATGCTGGATGCGGCCACGGCCGGCCGCATGGCACTGGCCCAGGTGGCGCGCGACCAGTTCATGGCGCGTGTGCTGCAAGAGAACGCTGCGCGCGGGGTGGTGCTGCTGGCCGGCAACGGCCATGTGCGCACCGACATTGGCGTGCCGCATTGGCTGCAGCCGGCCCTGCGCGCCGGCAGCGATGCCATCGGCATGCTGGAAGAGGGTGATTCGACGACGGCCTTCGACACCCGGGTGTTCACACCCGCACAAGCGCGGCCCGACCCGTGCGAGAAGATGCGCCGCGGCGTGCCGGGCCCGGCGCCCGAACTGCGACGCTGAACGGCACCAGCCCGGGTCGAGAAAACTCAGCCGCGAAGAAGCTCGGTGGCGCCCCGCCACAAGCCCTGCACCACCTCTGCCGCCGGGCGCGCCTGCGCCAGGCCGGCGGCTTGACCGGCCCAGGCCTGCAGGTGCTGCAGATCGCCGGCCGCCTCGGCCGCCTTGCGCATGGCTGCCGTCAAGCCGCGCTGCACCGGGTAGGGTGCGGGTTCGGGCGCATCGGGCGCCGCCGCATCGTGCACGTATTGCGTGGCCAGCGAGCGGCCCCAGCGGCCGGAGTAGGCACGCGTCAGGCGCGTGCCCTCGGGGGTCGCTTCGCCCAGCGCGGCGGCCCACACGGGCGCGATGCCGGCCTCGGGTGTGCGCAGCAAGGCCGTACCCGGTTGCACCGCGCTGGCGCCGAGCAGCAGCGCGGCGGCCACGCCGCGCGCGTCGGCCACGCCGCCGGTGGCCACCACCGGCAGCTTCACCGCATCCACCACCTGCGGAAGCAGGGCAAACAAACCCACCGCTGCGTCGCGCGCCATGGCGGCATCGAAGGCACCGCGATGGCCGCCGGCCTCGGCGCCCTGGGCGACGATGACATCGGCCCCTGCCGCCTCTGCCGCACGCGCCTCGGCCACCGTGGTGACGTTGGCGAACCAGGCGATGCCGGCGGCCTTGAGCTGCTCGACGAAGGCCGGCGGGTAGAGGCCCATGATCGACGACACCGCGGTGGGCCGTGCGGCCAGCAGCGCGGCGCACTGCGCTTCGAAGTCCTGCAGCGGCGTGTCTGCCGCCGCCGCCGGCACGGGCGGGCCGTGGCGGGCGAGGAATTCGCGCAACGCAGTTTCATGCGCAGCATCGCGCAGCGGGGGTGGATCAGGCACCCAGAGGTTGATCTGCAGCGGGCCTCCACTGGCGATGCGGTAGCGCGCCACCCAGTCGGCAATGGCCGCTGCATCCAGCAGCAAAGCGCCCAAGGCGCCCATGCCGCCGGCCTGCGCCACGGCCGCGGACAAGCCAACGGGGCAGGCCCCGGCCATCGGCGCCAGCAGCACCGGCAGGCGCAGGCCGAAACGGGCAGCAAAGGCTTCAGCGCGGCGCAAGGCAAGGTGCATGGCCGGCTGCTCAGTTCAGCGCACTGTTGACGACCTGCTTCATGCCGCGCGTACGGGCGGCGCCAAGTCGGCATGAGCGGCCAGCCAACCTTCGGCCGGGCGGCCATCGCCTTGGCTGGGGTGGAAGTCTTCGCGCAGGTAACGCTTCAGCGGCGCATAACCCAGCCGCACCAGGCCCTGGCGGCCGAAGAGGTGGCGCCAGGCACTGGCCCAGGTGGACGGCCGCCACCAGCTGCCGTCGTGCCACAGGTTCAGCAGCGTCTGGCGCCCAGTGTCGATGGCGAAGTTCCAGGCCACGGCCTTGAAGACGCGGCAGCGCCATTCGTGGTTGCCGCCGAGGGCGACGTAGAGGTCGAAGGCGGTGCACCGATGCTCGGTTTCTTCGGCGCTGTGCCACAGCCACATGTCGCGCAGGCGCGGCTCGGCACCCTGCAGTTGTTCGGGGTGCGTCAGCAGGTGCTCGGCAAAGATGGCGGTGAAGTGTTCGGTGGCCGCCGTCACGGCCAGCCAGTTGCGCGTGTTGATGCTCTCCAGCATCGGCCGGCGCGAGAGGATGCGCTCTTCGTAGCGGTTCTTCAGCCCCTGGTTCAGCAGGTGCTGGTTGAAGCGCTGGTGAATGCGGCGGTGCGTGGCCTCCTGCCCGATGAAGCCCCGCACCTCGACGGCAAACCGCTCGCGCTGCTCGGGGGTGAGTTCGGTCATGCCCTTCTTGACCGAATCGATGAACAGCTGTTCACCGGCCGGGAAGCTCATCGACAAGGCGTTGAAGAACGCGGTGCGGAAGGCATCACCACCGCACCAGTGGCGCGGCAGCGGCGTGTCCAGATCCACCAGCAGGCGGCGGACGGTGAGCTCGTTCATGTCAGTGCTTTCCTGGCGTTGTGGAACATCTGCATCCACGGGCTGGGTGCCGAGACATCACCGCCGGCCCAGCTCATCTGCACGTTGCGGAAGACGCGCTCGGGGTGCGGCATCAGCACGGTGAAGCGGCCGTCGGCGGTGGTCACGCTGGACAGGCCGCCGGGGCTGCCGTTGGGGTTGGCCGGGTAGGCCTCGGTGGCTAGGCCACGATGGTCGACAAAGCGCATCGCCCGGTGCACGGCGCTCACGTCCCCGCGCTGGCTGAAATCGGCAAACCCCTCGCCGTGGGCCACGGCGATCGGCAGCCGGCTGCCGGCCATGCCGGTGAAGAACAGGCTCGGGCTGTCGAGGATTTCCACCAGCGACAGCCGGGCCTCGAACTGCTCGCTCTTGTTGCGCGTGAAGCGCGGCCAGGCCGTTGTGCCGGGAATCAGCGGCGCCAATGCCGCCATCATCTGGCAGCCGTTGCAGACGCCCAGGGCCAGCGTGTCGGGGCGGTTGAAGAAGGCCGCGAACTGCTCGGCCAGCGCCGGGTTGAAGAGGACGCTGCGCGCCCAGCCTTCGCCGGCACCGAGCGTGTCGCCGTAGCTGAAGCCGCCGCAGGCCACCAGACCCTGGAAATCGGCCAGCTTGACGCGTCCGGCCTGCAGGTCGCTCATGTGCACGTCGTGGGTGTCAAAGCCAGCCGCGTGCAGCGCGTAGCTCATCTCGACATGCGAATTCACACCTTGCTCGCGCAGGATGGCCATCTTCGGGCGCGTGGTGTGCACCGCAGGCGCTTCGTCCGGGGCGAACGTCAGGTGCACGTGCAGGCCGGGGTCGTCGGCCACACCCGCCGCGGCATGTTCGCTGTCAGCGCAGGCCGGGTTGTCGCGGCCGCGCGCGATGCGCCAGCTGACCTCGTCCCACTGCTGCTGCAAGCTGTGCAAGGGCGCGCCGAACTGCAGCTTGGTGTCGCGCCACACCTCCACCACGCCGCGTTCGTTCGGCTTGCCGATGAAGTGCGCGTGTTTGCTTAAGGAGTGCTCGCGCAGCGTCGCCATCACCTCGTTGCGCACCGCCGTGGGCACCTGCAGCACCACACCCAGCTCTTCGTTGAACAGCGCCTTGAGCATCAGCTCGTTGCGGCGCTCGCTGACCTGGCCGGCCCAATTCTTGGAATCGCCATATTCGGCGCGGCTGTCGCTGATGCCGTCGCCTTCGGTGCACAGGATGTCGACGTTCAGGCTCACGCCGGCATGGCCGGCAAACGCCATCTCGCAGACCGCGGCCCACAGGCCGCCGTCGCTGCGGTCGTGGTAAGCCAGGATGCGGCCCTGCGCGCGCAGGGTGTTCACCGCCGCCACCAGGTTCTTCAGCAAAGCGGGGTCGTCGAGGTCGGGCACCCCGTCCTTTTGATGACAGCCGAACTGGCCCAGCACCTGCGCCAGCATGCTGCCGGCCATGCGCTTCTTACCCCGGCCGAGATCGACGAGAACCAGCGTCGTGTCGCCCGGCTGCAGCTGCGGCGTCAGCGTGCCGCGCACGTCGGAAAGCGAGGCGAAGGCCGTGACGATCAACGACACCGGCGCCGTCACCTGCTTCGTGACCTGTCCAGAGGGACCGCCCTCCGACCAGCGTGTCTTCATCGACAACGAGTCCTTGCCCACCGGAATGCCGATGCCCAGCGCCGGGCACAGCTCCAGGCCCACGGCCCTCACGGTGTCGTAGAGGGCCGCGTCTTCGCCGGGCTCGCCGCAGGCGGCCATCCAGTTCGCGCTGAGCTTCACGCGCGGCAGCTCGATGGGGGCCGCCAGCAGGTTGGTGATGGCCTCGCCCACCGCCATGCGGCCCGAGGCCGGGGCATCCAGCGCCGCCAGCGGCGTGCGCTCACCCATCGCCATGGCTTCGCCGCGAAAGCCGACGTAATCGGCCAAGGTGACCGCGCAATCGGCCACCGGCACCTGCCAGGGGCCGACCATCGGGTCGCGGTGGTTCAAGCCGCCCACGGTGCGGTCGCCGATGGTGATGAGGAAGCGCTTGCTGGCCACCGTCGGGTGGCGCAGCACGTCCAGCGCCACGGTGTCCAGCTTCACGCCGGTCAGGTCCAGCGGTGTTTCGCTGCGCGCCACGCGCGCCACGTCGCGGTGCGTCTTGGGCGGCTTGCCCAGCAGCACGTCCATCGGCATGTCGATCACGCGCTGTCTGTTCCCATCCTCACCCGGGCCGTCTTCCAGCACCAGTTCACGCTCGCTGGTGGCCACGCCCACCACCGCAAACGGGCAGCGCTCGCGTGCCGCCATCTGCTCGAAGAGCGGCATCAGCTCGGGGTGGATGGCCAGGACATAGCGCTCCTGGCTCTCGTTGCACCAGATTTCCTTCGGCGCCAGGCCGCTTTCTTCCAGCGGCACCTTGCGCAGGTCGAAGGTGGCGCCCTGCCCTGCGCCGTCCACCAGTTCGGGGAAGGCATTGCTGATGCCCCCCGCACCCACGTCGTGGATGGCCAGCACGGGGTTCATCTCACCCAGCGCCCAGCAGTGGTTGATGACCTCCTGCGCGCGGCGCTGGATCTCGGGGTTGCCGCGCTGCACGCTGTCGAAATCCAGCGCCGCCGTGTTGCTGCCCGCCGCCATCGACGAAGCCGCACCGCCGCCCATGCCGATGCGCATGCCCGGCCCGCCGAGCTGCACCAGCAGCGTGCCGGCGCCGAAGGGCAGCTTCTTGACCTGGCTCGCGCTGATGCTGCCCAGCCCGCCGGCGATCATGATGGGCTTGTGATAGCCGCGCTGCACGCCCGCCACCGGCATCTCGAAGACGCGGAAATAGCCCCCCAGGATGGGCCGGCCGAACTCGTTGTTGAAGGCCGCACCGCCCAGCGGGCCCTCGGTCATGATCTGCAGCGCGCTGGCGATGTGCGCGGGCTTGCCGATGGGCTTATGCTCCCACGGTTCGTTGGTGCCCGGCAGGTGCAGGTTGCTGACGCTGAAGCCCGTCACGCCGGCCTTGGGCTTTGCGCCGCGGCCGGTGGCACCTTCGTCGCGGATCTCGCCGCCCGCGCCGGTGCTGGCGCCGGGGTAGGGGCTGATGGCGGTGGGGTGGTTGTGCGTTTCCACCTTCATCAGCACGTGCAGGGTTTCCTCACGCGGGCCGTAGACCGGCGCGTTGGTGAAACCTTGCGGCAGCCAGCGTGTGGCCGGCCCGCCGGCCATCACCGCCGCGTTGTCGTCGTAAGCGACGATGGTGTGCTGCGGTGAGACTTTCTCGGTGTGCCGGATCATCCCGAACATCGAGTGCGGCTGCTCCACGCCGTCGATGGTGAACTTCGCGTTGAAGATCTTGTGGCGGCAGTGCTCGCTGTTGGCCTGCGCGAACATCATCAGCTCGACGTCGCTGGGGTTGCGCCCGAGTTGCTGGAAGGCCGCCGCCAGGTAGTCGATCTCGTCGTCGCTCAGGGCCAGGCCGAATTCAGTGTTGGCGGCGACCAGGGCGCCACGGCCGGCGGTCAGCACTTCCACGTGCGCCAGCGGTGCGGCCGGCTGCACGTCGAAGAGGTGGGCGGCAGCCTCCCGCTCGAAAGCCACGCTCTCGGTCATGCGGTCATGCAGCTCGGCGGCCACAGCGGCACGCTCCTCGGCGTTCAGCGGCTTGGCGCTGCCCAGCAGCGGGCTCTTCAGCGCGAGCTGGAACTCCGTCACGCGCTCCAGCCGGTGCAACTGCAAGCCGACGTTGCGGGCGATGTCGCTGGCCTTGCTGGCCCAGGGCGACACCGTGCCCAGGCGCGGCATCACCACCACCCGTTCGCCGCCCGCAGGGCCCGCATAAGCATCGCCGTACTGCAGCAGCGCGGCCAGCTTGTCGATGTCGGAAGCAGCCGGTGCAGCATCAAAAGCCGCCCAATGCACATGCCGCGCCGCCACCGCGGTGATGCGCGGGCAGGCGGCCTGCACGCGCGCCAGCAAAGCCTGGGCGCGGAAGGCCGAGAGCGCGGTGCCGCCCTCGAAGTGCATCAGATGGAGCGGCGTGGCGGTCATGCGGGCCCGGTGAAATCCGGCGGGTGGAGGAAGGCAACGATTTTAGAGGGCCAGTGGGATAATCGCGGGATGGCTATACAGATCAAGACCGCCGCCGACATCGAAGGCATGCGCCTGGCCGGCCGGCTCGCCAGCGAAGTGCTGGACATGCTGACGCCCCACGTGCGTCCCGGCGTGACCACGAAAGAGCTCGACCGCCTGGCGCACGACCACATGGTGAACGTGCAGGGCGGCATCCCGGCCACACTGGGCTACCAGCCGGCGGGCTACCCGGCCTACCCGGCATCCATGTGCACGAGCCTGAACGACGTGGTGTGCCATGGCATCCCCGACGACCGGCCGCTGCGCAATGGCGACGTCATCAACATCGACGTCACCATCATCAAGAACGGCTGGCACGGCGACAACAGCCGCATGTACGTGGTGGGCGAAGGCAGCATCGCCGCCAAGCGGCTGTGCCAGGTGACTTTCGATGCGATGTGGAAGGGCATCGTGAAGGTCAAGCCGGGCGCGCGCCTCGGTGACATCGGCCATGCCATCCAGACCTTTGCCGAGACCGCCGGCTTCACCGTCGTGCGCGAGTTCTGCGGCCACGGCGTCGGCGCGCGTTTCCACGAAGAACCGCAGGTGCTGCACTACGGCCGCCCGGGCACGCTGGAAGAGCTGGTGCCGGGGATGATCTTCACCATCGAGCCGATGATCAACGCCGGCAAGCGCGACATCAAGGAAGACCGCCGCGGCAATCGCCCCTACGACGGCTGGACCATCGTCACGCGCGACCGCAGCCTCTCGGCGCAATGGGAACACAGCGTGCTCGTCACCGAGACCGGCTACGAGGTGCTGACGGTCAGCGCCGGCAGCCCGGCGCCGCCGGCGTTTGCGCCCCTGGGCTATGGCTCGGCGCTGGTGCCAGCGGCCTGCCTGGCGCCGCTGGCGATGGTCACGTCCTGAGCCCACGCGACTTCATGAACCCCGTGGCGGGCCTGGGTGAAGCCCCGGGCAGCCTGGCAGAACGGCGCGCGCGTTTTCGCGACGGCAAGGCCCGGCTCCTGGAGGTTTTTCGCGCGGCTCGCGCCACCACCGCTGCGGCGTCTTCGCTGGTACGAGCTCTGGCCCGGCATGTGGATGCCACCTTGGCCGACCTTTGCCAGAACGCCGGCCTGCCGGCGGGCGCGGCGCTGGTGGCCGTGGGCGGCTACGGCCGCGGCGAGCTCTTTCCCTACTCCGACATCGACGTGCTGCTGCTGTTGCCGGCGCAGCCCGACGAAACCGGCGCCATGGCGGTGGGAGGCTTCGTCACCGCCTGCTGGGACATCGGGCTGGAAATCGGCTCGTCGGTGCGCACGGTGGAAGAGTGTCTGGCCGAGGCCGAGCGTGACGTCACCGTGCAAACCGCCCTGCTGGAAGCGCGCCTGATCTGCGGCGCGCGCCCGCTCTTCAAGCGCTTCGTGCAGGCCCACGCCGCGGCGCTGGACCCGAAAGCCTTCCTGCGCGCGAAGATGCTGGAAATGCAGCAGCGCCACGTCAAGTACGAAGGCACGCCCTACTCGCTGGAGCCCAACTGCAAGGAAAGCCCCGGTGGCCTGCGCGACCTGCAGGTGGTGGTGTGGGTGGCGCGTGCTGCGGGCCTGGGCCGCACCTGGGGCCAGCTGGCGGCCAAGGGGCTGATCACGCCCTTCGAGGCCAAGCAGCTGATGAAGCACGAGGCCACGCTGAAGCTCATCCGCGCGCGCCTGCACCTGGTGGCCGGCCGGCGTGAAGACCGCCTCGTCTTCGACCTGCAGACAGCCACCGCCGAGAGCTTCGGCTACGTGGCCACGAAGGAGCAGCGCAGCTCGGAAGTGCTGATGCGCCACTACTACTGGGCAGCCAAGGCGGTAACGCAGCTGAACCAGATCTTGATGCTGAACATCGAGGAGCGCATCAACGGCTCGGCCGACGCGCCGATGCGGCCCATCACCGCGCGCTTTTTCGACCGTGCCGGCATGCTGGAAGTGGCGCACGACAACCTCTACATCGAGAACCCGCACGCCATCCTGGAGACCTTTCTCGTATTCGAGCAGACGCCGGGCCTGCAGGGCCTGAGCGCACGCACGCTGCGAGCGCTGTACAACGCCCGCAGCGTGATGGGCGCAAAGTTCCGCAGCGACCCGCTGAACCGCGAGCTCTTCCTGGACATCCTGCGCCAGCCGCACGGCATCACGCACGGCATGCGGCTGATCAACCAGACCAGCGTGCTGGGCCGCGACCTGTGGGCCTTCCGGCGCATCGTCGGGCGCATGCAGCACGACCTCTTCCACGTCTACACCGTGGACCAGCACATCCTGATGGTGGTGCGCAACGTGCGGCGCTTCTTCATCCCCGAGCACGCCCACGAGTACCCCTTCTGCACCCAGCTGGCCGCGCAGTGGGACAAGCCCTGGCTGCTCTACGTGGCGGCACTCTTCCACGACATCGCCAAGGGCCGCGGCGGCGACCACAGCGACCTGGGCGCTGTGGAAGCGCGGCGCTTCTGCCGCGCACACGGCATCAGCCGCGAAGACACCCAGCTGGTGGAGTTTCTCGTGCAACACCACCTGACGATGAGCCGCGTCGCGCAGAAGGAAGACCTGTCCGATGCCGACGTCATCAGCGGCTTTGCCAAGCTGGTGGGCACGCCGCAGCGCCTGCTAGCGCTCTACCTGCTGACGGTGGCCGACATCCGCGGCACCAGCCCCAAGGTGTGGAACGCCTGGAAAGGCAAGCTGCTGGAGGACCTCTACCGCTACACGCTGCGCGCCCTCGGCGGCGCTCGGCCGAACCTGGATGCCGAGATCGAAGCGCGCAAGCAGGAAGCGCAGCAGAACCTGGCCCTGCACAGCGCCCTGCCTGGCACCGAACAGCCGCTGTGGCAGACCCTGGAGGTGAGCTACTTTGCGCGCCACGACGCCGCCGACATCGCCTGGCACGCGCGCAGCCTGTGGCGCCATGTGACGAGCCCCGTCGCCATCGTCAACGCCCGCCCCAGTTCGGTGGGCGATGGTTTGCAGGTGCTCGTGTATTCGCCCGACCGGCCCGACCTCTTCGCGCGCATCTGCGGCTATTTCGACAACGCCGGCTTCAGCATTCTTGACGCCAAGGTGCACACCACGCGCACGGGTTATGCGCTCGACACCTTTCAGGTCGTCGCCACGCAGCACTGGAGCGACGCCGGCGCCGACGCCGAGCTGAAGTACCGCGACCTGATCTCGCTGGTGGAAACGCAGATGGGCCTGGCGCTGGCCAGCGAGGGCCCGCTGCCCGAGCCGCGCAGCGGCCGTGTCTCGCGGCGTGTGCGCAGCTTCCCCGTCACGCCGCGCGTATCGCTCGCCCCTGACGAACGGGCGCAACGCTGGCTGCTCACGGTCTCGGCCAGCGACCGCTCGGGCCTGCTCTACGCCATCGCCCGCGTGCTCGGGCGCAACCACGTGAACCTGCAGCTGGCCAAGATCACCACCTTGGGCGAGCGCGTCGAAGACACCTTTCTCGTCGACGGCCCCGAGCTGCAGAAGAGCAAGGCGCAGCTGCGCATCGAGAGCGAGCTGCTCGACGCCGTGACGGCGCCGGGCGCTTGACGAAGGACGCCGCCCGATGAGCCTGCGCCGCCCATGAGCCTGCGCCGCATCAGCGCCACCGACGCCATCGCGCAGCTGGCCGGCTTCGACGCCGTCATCGACGCACGCAGCGAAAGCGAACACGCCGAAGACCGCCTGCCCGGCGCGGTGAACTGGCCGGTGCTGAACGACGCCCAGCGCGCCGACATCGGCACCGAGTACAAGCAGGCCTCGCCGTTCGACGCGCGCAAGCGCGGCGCCGTGATGGCGGCGCGCAACATCGCCAGCCATGTCGAGACGCATGCGGCCGATCTGCCGCGCAGCTGGAAGCCGCTGGTCTATTGCTGGCGCGGCGGGCAGCGCTCGGGCTCGCTGGCGCTGGTGCTGGGCGAGATCGGCTTCCAGGTCAGCGTGCTCGAAGGCGGCTACCGCGAGTTCCGCCGCGCGGTGCTGGCCGAACTGCAAACGCTGCCGGCGCCGTTCAGCTTCCGCGTGCTCTGCGGCCGCACCGGCAGTGCCAAGAGCCGGCTGCTGCAGGCCCTGGCGGCGCAGGGCGAACAGGTGCTCGACCTCGAAGGCCTGGCCTGCCACCGCGGCAGCGTGCTGGGCCCGGAGCCGGGCCGGCCGCAGCCCTCGCAGAAAGCCTTCGAGACGCAGCTCTGGCGAGCGCTGCGCGCCCTCGACCCCGAGCGGCCCGTGTACGTGGAAGGCGAGAGCCGCACCATCGGCCGCCTGCGCGTGCCGGAACAACTGATGGAGGCCGTGCGTGCCGCGGCTTGCCTGCAGGTGCAGATGTCGCTGCCTGCGCGCGTGGCCTTCCTGCTGCAGGACTACGCGCACTTCGTGGACGACACCGAAAGTTTCTGCGCGCGCCTGGCCGCCCTGCGTGAATTGCGCGGCGCGGCCGTGGTGGAAGACTGGCAGGCCCGTGCGCGGGCCGGCCAGGTGGCGGGGGTGGTAGAAGAGTTGCTGACGCTGCATTACGACCCGGTCTACGAGCGTTCGATGCAGCGCAACTTCCGCCACTACGGCCAGGCCAGCGCGGTGGCGCTGCCCAATGGCAGCGCAGGCAGCCTGCACGCAGCGGCCCTGCAGCTCATCGCGGAGGCCGCCAGTGCAAGCGCCTGACACCGCCAGCGCGCATGGCACCAGCCTGCCGGTGCGAGCCGTGGCCCCGGGTCGTCCGTGGCATTGGCTGGCGCTGGGCTGGGGCGACCTGATGCGCTGCCCGCTGCCCGGCTTGTTGCACGGCCTGGCGGCAGCACTCTTCGGCGCCTTGTTGATGGTGGCGGCCGGCAACCGCTTCTGGGCGCTGGCAGGCAGCTTCAGCGGCTTCTTGCTCGTGGCGCCGGTGGTGGCCACGGGCCTCTACGCCGTCAGCCGCGCGCTGGAGCGCGGCCGCCCGGCCACCCTGGGCATCGCACTGGCGGCATGGCGCCCCAAAGACCACCGCTTGGTGGTCTTCGGCCTGCTGCTGGCGCTGGCCGGCACCGGCTGGGTGCTGACTTCGGCCTCGCTGATCACGCGGTTTGCCGGTGCGCCGGTCAACAGCCCAGCTGATTTCCTGCATGTGGTGGTGCTCAACGACCAGAGCCTGCTGTTCGAGGCCTGGCTGCTGCTGGGCAGCGTGCTGGCAGCGCCGATGTTCGCCAGCTCGGTGGTGGCCATCCCGCTGCTGCTGGACCGCCCGCACAGCGTGATGCAGGCGGTGCGCACCAGCGTCAGTGCGGCGCTCGCCAGCCCGGCGGCGATGGCGCTGTGGGCCACGCTGATCCTGGTGCTGACGCTCATCGGCATGGCCAGCCTCATGGTGGGCCTGGTGGTGGTGGTGCCGTGGCTGGCGCACGCCAGCTGGCACGCCTACCGCGACCTCGTGCCAGCCGCCCAGGCCGCTGATGCCGCCGACGCAGGCAAGACCTGATGTTCGGCTACAGCGAAGAAGAGATCGCCCAGTTCGGCCTCACCTTCGGGGTGGGCGCGTTCATGCTCTACATGGGCTTCATCATCTGGCAGCTGGCCCGCGAGTCCAAGGCCGGCCGCTTCGGCACCTTCGTGCTCTTCCTGGCCTTGGGCTTCGGGCTGGTGGGCTTTCTCGCCAAGAGCGTGATCAAGTTCTTCATCGAAGGCTGAGCCGTCGGCCGTTGGCAGTCGGCCGTCGGATGTGGACTGGCGCACAGACACCCGGGACGCCGACTGTCATGCTGCCGCAGAGCCGCTGCAACGAGCAGCGCGCCGCTGACACCTTTCGACCAAGGCTTTGCCATGAACCGTACCCGTCTTCTTTCTGCCCTGTTCGCCACGTCGGCCCTGGGCAGCCTTGCCGCCTGCAACCGCCCTGAAGTCATCACGGTGCCCGCGCCCGCGGCCGTTGTCGTGCCCGGCCCTGCCGGCGCCCCCGGCCCCGCAGGGGTGCAGGGCAACACCGGCAGCACTGGCAGCACTGGCAGTACGGGCAGCACGGGCGCCCAGGGCTATGACGGCAACCAGGGCGCACCTGGCAAGAACGGCACCGGCGGCACCACCGTCATCGTCGTGCCGACGCCGGCCTCGTCGCCGACGCGCTGATCCAGCGGGGCTGAAAAAAACGGGCGCCCGAAGGCGCCCGTGTCTTGGGTCCGGGCCACCAGCCCAGTGCGCCCGATCAGCCCATGTGCATGCCGCCGTTGCAGCTGAAATCAGCGCCGGTGGAGAAGCCGGAATCTTCGCTCGCCAGCCAGGCGACGATAGAACCGATTTCCTCGGGCATGCCCAGGCGTTTCACCGGAATGGTGGCGACGATCTTCTCCAACACCTCGGGCTTGATGGCGCGGACCATGTCGGTGCCGATGTAGCCAGGGCTCACGGTGTTCACAGTCACGCCCTTGGCCGCGAGCTCTTGCGCCAGTGCCATCGTGAAGCCGTGCATGCCGGCCTTGGCGGCGCTGTAGTTGGTCTGGCCGGCCTGGCCCTTTTCGCCGTTCACGCTGCTGATCTGGATGATCCGGCCCCAGCCCTTTTCCACCATGCCCGGCACCACCTGCTTGGTGACGTTGAACATGCTGTTGAGGTTGGTGTCGATCACGGCGTGCCAGTCTTCCGGCGTCATCTTCAGGAACATGCGGTCGCGCGTGATGCCGGCGTTGTTCACCAGCACGTCGATCGCACCGTGCTGTTCACGCGCCTGCGTGAAGGCGTCCACCGTGCTCTGCCAGTCGGCGACATTGCCCACCGAGGCGAAGAACTCATAGCCCAGGGCTTTCTGCTCGGCCAGCCACTTGACGTGATCGCGGCTGGGGCCGCAGCCGGCGATGACGGTGAAACCTTCTTTCGCCAGGCGCTGGCAGATGGCGGTGCCGATGCCACCCATGCCGCCGGTCACGTAGGCCACTTTCTTGCTCATTCTTCGCTCCTTGATTCGAATGCGGTGAGGGTCGCCGGCCGCCGCGTCGCGGTCAATCGGGTTCGCCCGGGGGCTGCAGGGTCTCGGTTCAGCGTTCGACGGTCAGCGCAACGCCCATGCCGCCGCCGATGCACAGGCTGGCGATGCCTTTCTTCGCATCGCGCTTGATCATCTCGTGCAGCAGCGTCACCAGGATGCGGCAGCCGCTGGCACCGATCGGATGCCCGATCGCAATCGCGCCACCGTTGACGTTGACCTTGCTCGTGTCCCAGCCCATTTCCTGGTGCACGGCGCAGGCCTGCGCCGCGAAGGCTTCGTTGATCTCCAGCAGGTCGAGGTCTTGCGCCTTCCAGCCCGCGCGCTGCAGCGCTTTCCTGGCCGCCGGCACCGGGCCCATCCCCATGATGGCGGGGTCCAGGCCCGCGCTGGCATAGCTGGCGATGCGTGCCAGCGGCTTCAGGCCGAGTGCGGCGGCCTTGGCGGCCGTCATCACCACCACACCCGCGGCGCCGTCGTTCAGGCCGCTGGCATTGCCGGCCGTCACGCTGCCGGCCTTGTCGAAAGCCGGGCGCAGGCCGGCCAGGGCCTCGGCGCTGGTCTTCTTATTGATGAACTCGTCCGCGGCAAAGACGATGGGGTCGCCCTTCTTCTGCGGAATGCTCACCGGCACGATCTCGTCCTTGAAGCGCCCGCCTTCCTGCGCCGCGGCGGCCTTCTGCTGGCTGGAGAGCGCCAGGGCGTCCTGCGCTTCGCGGCTGATGCTGTACTTCTTGGCCACGTTCTCGGCGGTGGTGCCCATGTGGTACTGGTTGTAGACGTCCCACAGGCCGTCGGTGATCATGCTGTCGACCATCTTCCAGTCGCCCATGCGCTGGCCGTCGCGGCTGTTCAGCAGCACGTGCGGGCTGGCGCTCATGTTCTCCTGGCCGCCGGCGATGATGATCTCGCTGTCGC
>JANMMD010000384.1:0-5308 GCA_031372905.1 Betaproteobacteria bacterium
CGACGCCAAGGTGGTGATGAAACGCGCTGCCGAGTACCAGGTGGTGGGCAAGTCGCTGCCGCGCGTGGACATCCCGGCGCGGCTGACGGGCGAGTTCCCGTACATGCAGGACTTCCGCCTGCCCGGCATGCTGCACGCGCGGGTGCTGCGCCCGACCGAGCTGGGTGCGCCACTGCAAGGCTTTGACGACGCCGAAGCGAAGCAGGTCAACGGCTACGTGCAGACGGTGCGCAAGGGCGACTTCCTCGCCGTGCTGGCCAAGACCGAATGGGGCGCCGTCAAGGCCATGCGCGCGATGAAGGTGACGTGGGGCGCGGGCACGGGCCTGCCCGACAACGCCACCGTCTTCGACCACTGGCGCACACGCAAGGTGGCCAAGACCGAGATCACGCAGAAGGTGGGCGAGCCCGAGGCCGTGCTCGCGGCCGTGGCCGCCGCGCCCCAGCGCGTGAAGGCGCGCTACGACTTCGCGGTGCAGACGCACGCGTCGCTGGGGCCCTCATGCGCCGTGGCGCAGTTGAAGGACGGCCAGCTGACGGTGTGGACGGCCTCGCAAGCCACGCACTCGCTGGTGGACGAGATTGCGCCGATCGCCGGTGTGCCCAAGGAACGCATCCGCTGCGTGTACCTCGATGGCGCCGGCTGCTACGGCCGCAACGGCCACGAAGACGCCGCGGCCGATGCCGCGCTGATCACCACGCTGACCGGCCACACCGTGCGCGTGCAGTGGATGCGCGACGACGAGACCGCGCGCGCGCCGAAGAGCCCACCGCGTTCGATGGACTTCGAGGCCGGCCTCGACAGCCAGGGCAACGTGGTCGCCTGGAGCAGCGATTTCTGGATTGCGCTGAACCACATCGTGGCCTTCAAGCCGCTGGACTTTCCGTTGCTGGCCGCCGCGGAAACCGGCCTGCCCAAGCCGGGCAACTGGGTCGGCTTCCTGTTCCAGAACAGCGGCATTCCCTACCAGCTGCCGGCGGTGCGCGTGAACACGCGCCACATCGAGCAGGCGTTCTTCCGCAGCGCGCACCTGCGCAGCCCGGGACGCATCGAAAACAGCTTCGCCAATGAAAGCTTCATCGACGAGCTGGCCTTCGCCGCCAAGGCCGACCCGGCCGAGTACCGCCGCCGCGTGCTGAAGGACCCGCGCGCGCTGGCGGTGCTGGACAAGGTGCTGGAACGCGCCAAGTGGCAGCCGCGAGTGGGCACCAACCCCGCCTCTTCCACGTCGGGTGAGGTCGTGAAGGGCCGCGGCGTGAGCTACCTGCGCTACAACAACGCCACCACCTACGTGGCTGCGGTGGCCGAGGTGGCAGTGAACCGCAAGACCGGCGAAATCCGCGTCGAACGTGTCTGCGTGGCGCACGACTGCGGCCAGCTCATCAACCCCGACGGCACCGCCAACCAGGTGGAAGGCGGCGTCATCCAGACCGTCAGCCGCACGCTGATGGAACAGGTGAGGTGGGACGCCAAGCAGGTGCTCAGCACCGACTGGGCCAGCTACCCCATCCTGCGCCACGACCAGGTGCCGCGCGTGGAGGTCGATCTCATCGATCGCCCGGGCGAGCCCAGCTGGGGCGCCGGTGAACCCACGGCCTGCGCGATACCGGCGGCCATTGCGAATGCGGTGTTCGATGCCAGCGGCGCGCGCCTGCGCGCCGTGCCCTTCACGCCGCCGCAGGTGCTGGCGGCGCTGGCGGGGCCAACGAAGGCCTAGGCCCGCGACAGCTCCAGCACCAGCAGCTCCTTCATGGGCTCGGCGCAGTCGTTGGCGCCTTGGCAGGTGCCGGCGGCGTGGTGGCCGCCGCCACCGTGCTTGAGCATGAGCGCGCCGACATCCACGGGGCTGCTGCGGTCGAAGATGCTCTTGCCCACGGTGTAGACGGTGTTGCTCTTCTCGCGGCCCCACATCACGTGCATGCTGATGTTGCACTGCGGGTACATGGCGTAGACCACGAAGCGGTTGCCGGCGTAAATCGTTTCTTCGTCACGCAGGTCCAGCACCACCAGCGGGCCGTGCACCTTCGCCACGCGGGCGATCTGCGCGCGGAAGAGCTCGTGCTGCGCGAAGAACAGGTCCACGCGCTCTTTCACGTCGGGCAGCGCCAGGATGTCCTCGATGGGCATGTCGCGGCAGCAGTCGATGAGCTTCATCATCAGCTGGTAGTTCGAGACGCGGAATTCGCGGAAACGGCCGAGGCCGGTGCGCGCGTCCATCAGGAAGCTGAGCAGTTCCCAGCCCTTGGGCTCGAGCACGTCGTCCATGCTGAAGCCGGCGGAGTCGGCCTTGTCGACGGCTTCCATCATCGCGTCGCTGATGCGCGTGAAGCGGGCCTTGCCGCCGTAGTGGTCGTAGACCACGCGCGCCGCGCTCTTGGCGTCTGGCTGCAGGACGTAGTTCGGCGTTGGCTGGCCGCCGTTGCGGACGGCTTCGCTGGCGTGGTGGTCGAAACACAGGCCGCAGCCCGGCACATAGGGCAGGTTGGTGATGATGTCGCGCTCGGTCACGGCCACCTTGCCGTCCTGCATGTCCTTGGGGTGCTGGAAGACGATTTCGCCGAGCAGGCCCAGTTCCTTCAGCAGCACGGCGCAGACCAGGCCGTCCATGTCGCTGCGGGTGATCAGTCGGTACTTCAGTTCGGCGGGTGCGTTCATCGGGGCGGCTCCAAAGCGGTGTGCAGGTGGTCGGCAGGGCGTCACACAGCCCTGTCGACCGTGTGCCGGGCTTATCGGCCGTCCGGGCGCTGCGCTTGAATGCTGCGCTGTGCAGCGCTTGGCCGGCCGCGCACCAGCAGCGCACTGAACAGCAACCCGGCCAGTGCCAGCGCCCCGGTGGCCACCCAGGTGAACTGCCAGCCGCCCGCCTGGTTGGCCACCGCCGCCACGAGCGGCGGCCCGGCAAACTGGCCCAGCGCCGACCACTGCTGCAGCCAGCCGACGGTGGTGGACACCGTCTGCGGCCCCGGTGCCACGCGCATGGCCTGCGCAAACAACGTGGCCGGAATCAAGCCGCCGAAGCCCGAGAAACCGAGCAGCGCCGCATAGCGCGCCGCTGGCGGCAGCGTGGCCAGCCCACCGACCTGGCCGAAGGCCAGCAGCGCGGCCAGCCCCATCGCGATGAAGCCCGCAGCCAGCAACACGCCAGGCCTCACGCCGCGTTGCAGCAGCCGGCCCGCCGACAGGTTGCCGATGATGTTGGTGGCCGCCACCAGCGCCGTCAGCAGGCCCGTGACGCCGGCCGCCACGCCGGCCTGGGCGTAGATGGTGGGCAGAAAGCCGATCACGGCCAGCCACTGCCCGGAATACATCGCAAAACACAGCGCCACCCACCAGGGGCCGGGTGCCGCCAGCGTGAGGCGCAGGCGCAGCCACCAGGGCAGCGCCTGGGGCGTGGCCGCCGCCGCCGAGCCGGCGGCCGGCCGTGCCGGCACGGTGTGGCGCAGAGCCAGCAACGCGAACAGCGACAACAGCGCCAGCGCCCACCACCACACGCGCCAGCCGAAAGCGGCGATGCACAGCGGCCCCAGCAGCAGGGCCAGCGCCGTGGCCAGCGGCATGTAGGCGCCCCACACGCCCAGCATGGCCGCCATGCGCGCCGGCGGCACCAGCGCCCGCACGAGGCCCGGTGCCGGCAGCACCACGAGCAGGAAGCCGAAGCCTTCGGCCACGCGGCAGGCCATCAGCAGCGTCAGCGCCGATGCCCCGGTCACACTGCCGCCCGCGGCACTCGCCGCCGCCAGCACCGCCAGGCCCAGCACCATGCTGCGCCGCGCGCCCAGGCCGTCGGCCAACGCGCCGAAGACGAGGCCCAGCAACATGCCCGCGCCCTGCACCAGCGAGAGCAGAAAGCCTGCCTGCACCAGCGTCAGCCCGAGCTCGGCCTGCAGCGTGGTGACGGCCGGCGCCAGCTTGCCCACGTGCAGCGCCGCGCACACGCCGGCGGCGATGACCACCAGCGCGGGCTGCATGTGCGTCTGAACTCGCGGCTGGACACGCGGCTTCGGCAAGGGGGGTGCGGAGGGCAGGCTGGGCGGCATGGCGCGCCAGTATCGACGCCCATCACCGCCTGGCTACCACGGCCCGGGCATCATGCCGCCCATGGCCGAGTACCTGAACACCGAGACCTGGGCGCGCCGCGAAGCCTTCGAGTACTTCCGCGGCTTCGACAAGCCCTACTTCAACGTCTGTGTGCGCCTGGACGCCGCGCCGCTGAAGGCCGCGGTCGCGGCGCGCGGGCAGAGTTTTTCACTCGCCTGCCTGTTTCTGTCTCTGCGCCTGGCCAACCTGCACGAGCCCTTGCGCTACCGGCTGGAAGGCGGCCGCGTGCGCGTGCATGAGGTGGTGCACGGCAGCAGCACGGTGCTGCGCGAGGACGAGAGCTTCGGTTTTGCCTACCTCGACCACACGCCGCACTGGCCCAGCTTTCACGCCGCGGCACGGGCTGCGATGGAGGCCGCCCGCACACGCAGCGCGCCCTTCGAGCCGCGCGCGGACCAGAGCGCGCTGCTGCACTTCACCACCCTGCCGTGGCTGCATTTCACGAGCTTCTCGCACGCGCGCAACTGGGGCCGCGAAGACAGCGTGCCCAAGCTGGCGTTCGGCCGCCTGCAGGCCGAGGGCGACAAGCTCTGGCTGCCGGTGTCGGTGGAGGTGCACCACGCCTTGATGGACGGCCTGCACCTGGGCCGGTACGTGCAGGCGCTGGAGGCCGCGATGCAGCAGCCCGAGACCTGGCTGCAAGGGCCGTCGGCGCTCGATTAGGCTTGCCGTCATCGCCCCATTCTTCAAAAGACTGCCGCCCATGACCCTGATCAAGCCCGCCCTCATCGCGTTTGTGGCTGCCCTGGGGGCGACGCTGCCCGCTGCCGCGGCCGACATCAAGCTGCTGACCACCGGCGCCTACAAGCCCGTGCCCACGGCGCTGGTGGCCGAATTCGAGGCGCGCACGGGCCACAAGGTCGAGATCGTCAACGACACCGCCGGCGCCCTGGCGCGCCGCATCGCCGCCGGCGAGAGCTTCGACCTGCTGGTGCTGACGCCCGGCCCGCTGCAGGAACTGGCCAAGGCCGGCAGCGTGGCCGCACCGGTGCGGCTGGCGAAAGTGGCCATCGGCGTGGCCGTGAAGCAGGGCGCGCCGGCCCCGGACATCAGCAGCGTGGCAGCCTTCCAGCAAGCCTTGCTCGCTGCGCGCGCGGTGGCCACCATCGACCCCGCCGCCGGCGGCAGCAGCGGCATCTACCTGTGGCAGCTGTTCGAGAAGATGGGCATCGCCGCGCAACTCAAGCCCAAGGCCGTGCTGGTGCCCGGC